>NZ_FO538765.1:606250-909375 GCF_000968135.1 Magnetospira sp. QH-2 | reverse complement strand
GCCAGCGACTTGATCCTGCCCGCCGATACCAAGCGCGGTCATTGGATTCTTGATGATTGGAAGCCGGACCTGGTGGCCGCCAGTCCCGCCAAACAGGCGGTCATGGATTACATGAAAACCTGGGGTGAACAGTGGCGCCCCCGCCTGAAGTCCGCCTGGTAGATCCTTGCGAGTCGGGGAGTCGTTGACAGATTCCCCAATCGGGACCATATGGAAACCAATCGCGGCCCTGCTCCGGCGGGGCCGCCCTTGGTTATATTTGATATGAAGGATACGCCGCCATGACCGACGACAAACCCGTATTCAAGCAAATCCGCCAGGATTTGGAGGAAAACGACGTGGTGCTCTACATGAAGGGTACGCCCATGTTCCCGCAATGCGGCTTTTCCGCCGCCGTGGTTCAGGTGCTCAGCGAAACCGGCGTCAAATTCAAGGGCATCAATGTCCTCGAAGACCCGCGCCTGCGCGAAGGCATCAAGGAATTCGCCAGCTGGCCGACCATTCCGCAGCTCTACGTCAAGGGTGAGTTCGTCGGCGGCTGCGATATCGTTCGCGAGATGCATGCCAATGGCGAACTGAAGACCATGATGAACGACAAGGAAGTTGCCCCGGCCTGACCCGTCTACAAGGCATCTACGAAAAAGGCTGCCCTCGGGCGGCCTTTTTTATTGCACCTGCAACATCATGGTGTGCCATTTCCCCTTGAATTGATTTAAACTGCCACCCGCAAGTTGGAAGACCACGTGGGAATATCATGGGCACGCATGCAGGCATCGGTACCAGCCGACACCGCTATTACAAAACGGCCGCTTCGGAAGCCGTTCAACAAGCACTGACAAATGCCAGCATCGACAAGCCCGATGTTGCCCTGGTCTTCGCTTCCGCTTCCCATCCACAGCAGGATCTCATCCGGGAAATCCGCTCTTTGCTTGATCAGGCACCGCTGATCGGCTGTTCCGGCAATGGCCTGATCGCGCCGGGCATGGCGGATGAGGGAAACTTCTTTGTCGGCGTGATGGTTATCACCTCTGACGACCTGCGCTTTGACGTCGCCCAGGCCCAGGGTCTTGACCGAAGCGCCCAAGGGGTCGGACAGACCATTGGTCAGTTGCTCAAGCCTTGCGTGGCCGAGGACTCCTTGTGCCTGATTGCCCTGGGCGATGGGCTGAATTTCAACTTTGATCGCTTCCAGTCCGGTTTGGCGCAGCATGTTTCGTTACCGGTTTTCGGCGGACTGGCCGGCGATGGCTGGCACATGAAGGGCACCACCCAATACTGCAACGGCGAAGTGTTCGAGAACGGCATAAGCTGCCTGCTCATGTCCGGCCAGGGCCGATTGGCGACGGCGGTGCACCATGGCTGCATGCCCATCGGCGAGGAACGCACCATCACCAAGGCCGAGGGTAACGTGATCCATGAGATTGACGGCATACCGACGGTCAAGGTTTTGGAAGAGTATATGAACCCGGAGGAAATGGGTGATTGGGGACGGGCCGTGGTCAACCTCAGCCTGGGATTCAAGGCGCCGGACGCCATGAAGGACTATGACGAGTACCTGGTGCGCTTCATGCCCCAAAGGGATCCCGAGACCGGATCGGTAACCGTCGCCACGGAAACCGAGCCGGGAACCGGCGTCTGGATGAGCCGCCGGGACAAGAATAAGATCATCGACGGCGTGCGCCAGATCGCCACCGATGTGACCAACCAACTGTCCGGCAGCAAACCTAAATTCGTGCTGCACTTCGATTGCGCCGGTCGCGGCAAGATGATTCTGCGGGAACAGGAAAAGATCAACGTGATCAACGATCTGCAAGAAAATGTGGCCCCCGGTTCCCCCTGGTTCGGGTTCTATACCCACGGCGAGATTGCCCCGGTGGCCGGGACGACCTGCTTCCATAATTACTCCCTTGTCCTGCTGGCGGTGTACTGATGCGCGCGCGCCCTGCCCTTGCCGTTCTATTCAAGCTGAGCCTGCTGCTGTGGGTCTTCATGGCCGGGTGGACGACCCAAAGCGTGGCGGCACCGGACAAGCTGCGAGTCGCCTATTGCCAGGACTGCATACCATTCCACTTCACCGATGCGGACGGCAACCCGGCGGGCATGATCATCGACTTCTGGAAACTCTGGGAGCAAAAGACCGGCACACCGGTGGACTTCATCGCCGCCCCTTGGGACCAAACCCTGACCATGGTCGGCAATGGACAGGCGGATGCCCATGCGGGTCTGTTCTACAATCAGGCCCGCGATCAATTTCTCGATTATGGGCAAGCCCTGCGCAAGACCGATACCCATGTATTCCTGCACAAGAGCCTGCCGCCGCCCACCGGCCTCAACGAGCTGACCCCATATCGCGTGGGAGTGATTGCCGGGGATTTCGTCGAAGGCTATCTGAAAGGGAAGCTGCCGAGACTATCGGTGGTTCCTTTCGACACCTATGACGACCTGCTCGAAGCGCTGAAGACCGGGCGACTCAAAGCCTTCGCCGCCGATACCCCGACAGGCCTGCGGCATCTGGCCCGCGCTGGGCTGAGCTCCGACTATGCCATCAGCGCCTCACAACGGCTCTATAGCAATGACTGGTTCATCGCCGTGGGCGAGGGAAATGCCGACCTGTTGGCCCATATGGATGCGGGCATGACGCAAATCGGTCTGACCGAGCGCAATCGCATCGCCCGACGTTGGACCACCCCTGGCGGAGATCAGGACGATGGCTCCTTGGTCATCGCCCTGATCCACGACTACGCACCGTTCAGCATGATCGCGCCGGATGGCAAGCCGATCGGCTTCATGGTCGATTTCTGGACCGAATGGAGCAAAGCCAGCAAGACCCCCATCCGCTTTGCACCCATGGGCTGGTTGCAGACCCTCGAAGCCCTGCGCAAGGGCGAGGTGGATATCCATCTCGGAATGTTCAAGAGCGCGGAAAGGGAAAGCTATACCGATTTCACCTCGCCCTTGCACCATGTGCATGTTGCCCTGTTTACCAAGCGAGGCGAGCGGGCGGGCACCCTTGGCCGCATGCAGGGCCGTCGGGTGGCGGTGATCGAGGGAACGAAGCAGCAGGCACAATTACGGTCCGAGTACCCGGAGGTGGAATTCGTCGGGTACTCCGAAACAGGATCCATGATTACCGCCCTCCTGAGCGACGAAGTGGCCGCCATTGTCGAGGAAGCGCCGATCATGAAGGCGGCCCTCAATCGCTTGGGCGTGGCCGGACTGACCGAGCGGACCCAGGAATTGTTCGAGCAAGGGCTGCACGGTGCCGTGTCCAAAGGCGCCACCGACCTGCTGGCCAAGATTGAGGACGGACTGAGGAAAATCCCCCAGGAGCGCTTGGAAACCTTGGAACGCCGCTGGTTTTCGGACGCCGAAGACCGCTACTACGCCCGTGACGGGTTTTTCCTGACCGATGTGGAGAAGGCTTGGTTGCAGGCAAACCCTGTCCTGCGCTTCGCCGTCACCAATTTCATCAGTCCGGTGGATATCGTCGACGACAACGGCAACTACAGCGGCCTCAATGCCGACCTCATCGAGATTCTCGAACGGCAATTGGGCGTGGAAGTATCGCCGACCATCTTCAGCAAGTGGGACGACGTGATCAAGGCCGTCTCGCAGGGCAAGGTAGAGGCCGCCTTCAGCGTCTCAAAGACCCCGGAGCGGGAAAAGGACCTGCTGTTCACCGAGCCCTATGCCTACGACCCGATCATCCTGCTCAACCGGGAGAACGGCCCGGTCATCGACCAATGGCCGCAGCTGGCCGGACGAACGGTTTCGGTGCTCAAGGGCGGGGCCTATGCCGCCGTCGCCGAACCGTATTTGGGCGATGAAGGCAAGATCGTCACCTTTGACACCGAGGCCGAGGGCATCGCGGCATTTGCCGAAGGCGCCTCGGAAGCCCATGTCTCCACATTGATCATGTTCGGATCCGAGCAGAAGAAGATGCGCCTGCCCGGGTTGACTGTTGCTCTGTCCAAAAACGTCGAGGGCGGTGCCCTGCGTTTGGCTGTTCCCAAGGAAAAAGCCATCCTGCACCGGATCCTCGCTCGTGCCGTCAATACCATGCCCTCTCGGGAGATCACGGACTTGCGCGCCCGCTGGCTGGCACCGCCACGGGTCGAGACCGTCGAAAACATGATGGCCAAGGGCGTCAAGGACGGGTCCATGCGCAGCATGCTCTGGCAACTGGGCCTCATCACCTTGGGGATGATCCTGGTTCTGATCATCGGCACCCAAATCATGCGACGGGTTCTCGCCCGGTCCGGTGCCAATATCTATCAGACCCGCGAGTTCAAAAGCCTTGGCTTCGGACTGGTGGCTCTGTTCCTGGGTGGGTCCTTGCTGGTGGTTTGGATTGTTCTCGACCGTATGGAAAAGCAAATGCGCCGCGATGTGGGCACTTCTTTGGCCACAGTGCTCAATACCACCCACGCGGCTCTCGGCGTCTGGGCCGAAGGCCAAAAACGATTCATCGAGTCGGTGGCCTCCGATCCGGAGCTGCGCGATCTGGTGCTAAGGCTATTGATTGTACCGCCAGAGAAAGAGGCCTTGAAAGATAGCCGGGAATTAGCCGATATCCGCGACTATTTTGATCGGCTGCGCGCGCGCACCGGCGATATCGGCTTTTTTATCATCAACAACGAGTCGATCAATATCGGCTCCATGCGCGATGCCAATTTAGGCGATGTGAACCTCATCAAGGATCAGCGCCCGGACATTTTGAAACAGGTGTTCCATGGCCAATCGGTGCTGGTCCCGCCGGTACATTCGGACGTCGCCCTGTCCCCCAATGATTTAGGCGAAACCGAAGCACCACCGACCATGTTCTACGCCGCGCCCATTGAGTTGGAAGGCGGATCGGTGCTGGCGGCGCTGACTTTCCGCATCCGGGTTGGCGCGGACTTCACGCGTATTCTCAACCTGGGGCGGCTGGGGGAAAGTGGCGAGACCTATGCCATCGACGAAAACGCGCTGCTGATCAGCGAGAGCCGGTTCGAAGACGACCTGCGCAGGCTCAAGCTGATCGGCGAAACCAAGCGCGCCACGCTGCACCTGCGTATTGGCGACCCGGGCGTGGACCTGACCCAAGGCGGCCAATCAGCCACCGGCATCAAGGACCGCCCCCTGACCCACATGGCGCGGGCTCTGCGCGATGGAGAAACCGGATCCAACACGGATGGCTACAAGGACTATCGGGGTGTGGAGGTGTTCGGTGCCTGGACCTGGGATGACACCCTACGCATGGGCCTGGCCACGGAAATCGACGCTGATGAGGCTCTGGGCTCGTTCCATCAGCTGCGCTGGATGGTGCTCAGCGTGATCCTCGGCGTTGTGCTTATCGGATTGGGGCTGACGGTATTCACAATCTGGCTTGGACGGACCTCCAACGATGCCCTGACTCGGGCCAAGGATGATCTGGAAAGCCGGGTGAAAAGATTGGTGCGGACGGAGACGGAACTATACGGCTTCCAAGGCCAGATCGATGCCCAGATGGCCACCTATCGGCAACTATTCCAATTAAGCCAGACACTGCTCAATGCGCATACGGCCGACGAAGCCCTGCAAATGGCCGCCGATAGCTGTGGCGATGATTTGGGTTATGACCGCTGCGCCTTCTTCCTATTCCACGAAGACACCGGCAGTTTCGTTGTCCATGCCCATACGGGCTATTGGGAAGACGAGGACGCGGAGCAGGTGGAAAGCATTATCCTGACCCGCGAGGACTCCCCCATCGACCGCCTGCACGGAGACGAGGACAAGCTGACGATCGAAGAGGGCGAGGTCTGCGAGGATCCGGACCTTCTGGCGTTCGCCGAAGCCCTGGGCATGGATGAAATGCTGGTGCTGCCACTGGGCATTGATCCTAGCGAGCCGAGCTTGTTGATGGCCGTGGGCAACCGTCTGATCCAGGCAGACTACATGACGCGCATTAAAAAGGATGGCGAAAGCTTCGTCAGCCTGGGCAGTCTGGCCTCCATGGCCTCGACCGTCGTGACCAGCCAATCCTATTACGAACAGTTGGAGGAAGAGCGTCGCCTGCTGGAACGCCGGGTCGAGGAACGCACCCGCGAATTGGCGGGCAAGGAAGCCCGCATCCGCGCGATCATGGAAAACGTCGCCGATTCCATCATCACCATCGACAAGCGCGGCATCGTGGAATCGGTCAACAAGGCGGTGGAACGGATCTTTGGCCATTCGGCCGCCGAGATCATCGGCCAAAACATCAAAATGCTGATGCCGTCCCGCTTTGCCCGGCACCACGATGACTACCTCGCCCGCTATCTGGAATCCGGTCAGGCGGCCATCATTGGTCAGGGCTCTCGCGAGGTGGAAGGCCTGCGCGCCGATGGTACCGCGTTTCCCATCGACCTGTCGGTGGGCGAAACCGAGATTGATGGCGAACGCCTGTATGTGGGCGTGGCCCGTGATATCACCGAACGCAAGGCGGAACAGGAACGCCTGCAACGCTCCGAGGAAAAGACCCGGTTGCTGCTGGAATCGGTGGGCGAAGGCGTCTTCGGGGTGGACCGGGAAGGCCACGTCACCTTCATCAATCCGGCCGCCCTAGGCATGCTCGGCTATGACCCAGAGGACCTGCTGGGCAACAAGGTACATGGCATCATCCACCATTCCCATGCGGATGGCTCGTTCTACGACGTGGTCAATTGCCCCATGTACAAGTCCTATACCACCGGCGAATTCCATCGCATCGAGGACGAGGTACTGTGGCGCAAGGACGGCTCGCCCGTGGAAGTGGCTTATCATAGCTCCCCCATCGTCCGCGATGGCGATACCGTGGGCGCGGTGATTTCCTTCGCCGATATTACCGAACGCAAACAGGCGGAACGGGAGCGCGATGACGCGCTGGACGTCATTTCCAGCAGCATCATGTATGCCAGCCGCATACAGCGGTCCATTCTGCCCAGCACGGATATTTTGAAAGAGCGACTGGCCGGTCACTTCGTCATTTGGCAACCCCGCGACGTGGTCGGCGGCGATATCTATTGGTGCGCGCCTTGGGGAGAGGGCCTGTTGGTCATCCTCGGCGATTGCACCGGCCATGGCGTGCCCGGGGCCTTTGTCACCCTGCTCGGATTTGGCGCCCTGGAACGGGCCAAAATGGAAGTGGAGCCTGGCGACTTACCGGCGCTGGTGCAGCGTATGCACAAACTTCTTCAGACCACCCTGGGTCAGCACCTGGAAGGCGGCGAGGCGGACGATGGCATGGAATTGGGTGCCTGTTATTTCCCCGCCGACATGTCGGCCATGATCTTCGTCGGCGCCCGGTTCGAAGTCTTTATCGTCGAGGACACAGAGGTCCGCGAGATCAAGGGCATCAAGAAGGGCATCGGGTATCGCTCCATTCCAGCCGATCAGGTTTATCCGGCTCAGATGATTCCACTCCATTCGGGCCAGCGTTTCTATCTGACCACCGATGGCATGATTGACCAGGTGGGCGGCGAACGAAACAGAATGTACGGTAAAAAACGTTTCCGCACCTTGCTGGCCAACATCCAGGACAGGCCACTGCCCGATCATCGCAATCTCGTTTATGATGCGCTGATCGAATACCAAGGTGACCAGATGCGCCGTGATGATGTGTCTCTGATGGGGCTCGAAATTCCATGATTCGATGGCTGTTGATCCTGGGCTTGTGTTTGGCCGTCATGGGCACCGCGCGGGCGCAGAACGACGTCATCGACCACGGACCCAAATTGCAGGCCTGGGAACTGGAACTGGAAGACCTGGCGGCCAGCATCACGCCTCGGGCCTTCAACGAGTCTGGTGTCAATCCTGACCGCCAAAAGATCCGCGCCCTGATCGAACGGGCCATCGACCTCCGTAGGGACAGCCAGATCCGCGCGAAACAAGTTCAGGACCTGCTTGATCAACTGGGCCCCAAACCGGAAGAAGGAGCGCCCCCTGAAGACGCCGTGATCGCCGAACGTCGGGCCGCGTTGACCGAAGACTTGACCCGCTTTGAAACCGAAACCAAGCAAGCGGGACTGCTGATTGCAGAGGGGGAGCAAATCCTGCGCGACCTGTCGCGCTCTGAGCGCGAGGTCTTGCGTGATACCTTGTTCGAGCGGGGCTTGTCGCCGTTGGACCCCGATGTATGGTCCGTGGCCGCACGCGATTTTTCGGTGGTGTTTCGCGAGACCTTCATCGATGCGCCCTATGCTTGGTGGATCGAGGTGCGCGCCGAATCCAAAAAACGTACCCGCACCCTGCAAGTGCTGGCCTATGCCCTGTTGGCGGCTCTCATTGGCTGGCCCTTGCGCCACTGGTTGAAGCGGCGTTTCGGACGGGACCCCTCGGTGGCCGAGCCCGGAGCGTCCCGGCGCCTGCTGGCCGCCATCACCGAGGGCATCACCGATGGCATTATCCCCATGGTGTTTCTGGCCGCCATCGGCATTCTGGTGGTCGAGGGAGGGTTGGTCGAGGATGCGTTGGCCAGCGCGGTGGTGGCCGTGACGCGCGGGGTCATCATCTATCTGCTGGCCGGCTCGTTGATCGACGCGGCCCTGGCGCCGGAAGCCCTGCAATGGCGTTTGCTGGCGTTGCGCGAAGCGGCGGCCCGTCTTTTTGTCACCCGGGCCAAACTATCGGTCATTTTGTTCTTGATCCTGGATGGCTCCTATCGAGCATTGACCTGGGTTGATCCCTCGGAAGCCTTTCAGGCGATCCATGCCACCCTGACGGCCTTGATTTTGGCGCCGGTGCTGGTGGCGACCCTTTCGGGACGCATCTGGGGCCAGTATATGGAGGCGGTTCCAGATCAAGAGGAAGAGACTGAGGCGGAGAGATCCAATGGCGCCCCCGTCCTCACGCGGCTGCGCACCCTGCTTTCGGCAGCCCTGTTGGCGGCCCCGTTGGTAGCCTTTATCGGCTATGGGCAACTGGCCAGCTATTTGATGCGCTTGCTTGTGCTCAGCACCATTGCCCTGGGCATCGTCTGGTTCCTGCGCACCATGTTGCGCGAGGCCGGCTCCGCGTTGCTGGAAGGTGACAGCCGTCTCGGCCAGGGCCTGCGCGATGCGCTGGCGATCTCCCAAGACGGTGCAAAGCGGTTGAAGGTCTGGCTGTTCCTGATTGCCGACCTGGGATTGATCCTGCTGGCCTTCTTGCTGATTCTGCCGGTTTGGGGCCTGCGCCCGGAGCAGATGCTGGACATGGGCGGTCGAATGTTTCGTGGTCTGCAAATTGGATCTTATACCTTCTCGCTAGCCGATATCTTCCTCGGCCTGGTGTTGTTTACCGGCATCCTGCTGCTCACCCGGTTAGTGCAGAAATCAGTCACCCAGCATCTGTTGCCCAACCTGACTCAGGACAAAGGAATTTCCGACGCCCTAAAAACCGGCATTGGCTATTTGGGGGTCCTGATTGGCTTGTTGGTGGGTATCTCCGCCATGGGCATCGACCTGACCAACCTGGCATTGATCGCCGGTGCCCTTTCGGTGGGTATCGGCTTTGGGTTGCAGACCATCGTCAATAACTTCGTCTCCGGCCTGATCTTGTTGGCCGAAAGGCCTATAAAGCCCGGTGACTGGGTCGTGGTGGGACCACATGAAGGAACGGTCAAAAAAGTCAACGTGCGCTCCACCGAGATCACGACCTTTCAGCGGGCCAGCGTGATCATCCCCAACGCCGAACTGATTTCGACCTCGGTGCTCAATTGGACCCACAAGAGCCTGCTGGGCCGCATGGACATCGTCGTTGGGGTGGCCTATGGCAGCGACGTGGAACAGGTGCGCGAGATATTGATGCAATGCGCCCGCGAGCATGCCAACGTGATGACCTATCCACTGCCTTTCGTGCTGTTCATGGACTTTGGCGATAGCGCCTTGATCTTCGAATTGCGGGCTTATCTTCGCAATGTGGAAAGCCGCATGAGCACCGCGTCGGACATCCGCTTCACCATTTACGCGCGGCTGAACGAAGCCGGGATCGAAATTCCCTTCCCGCAGCGGGTCCTGCACACGGCGCCAAACGAAAGGGATCCGGCGGAGGCTTCCCCCACCGGATCCCCATAAGGGAGCGGCCCGGCTCCCTTCCCCCCAAGATCGGTTTAAAGTCTTTCGCGTTTAATGTTCCCGTCCGGCCCGGTGCAGGCTGCGGAACACCGGTTCGGTGAGATAGTCCAGTACGGTCCGCTCGCCCGTGACCAACAGCACCTCGGCCTGCATGCCGGAGCCCAGACGAGCCATGTCAAAACCCTTTTGTTGCAGCGCAGGCTGTACGCGGCCGGCGAAGTAGGCTCGACCGCTCACCGGATCGACCATACGGTCGGCCGAAACAGAGACCAAAGTGCCCTCCAAAGGTTGGGTGGCGCGGGCATTGAAAGCGGTCATGCGCAATTGCGCCGCCATACCCACCCGCACCACATCAATGTCTTTCGGGTCGATGCGCAGATCGACCATCAGCCGGTCCGCATTCGGCACCAGATCGAGCAAGGGCTCGCCCGGTTGCACGATCCCGCCCGGTGTGTGCACGCGCAGGTCCACCACCCGCCCGGCCATTGGGGCCCGCACACCGGTGCGCGCCAGAATGTCGCTTGCTGCATGGATTTTCTCCTCGAGTTCATTGAGCCGTACCCGGACCTTCTGCCATTGCTCGGCCACCTGGGCACGCTGCTGTTCACGGGGTTGGGCCGCCTGGGCCCGCAGTTCGGCCACGGCCTCTTCGGACCGGGCAATACGCGCCGCGTAATCTCCCACATGGCCTTTGGCCTCGGCGATGCGACGCTTGATCTCCAAGAGCTGGGTTTTCGGCACCAGGCCTTTTTTGCCCAATTTGTCTAAAACGATCTGTTCTTCCCGTAACAGGGCAAGACGCTCCTGGTGAGCCGCTGCCTGGGCCTTGTATCCGACGACCTCCTTGCCAAGTTTTGCAATCCTCTCGGTGATAACTTTTTGCTGTCCCGCCATCCGCTCGAGACGGCTTTGGAACAGATCGATCTGCCCCACCAGGATCTCGGCAAATTCAGGCTTGTCGGCCTTGTCCAACAGGTCATCGGGAAAATTGATCGCCTCGGCACCATCGCGCTCGGCTCGCAGGCGTTCCTGTTCCGCCCGCAACGACATGCGACGCTTTTCGAGCAGGTCCAACGTGGCACGGGCCTGGGTATCGTCCAACTGCAACAGCATCTGCCCCGCCGTCACTGTCTCACCGTCCCGAACCTTGATTTCGCTGACTATCCCGCCTTCCAAATGCGCAACGGTCTTGCGGTTGCTTTCCACGCCGACCACACCTGGAGCGACGGCGGCGGAGTCCAGCCGGGCGGTTGCCGACCAGACCAAGCCTCCGCCCAGAAACCCCAAGGCCACGAACCAGCCGAAACGCTGCCATCTGGCCATTTCATCTGGCCTCGGTCCAAATATCTTGCGTTTGCGGATCATGATGCATTTCCTCCAACGGCTTGCAGGGGCAAGGGGGTGACCACCGACTCATCGGCTTCACCGACCAGTTTCAGGTGAGCGCGCGTCTGACGGTGGCACAGGGTTGTTTCGCCATCGCGCAGAGTCAGGCGCAGATCACAGTGGGCCAGCAGGCTGGGGCGCTGGGCGACCATGACCACCACGGCGCGGCGGGCCTTGAGCTGGGTCAGGGCGCGGATCAGGGAGTCCACCGCCTCCGGGTCCATGTTGGAATAGGGCTCGTCCAGCACCACCAGATGGGGGTCGCCAAACAGGGCCCGGGCCAGGGCGATCCCCTGATGCAAACTGCCCGATAGCAGCGCCGGATCACGCTCTACCGAGGTATCATAGCCCAAAGGCAGCTTGTGAATGCGTTCGTGAACACCAGCCAATTTCGCCGCCGCGATCACAGCTTCGGCAGGCGCATCGGAGAAGCGCGCGATATTGTCGCGGATGGAACCGGGGAACAGGGTCGGATTCTGCGGCAGATAGCCGAGATGCTCGCCAAACCGATCGCCCTCCCATGAGCGCAGATCGGCACTCCCTAGTCGCAGGGCCCCCTGATGGGGAGTCACCAAACCGGCAACCATCCGGGCCAGGCTGGTCTTGCCACCGCCCGATGGACCGGTGATACCCAACACCTGCCCAGGATTCATATCCAAGTTCAGGCCATCGAACAGCGGCGCATCGGCCCCACGCGGGAACCAAGCAAGGTTGCTGAAGCTCAAACCCGTCCGTGGAATCGGCATGTCGCTGGGCGTGGCGCGACCGTCGAGACCGGAAGCCACCATGGTCAGGCGGGCATAGGCGCTGCGAGCGTTCCGGACCTGGCGCCACAACCCCATGGCTTGTTCCACCGGGCTCAAGGCGCGCGCCAGGATGATGGATGCGGCAATCATCGCGCCGGCGGTCAACTCACCCGCGATGACAAGCCAGGCGGCCAGCCCCATGATTCCCACCTGTAAGGCCAGGCGTAGAAATCGACTGACGGCCATCACGGTACCAGCATGGTCCGCGGCCCTGGACTGCAATGTCTGCGCCTGAGCATTCAAGTGAGCCCAACGATCGGCCAATCGCGATACCATTCCCAGGGCATGGGCGGTTTCCGCCTCATGCGACAGGGCCTGAACGATCGCCTGGCCTTCCCGGCGCGGTCTTTGAGATTCCACCAGTGGCACATGGATTAGGCCATCATTGATCCAGGCCAGGACCAGCAACGCCAGGGCACCACACAGAGCCAAAACACCTAAGGCCGGGTGCAACAAGGCAATCATCAGAATATACAGCGGCACCCAAGGCGCATCCAGAAGGGCGATAATGGTCGGACCAGTCAAGAAATCCCGCAGGGTCTCCAGGTCGCGTAGCGAGCGCGGTTCCCGATAGCCCTCGGGCAGACGCGGATCGGCCAATGCCTTGGCCAAGGGTGTTCCCAACCGGCGATCCAATTGGCCGCCCAGACGGACCAACAGTCGAGAGCGCACCAGCTCCAGTGCCGCCAAGGCCGCGAAGGCAATCAAGGCACCTACAGTCAAGGCCACCAAGGTATCCCCGCTTCGACTGGTCAATACCCGGTCAAAAACCTGGATCATGTACAGGGGCACCACCAGCACCAGCAGATTGGTTGCCAGGCTGAAACCCGCCACATGGGCCAGCACCCGCCGTCCTTGACGCAGGGTTTGCTTGAAGGGAAAGGCCGTCTGATGGGTCGACATGGTGGGTTTCTCCCGCCGCTGGGGTCAAAAAAGGAAATCGCCGTCGCTTAGGTCGTCGGCGCGCACGCCGGTGAGAGTGACGCTGTTGCCGCCCCCCAGATCAATTACCGCGTTATCGTCGGAGTCTTCATCGATGCTTAGGGCACCAAACCCGGCAAACCCGTAGTCGCCCAGATCCATCTTGTCCGCATAGGCCGCGCCGGCGGACAGGGCGGTGAAATCCGTCACCCGGTCCGCCCCGCCGCCGCGCCGAAACAGAAAGGTATCGTTGCCCAGGCTGCCGGTGAGGGTGTCGTTCCCCGTACCGCCATCCATGCGATCCGCGTCCAAGCCGCCGTTGAGCACATCATTGCCCGCGCCGCCGTCCATGGTGTCGCGGCCAAACTCGCCCAGCAGCCGGTCATCCCCGTCGCCGCCGGACAGGGTATCGTTGCCAAATCCGCCATAGAGGCTGTCGGCGCCCTCGTCGCCATACAGTTGATCATGGTTCCAGCCGCCATAGAGCTTGTCGTCGCCCGCATCGCCATGGATCACGTCGTTGCGGTCATAGACGCTCAATGAGTCTGAACCGCCATAAAGGATGTCATCGCCCGCGCCGCCGCTGAGGGTATCGGCGCCATCCATGCCGCTGATGAAATCGGCGCCATCGCCGCCGGACAGGGTATCGGTACCGCTGCCGCCTTCGAGAATCAGATCCGGGGAGCCGGTGACAAAATCATGGAAGCTGACCCCGCCACTGGCGTCGGCTTTGGTGGCAAAAATTTCGCCGTTGGCCTCAAGGCGTTCGATGGGCTGACCGTCGTAGAAATCCAACAGCCGTAGAATGCCGCCCGCGTCGTAAAGCAGATTGAGGTCATTGCCTTCCTGAATTACCAGGGACACCGCCTCAAAGGGATCGACACCATCAAAGCGCAAGGAATCCACGCCGCTGGCATCGAAGATCACGTCCACATCGGTCAGAGCCTCCGGACCGATAAAATAGACATCATCGCCGCTCCCACCTTCGAGGCGGTCGGCTCCGGCGCCGCCGGTCAGACTGTCGCCGCCAGCCCCGCCACTGATGAAATCGTCGCCATTGCCACCGAACAGCCTGTCCGAGTCATAGCCGCCATCCAGGCTGTCATCACCGCCATCGCCAATCAATACATCGCGCCCATAGCCGCCGATCAGGTCGTCATCGCCATCGAACCCGGAAAGGGTATCGTGGCCGAAGCCACCATCGAGATGATCATCGCCACTCCCGCCTTCGAGATGGTCGGTGAGAACGGAGCCGGTCAGAACAACGGGATCATCAACAGGGTCCGGATCGGGAATCGGATCGGGATCCTGGTCCGGATCAACGGGGTTCTGCTGAATCGGATTGGTTGCTTGTGCATCAACCGACCGAAATGTATCGGGCGACGGATCGCGGCTTTCATGGTTCCGGTGGACCGGACGGAAGGCCGGTCCATTGTCGGGCAGGGTCTCGCGGGTTGCGGTCTCGAAGGAGAGGGGCTGGATATCGTCGCCATCCACTTCCGAAAACGTCCCGGGCGAAAACGTCCCGGTCTCCAGGTCGCGGGCGAATCCTACTACCGACTCACCAACCGGTGATGGAGCAGATCCCGTGACCAAGGGGCCATTGCCCCAGATTTCCGCGTAATGCCCGTCCATACCGGAATCCGACGGTTCTTGCGGTTGTACCAGCGGGTCAATGACCGGCTCGCCATCAACCGGGGCTTCGTCCGCCATCCCCGCCAACCCGTCCTCTTCTGACGGAGCGGATTCCAAAAAGCGTTCCAGGAAGCGATCGAACACAGACATTTGACTATCCTTGCCAGCAATTTAGGTCACCATTGAATACTTACTCTATCCCTAATGGTAATGAAAACGGGCGAAATAGCATAAATATTTATATTTACATCAATTTACATTGTTTTTTATTTGTTATTATTTACTTAAATATTTGATCAATTTTTATCTAATTTCAGTGGGACCGGATGGAGAATCAGTGTATGACCACGTCATGCCTGTGATCCGTGATAGTCAGACTCTCGCCGATTTCTGCGCCGAACTGGCCCAGGAACCCTATGTCACCGTCGATACGGAATTTCTCCGCGAGAAAACCTATTGGCCTAAGCTTTGCCTTGTTCAATTGGGCGGCTCGAAAAACAGCAAGGCGGTAGATCCGCTGGCCGAGGGTATCGACCTGACCCCGCTGTTCGACCTGATGGCCAATGAACAGGTCTTGAAGGTTTTCCACGCGGCACGTCAGGATCTGGAGATTTTCTTCAATCTGACCGGCAAGGTCCCGCATCCCCTGTTCGACACCCAGGTGGCGGCCATGGTCTGCGGGTTCGGGGACTCGGTCTCCTATGAAAATCTGGTGGCCAAGCTGGCCAAGGCCAAGATCGACAAATCTTCGCGCTTTACCGATTGGTCAAAAAGACCTTTGACGGACAAACAGATCGATTATGCGTTGGCTGACGTGATCCATTTGCGTCCGGTCTTCGAGAAACTGCGCGACCGCATGGAAAAGAGCGGCCGGGCTCACTGGCTGGATGGGGAGATGGAAATTCTAACCAGTCCCAGCACCTATGACCCGGACCTGCGCACGGTCTATCGCCGCATCAAGGGCCGGGGCGCCAAACCGCGCACCTTGGCGGTGCTGCGCGAGTTGGCCGCCTGGCGCGAAGAAGCCGCTCAGTCCCGCGACATTCCACGCAATCGCATGCTGCGCGACGAAGCCCTATTGGAAATTGCCCATCATCTGCCGGAAACCGTCGAGGCCCTGGCCCGGGTGCGTGGCATGAGCGACGGCATGGCCAAGGGTTCTGTGGGCAAGGGCGTGCTTGCCGCCGTGCAGGTCGGCCTGGCGGTCCCCAAGGAAGATTGGCCGGAGGCCCCGCACCGAGACGCCCTGCCGAAAAGCGCCGCGCCCATTTCCGAATTACTCAAGGTATTGCTGAAACTGCGCTGCCAGGAACATGACGTGGCGCAGAAGCTCTTGGCCTCCGCCGATGACGTAGAACAAATCGCCGCCTATGGCGAAAAGGCCCAGGTCAAGACCCTCGATGGATGGCGCATGGATCTGTTCGGGGCCGATGCCCTGCGGCTGCGTCGGGGCGAACTGGCCCTGGCGGTCAAGGACGGCAAGGCACGGGTGGTCGAGGTCTGAGCCCTATTCGGCTTTGACTCCGCCTGCCACCAGCCACCCCTTCACCTTCAACGACTTGGCCACCGCCTGAAGCCGCTGGCTGACCGCTTCACTGACAAACACATGATCGTCCTGAGGAACCCGCAGGATCAAGGTGGTGCCGGTGAATTCCAGGCTGGTCCGCGGCAACAGGCCCGGCACACCGCCGGTCAGGGTGGTCCCCAAGCGAAGAGCGAGCCCCACCTGTTTGGCGTGTTTGGCCTCGCTGTCGCCAATCAGCGCCTGAACGGCGCTCGACCAGGAAAGCTTCACATCACCATTGTAGCGATGGAATATGATCATCGCCAAGCGCACCCGGTCACAATGGGACAGCCCGGCCACCGGCAGCTTCAGCACCCGGTGAAAGGCCTGCTCGGCGCGATAGTCCGGGTGTTCCCGCCAGGCAATATCGGCCAAATGGCTGGCCGCCACCCGCAGGCGCTGCTGGTCGACGGTTTCATCGGCAAACATCGGCGCGGTCCAATCGATCAATTCATGACCGTCGCCGCCATAGCGGGCATCCCGCTGCACCGTCGCCATGCAAGCGCGGATGAGCGGATCCATTTTCTTGATGTCTTCGGGCAAACGACTGAAATAGTACCCCTCGCGCATGCCATGAGCGGAGAACACCACCTGCTTGGGCTTGACCCTTTTCAGGACCCGCCGCAGCAACATAGCCGACAGCGGCAAGGCAACCCGACGACGGGCGGAAACGGAACTGAAGGCTTCCAGGTCTGCGGGGCCCATGCGGGTGAATACCTTGCACAGATCCAAGGCCCTATCCAATGGCAGGGTGAAGTTGTCAACGATATGAAGCGGATAGTCCGTATGCAGGATCATCGCCCGCGCCAGCGCGCGCCAGGAGCCGCCGACCGGATAGTAGGTCTTGCCCGCCGCGCTGTTCAGCCAGGGGAGGTCATCCAGGTTCTGATCGATGATCTTCTTGGCCACCGACAGGTCGTCGCCACAGGCCTCGGAGAGGTAGATGGACCCCAAAGGCAGGGTGCCATGGGCGCCATACCGCCCTTCATCCAGGGCCACCAGGTCCAGGCTGCCACCGCCCACGTCCCCCATCAGCCCGTCCGCATGAGGCCAATCGGAAATGACACCCAGGGCCGCCAGCTTGGCTTCTTCCTCACCGGACAGGACCTGCACATCAAGCCCGAACCGCCGCTTGATCTCGTTGACGAAATCGGCCCCGTCCGCCGCATCGCGGGCTGCCGCCGTTGCCAGAAGATCCACTTGCTCCACTTCCATGGCCTGAGTCAGCAGCGTGAAGCGATTGAGGGTATCAAAAGCCATCTCCACGCCATCGGGGGCCAACCGCCCGGTGGTGCGCAGGCCTCGTCCCAGGCCGCAAAGAGCACGCTCGTTGAAGATCTGAATCGGTGTCCGGGTGCGGCCATGAAAGACCACCAGACGGACCGAGTTGGATCCGATGTCCACCACCGCCACGCGGCCCTGGGGCAGGACACCCGGCAGCAGGCCTTGCGGTTGGGGTGTGGTCTTACGCGAAGCCCGGGGCTTGGCAGGGTTCTTGGAAGGTGTACGGGCCATAAATCAAGTCTCGTCTTCGCTGAAAGTCGGAACGGGAATACGGGTGCGATCTTTCTTTCAGCACCCGGCCCCGCCCGGACAGGCTGGGATTGGTCAAGAAGTCCTTATGGGTATTGAAGCTCTTCTTGGCCGGTGTCAAATGGGTATAGCAGCCATCGTCGCTCAGGACCCCTTTTTGCTCGTCATCCTTCCAAATGGCCTGGCGGATGGCGGGAATTATGCGCCTCTTTCATCACCGGCATATTGAAAGCCAGCCAGGAGCGCTCTTTGGTGACGAATCGCTCCGACGTCCCGGTCAAATGGATCGCGGCGTTCTTTTTCGCCGCCCCGCCGTGGGTCGATACGATGACATTCATATCCGCAGTCTCGTTTCTTCAAGACGAAAGGGATCCCGAAGGAGTAGGATAGCCGTTCGCCTATCATCAACCAACCATCACTTTGGCCGCCATGAAAACCTTATTCCTGCTGCGTCACGCCAAGTCATCCTGGGACAATCCCATGGCCCGGGACTTTGATCGACCGCTTGCCGGTCGTGGCCGCCGATCCGCCTTGGCCATGGCGGAATTCCTGGCCCGCGAGGACCTGCATCCGGATATGGTGCTCTGTTCCGCGGCCTGCCGGGCACGCGAGACATTGGATCATATTCAGACCGCGTGGAACTGGGCGGGCAATGTCTGTGTCGAGCACGACCTCTATGGCATGGATGCCCCGGGACTGATCACCCGCTTGCAACGGCTCCCCGAGAGCCTGGAGTCCGTGATGGTGATCGGGCACAACCCAACCATGGAAGCCACCGCCCATACCCTTGTCGGCAACGGACCGGACAAGGACATGGCCGACATGCGGGCCAAATTTCCCACCGCCGCCCTGGCCATGATCAAGTTCGATATTCCAGACATGCCTTGGACCGAACTGGCGCCTGAGACCGGCACCCTGATCCGTTTTGTCAAGCCCCGGGATCTCTAAATCATGTCGCGTTTGAGCGGATTCCATCCAACGCGAAAAACCCAATCGGTATCAACGGGCTCGCGCGATTTTACCGGACTCGATTGAACCCGGCCCACGCTGGTGTCGTGGAACCATGTTTCCAAGGTATGTCCGCGACAAAAAGCCGAATTGCATGAGGGATAAAAGGGTTATATCCTCGCCTTTCCATTGGGCTTTGAGGTTCTTCCGCGTGGCCAGATCGATAGAGACAGGCGAAAAACTGGAAACCATGGGCCGGGATAACACGGATGTGCCAAGCCAGCCACAACAGGAATTCCTCACCGGGGAACAGGACAGTGGCGACCTGACCCGTGAGTTACAGCGCCTCAATGCGCTGAATCGATTGAGCCGCCTTGCCCTCGCAGACACCGACATGGATCCCATTGAAAGGGAGGCCACGCGTTTGGTCCGTGACTTCCTGGGCGCCGACCGGACGGCGGTGTTCGAGTTGTTGGCCGATGGTCAGACCTTGCTATTACAAAACGGGGATGGCTGGCCCGACTCCGAATTGGGGCATGCCGCTGTCCGGGCCACCGAAGGATCACTGGGCATCGCCGCGGTTGCCGGCGGACGGACCCTCGGCGTGGAGGATTTCAATCGGAATTCGACCTACGATTGGCCGCACCTGTTCCGGGAGATGGGCATGGTGGCCTGTATCGTCTCCCCGATCCCGCTGGCCGACGGGGTCTATGGACTGCTCAGTGCCCATTTCGCCCAACCCCATGCTTTTGCGGCCGCCGAGGCCTCGTTTCTCGATGCTTGTGCCGCCATTCTCGGCCAGGCCCGCAATCACTTGAATGCCGATCTGGAATTAGCCAATCAGAAGGAACGCTTCGATCTGGCCATGCGCGGGTCCAACGACGGGCTGTGGGATTGGGATTTGGTCGAGGACGAGGTTTTCCTGTCGCCGCGCTGGAAAACCATGTTGGGCTACAAGAACGAGGAAATGGGTCAGGCCCCTGACGAATGGCTGGACCGCATTCATCTGGAAGACCGCACCCTTTTCCGCGAGGCCCTGGATGCGCACTTGATGGGCCAAACGCCGCTGTTCGTTTCGGAACATCGCATGCGGCACCATGATGGCAACTATCGTTGGATGCTGGCGCGCGGTATCGCGGTCAGTGACGATAACGACCGCCCGACCCGCATCGCCGGCAGCCTGACCGATATCACCGAACGCAAGCTGGTGGAAAACCGGCTGCTCAAGGATGCCTTTCATGATGCCCTGACCGGACTACCCAATAGGGCCTTGTTTGTCGACAGGCTGGAGCAGGCCATCGCCCGCTCCAAACGCCACGAAGACAATATTTTTGCCGTGCTGTACCTGGACTTCGACCGCTTCAAGGTGGTCAATGACAGCCTGGGACATTCCTATGGCGATCAGATGCTAATCGAGATCGCCCATCGTCTAAAGGAAAGCACCCGCGATCTGGATACCATTGCCCGGCTCGGCGGCGACGAATTTGCGGTGTTGCTGGAAGAATTGGACGGGCCCCACTACGGCGAACATGTGGCCCAGCGGATCAATGACGCCCTTTGCGTGCCGTTCAAGCTGGCCGGACGGGAAATCGTCTCCAGTGCCAGCATCGGTATCGCCATGAGTTCCACCGGCTACGAGCGGCCCGGCGAGGTGGTGCGCGACGCCGACATTGCCATGTATCAGGCCAAGACTCGCGGTCGCGGTCGGCATGTGGTATTCGAAAAGGGCATGCATGTGCGCGCGGTGACTCAGCTCGAGTTGGAAAGCGATCTGCGCGTGGCTTTGGAACGGCAGGAATTCAGCCTCGCCTTCCAACCGGTCATCTCCCTGGCCACTGGACGGATCGTCAAATTCGAGGCCCTGTTACGTTGGATCCACCCGGAACGCGGATTCATCTCCCCTGCCGACTTCGTGCCCATTGCCGAAGATACCGGGTTGATCGTGCCCATTGGCCGTCAGGTACTCGACGTAGCCTGTCATCAGATGAAAATCTGGCGCGATCAATTTCCGGACCTGGACCTGACCATCAGCGTCAACGTCTCACCCAAACAGTTCAACGACGATAGCCTGCTCGGCGATGTCTCGGAAATCCTGCATCGTAGCGGCTTGGAAGGGCGTTTCCTGAATTTGGAAATCACCGAAGGGGTGATGATGGAGAACCCGCTGGAAGTCACGGACCGGTTGCTACAGATCAAAAGCCTTGGCGTGCGGTTGCACGTGGATGACTTCGGCACCGGCTATTCCAGTCTCGGCCATCTGCACCGCTTCCCCATCGATGTGCTGAAGGTGGACCAATCCTTCGTCATGACCATGAGCGATTCCGACGAGAACATGGAAATTGTGCGGACCATCGTTGCCCTGGCCCGCAACCTCAAGCTCCAGACCGTCGCCGAGGGTGTGGAAACCGCCGAGCACCTGGCCCTGCTGGCTCAGTTCGGCGTGGACTTCGGCCAGGGCTATTACTTCTCCCGCCCCACCTTCGCCCCCGAGGCCACCGAGTTGCTGGAGAAGAACCCCCATTGGAGTGTGGAGTAGGGATAGCTCCGTATATCAGTTTTCCTGCGCCAACTCGATGTCATCAACGGCGGCATATTCGATGGTCGCGCCGTCGCCTTCCAGATCGATGACCATGATATCGCCGGACAACCGCTTTTCGTGATCCGGGTGGGTGTTGAAGTAGTTCCAGATCAGGCAGGCGGCGGCTTCCTCGATGGCACCGGCCGTCGCCTCGGCATCTCCTTGCAAGCAGTCATTCAGGACCTGACGCGCCTCATGCAGTTCGTCGTCGCTGTATTGGGTTTCGGCCGGTGTTGTGTCGATGAAGGCCTTGTAACGATCATCGCTGATGACGAAATCGCCAACGGTGCCACCGTTGAAATAGACGACGCTGCGCATGGCGGACTCCCTTGCCTGAAAAGTTGCCTCTTCTACCCCGAAAGGCCAAAGCACGCAACGCAGTGACGAGGTCACGGGTTCTCTACTCCCTGATTGATCGGCCTCAGGGATCAGGCGGTCGGGCCGCTCCTAAACTACCTAGCGCCCCTGCCGGACAAATCGGCCAGAACCTGACGGGCCAAGGGCAAGGTCAGGGGTTTCTTGCGGGCCAGGGATTCCCGGTCCATCGCCGCCACCAGATCCGCCGCCCCCTGAAATGAGCGTTCCATGCGGGTCAGCAAATAGGCCAGCACCCCTTCCTCCACCTTCAAGCGGCGGTCGTTGAACAGCTTGACCAACAAGGCCGTCAACAGCTCATCATCGGGTTCCTTGATCACCGCGGCCGGTGCCGCCAGCAACCTGGATCGCAAATCCGGCAATGCCACACCCCAGGTGATGGCGCCGCGCCGGGCGGTCAACAACAGGTGCCGCCCCAAATCCCTTGCGGTGTTATAGGCATGCAGCAGACAACGCTCCTGCGCTTCGTTCAGGGTTGCCTGAGGGATTTCCACCAGCATGACCGGCACCCGTTCCAACAAGGCCACCGCCGTTTCCGGACTGGCCGTTCCAATATCTAAAGTCTCGCCATTGGTGCGGGCCAGGAACAACCCGGCCAGGTGGCTTTTGCCGCAATCGGCCGGACCGTGCAGCACCAGTGCCGGGGCGGGCCAATCGGGATAGCGGTCGAGCCATTGCACAGCTTCGCGGTTGCAGGGCGCCACCAGGAAATCCGCGCCGCCCAGGGCCGGAGAGAATCCCAGGTCCAGGGGTATCTGGGGAACGCTCACGGGCTCCCCTCGCCGCCCTCATAAAGGGGGCTGACCAGATAGCGTTTGAGGCTGAAGCGGACCAGCACGCCAATCACCGCCGCCCCGGGCACCGCCAACAGCATGCCGGTAAAGCCGAACAGACTGCCACCGGCGAGCAAGGCAAAGATCACCCAGACCGGATGCAGGCCGACCCGTTCGCCGACCAGCTTCGGGGTCAGCACATAGCCTTCGAGGATCTGCCCGATACCGAACACGAGAGCGACCATGGCAATGGGCGTGATGTCGGAGAACTGCACCATGGCGATGGCCATGCCCGTGCCCAGCCCTACCCCCGTCCCCACATACGGAATGAACGAGATCAGCCCGGCCAGCAAACCGACAAGCAGGCCGAACTCCAGCCCCACCAACGACAACCCCACCGCATAGAGGGTGGCCAGCACCAGACAGACCGTCGCCTGTCCACGGACAAACCCGGCGATCATATCGTCGGTTTCGCTCACCAGGGATCGGATGGTCGGCGCGGCGCGACGGGGCAGCCAGGAATCCACCCGCGCCACGAGACTGTCCCAATCGCGTAGCAGATAGAAGCTGACCAGCGGGGTGATGAAGATCAGCGACAGCAAGGACAGTAACGCCACCCCGCCGCTGACCAGCTTCTTCAACAGACCGGCCATCCACTGCATACCCTTGCCCGCCTCGGCAGCCAGGGTATCGAGGAGATCTTGGGCATTCTCCGCGCCGATGCGCATCCGGAGTTGTTCAAGCAAAGGCTGCACGGTGCCCTTGAGGCTGGCGATGTAGTCCGGGACCCGCGAGGCAAAGCCCAGCACTTGGCCTTGCAACACCGGCAGCAAAAGCAGCACAACGATCACCAGACTGAGCACGAAGCCCCCCAAGATGATCAATACCGCCAAGGTCCGGGATCTCATCCAGAGCTGAAGTTTGTCGGCCAGGGGGTCAAGGAAATAGGCCACCGCCATACCGGCGACAAAGGGCAGCAATACGTTGCCCAGCAGATAGATCAGTCCGAGAAATACGAGAAGCACTGCGGCCCATACGGCAGCTTGGCGATCCCGGCTCATTCTTCGCCCTCCCAGGCTGTGGCTCTCTTGACCCAACGTATCACATAGGCACCGCCCGACAGCAAGGTGAACAGCGCCACCAGTATGGTCAAGCCCTGGATCAGGCCCTGGGCGAAAGCCTCGGCCCCGTCGTCGGCGAACCACAACACCACGCCGCCCAGGAGGATCTGGAGCAAGGTGTTGGCCTTGCTGACCAGCAGCGGGTGCATGGCCAGTCTAAACTCCATGAAGGCCGCCAAGAGGGCTCCGGCGATGATCAGCAGATCCCGGAACACCACCAGGATGACCAACCACAAGGGTAAACCACCCTGTATCCCCAATGTCACATAGAGCCCCACCAATAAGGCCTTGTCGGCCAGCGGGTCGAGATAGATGCCGATTTCCGTCTGTGCCTGAAGCAAGCGCGCCAAAAAGCCGTCCAGAGCGTCGGACAACCCGGCGATGGCAAACAGCCAGAAGGCTGTTTCATAGTGCCCATCCAGCACCAGCCAGACCATCACCGGTACCGCCAGCATGCGGGCCAGAGATATCAGATTGGGAATCAGGCCGAGTCCCGACATGGCTTGGCTCAGCGGGCGGCCCGGCTCAACCGCCATTGATCGCCATCCAGACTCAGGGTCAAGTCCGCCTGGGCCAGGGCCAGGGCCAGCTGATCAATATCACCGATGTGATGCAGATTGAGGCGCACCTCGTCGCGCACCAACAGCACCACATCCACTTGGCTGATCACCGCCACATTGCCAAGACTCTTGCGAATGGCCAACCACTCGGGCAGGGCATTGACCGGCACGGTCACCGCCACCACGCCCATGGAATCAAAGCGCAGCAAGTTGTCACGCTTCCATTCGTCTTCCACCCGCGCCGCGACCTGGGTGACCAGACGATCGAGGAACCGGGCCTCGGATTCGCCGGGTTCCGATTCGCCAATTTCGGTAAAGCTTTTGCTCATCCAGGTGGCCGGACCGAAGCGCTTGACCGAAATGGTCGCCTGATAGCGCTGCCCCGTGGGATCCAGGGCCACTTCCGCCGAGGGCACCAAAACATCATCGGTGCCATAGCGTTGGGCCATGCGGCCGATCGGTTCCAAGGACCCGTCGCGGGCCTGATTGACGTCCACCATGGTCATGTCTTGGAGATCGCCGATGGGATGGGCCAGCGGCACCAGACCCGAGCTGGCGGGCAGCCGTTGCCAGGCCTCGCGCCAGGGGTTGGGCTCATCCCACAAGATGAAATTGGTTCCGGCCCCATAGACCGGTAGCACCATCACCGGCTTGCTGAAAGTTTCGGCGAAGGGAATATCATAGGCCCGCAACAAGTCGCGGATATCTTCGGCCCGGTAGCGCACGGTCAGGTCGGCCAGATAGCGCACCTCGGACGTTTTTTCGTTGGCCACGGATATGTCGCGCAGGAATGATGGCAGCTCCTCGGGCAGCACTTCCGGCAGACGCGGCCAGTCCTCGGCCAGTGTCATACGCTCCATGAGAACCCGGAAGGCGGCGACCCGGCCATCGGCCAGAGCCTGTTCCCGGGCGGCGGCGGCGGAAGCGGCGGAGACGTCCACCGGCAGGGTCACTGCATAGGCATCGGCGGCCCGAGCGCTGGACCAAGACCAGGCAAAGGCAATCAGGAGGCAAAGGCCGATCAACGGCCGGAGAGAATTCATGTGCGGGCTCTGGAACATTGCAAACCTTCGGAGATAGGATATGTTCGGCATCGGTTTTTTGACCATCATCCATCACTTTCCTCAAGGGAGGAAGCCATTAGCGACGCCCTCAGTTATAAGGACGCCGGTGTAGATATAGACGCGGGAGAGGCGCTGGTCGAGGAGATCAAGCCCCTGGCCCGGTCCACCGACCGTTCCGGCACCCTCTCCGGCCTTGGCGGATTCGGGGCGCTGTTCGATCTCAAGGCCGCCGGATTCACCGATCCCGTGCTGGTTGCCGGTACCGATGGCGTTGGCACCAAGCTGAAAGTGGCCATTGATGCCAATCGTCATGACACGGTGGGCATCGACCTGGTGGCCATGTGCGTCAACGACTTGATCGTTCAGGGCGCCGAACCCTTGTTTTTTCTGGACTACTACGCCACTGGGAAACTGTCGGTCGAAGAAGGTCGCGCCGTGGTGGGCGGTATTGCCGAAGGCTGCCGCCGGGCCGGATGTGCCCTGATCGGTGGCGAGACGGCGGAAATGCCGGGCATGTACAGCCAGGGCGACTATGATCTGGCCGGTTTTTCTGTCGGGGCCGTTGAACGCACCCGCTTGCTGACCGGCGATTCGGTGGAGCCCGGGAACGTGGTGTTGGGATTGGCATCCGACGGCATTCATTCCAATGGTTTTTCGCTGGTCCGCAAGATCGTCGAGCGATCCGGCTTGGCCTATGACGCGTCGGCGCCCTTCGATTCTTCCCGATCCCTGGGTGAGGCTTTGCTTACCCCGACTCGGATCTATGTCAAAAGCTGTCTGGCGGCCATGAAGGTTGGCGGGGTGACCGCCCTGGCCCATATCACCGGCGGTGGCTTGTGGGAGAATATCCCCCGGGTCCTGCCCGATGGCACCGCCACGCGCCTGGACGCGAAGAGTTGGACCATACCGCCGGTATTTCTCTGGCTGGCTGACGTAGGCGGCGTTGATCCGACGGAAATGGCGCGCACCTTCAACTGCGGCATCGGCATGGTCGTGCTTTGTAAGCCGGAGAAAGAAGCCGACATCACCCGTATTCTCACCCAGGCAGGCGAAACGGTCCTGCACCTGGGGCACGTCGAGACTCGCGCCGAAGACGAGCCCGCGGTCCGAATCGACGGGCTGGAGGCGGCATGGCGCGGCTGAAGGTTGGAGTCCTGGTCTCTGGACGGGGCAGCAATTTGCAGGCCTTGCTGGATTCCGCCGCCGATCCCGCCTTTCCGGCGGAGATCGCCCTGGTTCTGTCCAACGTTCCCGGGGCATTCGCTCTGGAGCGGGCCACGAAGGCCGGCGTGGCCACCGCCATGGTTGACAACAAAGCCTATGACGGACGCGCGCCTTTCGAAGAAGCGGTGCATGAAACCCTGACGGCGCATGGGGTGGAATTCGTCTGCCTGGCCGGATTCATGCGGTTGCTGACGGACGGATTCGTCAATCGCTGGCATGACCGGTTGATCAACATCCACCCATCCCTGCTGCCCTCGTTCAAAGGGGCCCATGCCCATCGGGACGCCCTGGCCGCGGGGGTGCGGCTCAGCGGCTGCACGGTCCATTATGTACGCCCGGCCATGGATTCCGGGCCGATTCTCGTGCAGGCCGCGGTGCCGGTACTGGGTAATGACGACGAATCGGCGTTGGGCGCTCGTGTGCTGGAACAGGAACACCGGATATATCCTCTGGCTCTGCGGCTGATCGCCGAAGGCCGGGCCCGGGTGGAAAACGAACAAGTGATTATCGAAGGCCCCGGTGCGACCGGCGCCTTGGTCAACCCCGCCCCCTAACAGGCTGCTTCTGTAATCGAGTCATTTGAGTCAAGCTGATTTCCAAGCCGTCGGTTTGAACCTGGGTTATGTGGCGCCCTTTGCTTCTGTCCGCGGTCGACGTCGTCGCCGCATGATGGGGATCAAGGGGGATCGGGTGCAGCAATCTGAAAAGCGTGGTCTTACGCCACTGCAGCCTGCGCGCTGTCATCCGAGCCCCGCGCGTCGCCACGCGTCCTGGCCGCCCTTCAGGCGATCTCGGTTTTCGTTGTGTTTAGATGGCGGTCTCCTCCTTGCGGTACTGGAAGTCCGTGCCGTCGATCCACATGCGATGCATGATTACGGCGAGACGCCGGGCAACGGCTACCTTGGCGCGTTTCATCCCGCGCCTTTTGGCGACCGCGAGCCCCCAGTGTTTGAGCCAGGACCAACGGCGGGTTCGAGTGAGAAGTGCATTGGCGGCCTCGAACAAAAGCCAACGAACCATGGCATCTCCGCACTTGCTGATGGGGCCGCTTCGGTCCTGCTCTCCCGAGGCGTATCTGCGTGGGACAAGCCCGAAGTGGGCGCCGACCATGACCGACTTTTGAAACCGTTCCGGCACGTCGAGTCCTGTCCTGAAAGCGAGGGCGGTAACCGGGCCGACGCCGGGAACGGTCATCAGGCGCCGGCAAACGCTATCATCGCGCGCAGCGGCATGAACCTGCCGGTCGAGCTTGTCGAGTTGTTCGAGCAAGGCTTGGCGCGCAAGCAAGAGCGGCTCGGCGGCTGCGCTGAGGTGCGGGTTATCAGCCGTCAATTCCCGAACCCGCGCCGCGAAAAGGCGTCCGCGCGCCATACCGACCTTGAGGCCGAAAGCTTTCAATGTTCCTCGTACCGTATTGGACAACTGACGGACCTGATGAACCAGGGTCTCCCGATGGGTCAGCACCATCCGGAGCTCCTGACTGCGCGCGGTCTTGACGTGGGTCGCGCGGTACAAACCGGTCCGCATCGCCTGGCTGATCAAGCGGGCGTCGCGACGGTCCGTCTTGACTGGGCTGGCGCTGGCAAAGGCCTTCATTTGCCGGGTCTCGATACAAATCACAGGGAGGCCCCGACTGGACAGTCCTGCGTACAGCCAAGGCGCCAGAGGGCCAGCTTCCAACCCAATTCGCGCAAAGCCACGCCCGCTTTCCTCGAGCCAAGTGGCGACCGCCTCGGGTGTGCTTGACACCTTGCCTTCGCGAATGACGGTTCCCTTTGCATCAATCTCACAGATCGAAATGCTTGCCATCGATACGTCCATTCCAACAAAATACTCCATAGCTGGTCTCCTCTGTTCCATGTCCAGGAATTGACCCGGATACTTGATCAAGACCGAGTGTGGAGACCAGCTGACTGTCTAGGCAATCCCTGACTGCTCGATTACCGCCATCTGAAAAAGTATTGTCCGACGGCCCGCCTCGCCCTTCGACAAGCTCAGGGTGAGGCTAACATGTTGAAAGTTCAAAGGCCCTCATGCTGAGCTTGTCGAAGCATGTGTCACCACAGGCTCGAAATCGGACTTTTTCAGCAGACCGTTAAACGAAAAAAAGGGGACGCAAGCGCCCCCTTCCTCGATACCTGATTTCAGCTTTAGCCGACGATTTCCGTCTGGGCAAAGAAGAAGCTGATCTCGATGGCCGCGTTTTCCGGCGAGTCGGAACCGTGCACCGAGTTTTCCTGCACATTCTGCCCGAACAGGGCGCGGATGGTGCCCTCATCGGCATTGGCGGGATTGGTGGCGCCCATGACTTCGCGATTCTTGGTGATGGCGCTTTCGCCTTCCAACACCTGAACCACGACGGGCCCAGAGACCATATAGTCGGTCAACTCGCCAAAGAACGAGCGCTCCGCATGGACGGCATAGAACTGTTCCGCCTGCTTCTTGCTCAGCCACAACCGCTTCTGAGCCACGACCCGCAGGCCATTATCCTCAAAGACGGCATTGATCTTGCCGGTGATATTCCGCGCCGTAGCATCGGGTTTGATGATCGACAGCGTGCGCTCAATAGCCATGACGTAAAACCTTTCGGTAAACATGTGCGATTCTTAAAAGCCGGGCCCGGGAACCGAGCCATTCGGCTCTACGCCCCGCAAGGCCCGCGCCTTATATCCGCTTCATCCGTTAGAGGCAACCCACGCGTGACGACATCTCCCGGGAAATCTTGATTTCCGCCTGATTCACACTCATATTTCCAACTTCTCCACACACCTTGGCGAACTCGGCGAAAAAAAGTCGTTGACATTAATATTAGGTATCACTAAATTAGGTGGTGCTTATATAGAGCATCTCAAGTCGCTCTTAATAGATCGCTAGGTATCAAGGTTTTTGGTCGAGCACCGGCCCTGTACCTAAGTTTTGTGGGAAACTTTAAACAATCGGGGGATTGTCATGAATAACATCCTTAAGACCCTCGCAGTTGCCGGTGTTCTGGCCACTGCCGCTCTTTCCGCCACTTCCGCCAGCGCCTGGTGGGGCGGTGGTCCCTGGAACAACAATGGCTGGGGCAACAACAATGGTTGGGGCAACGGCAATGGTTGGGGCGACGGCTTCGGCGACGGCTCCTTCAACATGAGCTTCTCCGGCCGTGGTTCGGGCAACGCTTATGGTAACGGTAGCGGCTACAATGGCTACAACGGCTACAATGGCTACGGCTATGGCGCTCCGTACGGCTATGGCTACCCGGCCCCTTACGGCATGCCTTATGGCGCTCCGTATGGTGCTCCGGTTGCTCCGGTCGCTCCGGCTGCTCCGGCCGCTCCGGCCAAGTAATCTGAGTTTTTCAGATTTCTATGCGAAGGCGCCGCTCCTGATTGGGGGCGGCGTCTTTCGTTTGTGGTGGATCGAATCGGCGTGCTAAGTCTGCGTCGCCATGTTGCATATCAATGATCTCACCTTTCGCATCGCCGGACGCCTGTTGTTTGAACAGGCGACTCTTGCCATACCCGACGGCCACAAGGTTGGACTGGTGGGCCGCAACGGCAGTGGCAAATCCACTCTGTTCGGCCTGATCGCCCAAGAACGCACGCCGGATGCCGGATCCATCAGCATCCGCCCCCGCGCCAGAGTCGGCTATGTGGCCCAAGAGGCGCCATCCGGTGACACCAATCTGCTCGATACGGTCCTTGCAGCCGATTCGGAGCGCGCGGCCCTGCTCGCCGAATCGGAAACCGCCACCGATCCTCAGCGAATCGCCGAGATTCACAATCGCCTGGCTGACATTGATGCCCATTCGGCGGAGTCGCGGGCGGCCTCTATCCTGGCCGGCCTTGGATTCGACGACGATGCCCAGGCCCGCCCTTGCAAGGAATATTCCGGGGGTTGGCGCATGCGCGTGAGCCTCGCGGCCTCACTTTTCGCCCGCCCGGACTTGCTGCTGCTTGATGAACCCACCAACCATTTGGATCTGGAAGCCACTCTTTGGCTGGAATCCTATCTGGCCTCCTGGCCGGGGACCTTGTTGGTGATCAGCCATGAACGCAGCCTGCTCAACAGCGTGGTGCAGGAAATCGTCCACTTGGACGAAGGCAAGTTGATTCGTTACCAGGGCAATTACGACTACTACGAAACCACCCGCCGGGAGCGCCAAGCCCAACAGGCCGCCCTGCGCACCCGCCAAATGGATGAACGGCGCCGAATCCAGGCCTTTGTCGATCGCTTCCGTGCCCAGGCCACCAAGGCCCGCCAGGCACAAAGCCGATTGAAAATGCTGGCCCGAATGGAGCCCATCGCCACCGCCGTCGAATCGCGGACCATCACGTTCGATTTTCCGGACCCCGACCCTTTGTCGCCGCCGCTGGTGGCCATGGAAGCGGCCACCGTGGGCTATGACCCCGCATCCAAACCGATTTTGCGCAACCTGGATCTGCGCATCGACATGGATGACCGGATCGGATTGCTGGGCGCCAACGGCAATGGCAAATCGACACTGATGAAGCTGCTTGCCGACCGTCTGAAACCGCTGGACGGCAAGCTGCGGAAATCCAATAAGCTGAAGGTGGGCTATTTCGCCCAGCACCAGACCGACGAACTGATTCTCACCGATTCGCCTTACCTCCACATGGCGCGTTTGATGCCCATGGAACCGGAAGCCCGGGTTCGCGGTCATCTGGGCCGATTCGGATTCCCCGGCGACCAGGCCGATACGCCGGTCGCCAGTCTCTCCGGTGGTGAAAAGGCCCGGCTGCTGTTTGCCCTAATGAGCCGCGACAAACCTCATCTGATGCTGCTCGACGAGCCCACCAACCATCTGGACGTGGACTCCCGCGAGGCCCTGTTGCAGGCATTGAATACCTATGACGGCGCGGTGGTGTTGGTCAGTCATGACCCACACTTGCTGGCCGCCGCCTGTGACCGCCTTTGGCTGGTGGAAAATGGGGCCTGTACGCCCTTTGACGGGGATGTGGATGACTATCGCCGCTATCTGTTGGACCAGCAACGCACAGCCCGCAGGGAAACCCGTCGCCGCGATGGTCCCAGCCGCAAGGATGATCGGCGCGCCGCCGCCGAGGCCCGCGCCAAATTGGCGCCGCTTCGCAAGCAGGTGAAGAATGCGGAAATGAAGCTCGACAAGCTACACCAGGATAAATCGATCCTGGAACAGCGCCTTGCCGACCCCAAACTCTATGACGGCCCCAGCGGACCACTCACCGAGTTGCAGCGGCAATTGGGGGAAACAGACAAGGCGCTGAACGAAACGGAGGAGGCCTGGTTCACGGCGCACGAAGAATTGGAAACGGCGATCTTGAAGGCGGAATCAGGCTGATCGTTCAGTGGGCCGGAGTAAGACCGAACGCCTTGCGGTCGCCAACACACATATGATCCATCAGCCAGGGGGCCAGATAGCCTTCGACAAAATTGGGCAAATCCCCGGCAAGGGCTTCATCCAGATCATCCAGCTGGGTTTCCAATTCACTTAAAAGATCCGCGTGATCATGGGCATGGCTCTCCGCCGCTTCCCCCATCATATCGCGAAGATAAGTGTCTTCGGCCATGAAATGCTGACGAGCCTGTCGCTGGAATTGTTCGATCAAAGATCGGGCGCCATCCCTGTCGAAGGCTTCAGAGATGGCAACCTCATGGATCTGATTGAGGATCTCGCATAAGGCCCGATGCTGGCGATCCAGTTCCGGCACATCGACTTGGTAGGCGTCTTTCCAAGTCAGCACGGTTTCACGTTTCGGACGCTGGCCCTGTGGCCCGAATACAGCCCAGAAATCGCCATCGTCTAGGATCTCATGCTCGTAGATCAAGCCGTCAAGAGTTTCGAACAGATCGATACTGGCATCATTGAAGTCACAGGTTTCCTTGAGCACCTGTAGCTTATTTTTGATCTTTGCCCGCAGTTTGTCGTGGACCACCATATGGTCCTGCCATTTGGTGAATCCGGCAGCCCGCACCACGGCGATTTCAGTGGAAAAATGATCTTCCAACGCCTTGGTGATATCGTCAATGCCATCACAAAGTTTGTCATGTGGGTCGTTGCGCAGCCAAGCCTCATAGACCTGATTGATGACTTCGGCCAAATGACGGTGGCCTTCGTCAATCAGTTCATTGCCCGTCGAGGGAATTTTCTTCACATCCACGAATGGCAAACGCACGCACTCCAACAGCCAGTTCGGAGCATACCGACTAGCAATGATATATTGTATATTACCAGTTCGTATAGTTCAACCGTGAAAGTGATTCTCAAACTCTATTGCCATCATGCCGGAAAGGTATGCGGCGGCATGGTTCCTTCGTAGCCCACGGAAGCACTGCCCCACGAAACTGCCGTTTCCAGGCATTGGCCCATGGCATAACCACGCGCTAACCCATGCAGCAGCCCGGCGGCGAAAACATCACCGGCGCCGGTACTGTCAATTACCGATACATTGGGCGCGCCGACTTCGATCACTTGTTTGCCATCAAAGGCCGCCGCCCCCCGTTCGCCACGGGTCAAGACCATCCATTCAAGGGTCTCTCCGGCAATGCGACGCCCCCCCTGCCATGGGTCGTGCAAAAATGCCGGGTCCAGATCGGATTCCGACGCCACCAACACCTGTGCCGGTCGGAAGTCCGCTGTCATCGGCGGCACATGAGCCAACACCGGGCAACTTTTGCTGCGCTCTTGAATCACCTCGGTCAGCAAAGGATCGGCACTACGCACATAGAAAGCCGAAGCCGGACGGGAGGCCAAATCAGCGGGCAAGGCCACCGGAGCCCGGGCCCGATTGACAATGGTTCGCTCGCCGGCTTCCTCCAACATGATCAAGGAGCGCGTTGTTTCCCCCGCATGCCGATCGACCAGGGCAAGATCCACCCCCAGGCGCGCCAACTGATCCAACAGCAAAGCACCCGCCTCATCCTCGCCCACGGCACTGACCACGGACACGGAATCTCCGGCCCGTGCCAGGGCCATGGCGGTATTGGCCGCGCCGCCGCCGATCCGCGCGCCCGCATCCATTCCGGCGTTGTGACTACCGATACGCAGGGGGGCCTGTAACCTCACCACCTCATCCACGGCCACCGACCCAACCACCAATATGGGATCCATCGCTCCGATTCCCCCGTTTGCCCGATCGCTTATCTAGCACATTCGTTTCCGGGCTGTACCTGAAGGGAAGAGATCGGGTATGGGAAGACATGAATCTCTATCCGCGCCTGTCCCTGTTCTACGTGGGCTATTTCACCATGATCGGCATGCACCTGCCGTTCTGGCCGGTGTGGCTGGAGTCCCAGGGTCTGACGGCCGGCGAGATCGGCTTGGTGATGTCATCCAGTATCCTGGTCAAAGTCCTGACTGGTCCCTGGATCGCTGGAATCGCCGATCACAGCGGTGAACGGCGCAAGCTGATGCGGATTCTGGCCCTTCTCTCCGTCGGGATTTACCTGGCCTTTCTCTGGGGCGGGGGATTCTGGCACCTGCTGATCATCAGCACATTATTCATGATCACCTGGTCGGCCTTGATGCCCCTGTGCGAGAATCTTACGCTGCTGACCATTCATGACAATGACATTCAGTATGGGCGAATTCGCCTCTGGGGATCCCTGGCGTTCATTGCCGCTGCGGTCATATCCGGACAGGTGCTGGAAAACCGCGACCCGTCGCTGATCTATTGGTTGATCTTTGGAGCCGTGGTCCTTGGATTGCTGACCACGCTGCCGCTGCCCGATACCCGCACCCCCAAGCCAGAAACCGGCCATGCGCCAATGCGCACCTTGCTGCAAAATGGTCCCTTCATGCTGCTATGCGGGGGCGCGGCACTGATTCAAGGCAGCCACGGCGTCTATTATGCGTTTGGCACCCTGCATTGGCAGTCGGTCGGCCATGGGGAAAGCCTGATCGGGGCCTTATGGGCGGAAGGGGTCATCGCGGAAATCATCCTGTTCTTTTTCGGTGCCCGACTGTTGTCGCGCTTCGGGGCCGTGCCGCTGATGATCCTGGGCGGGCTGGCGGCGACGATCCGCTGGACGGTCACGGGTCTGACGGACGATCTGACACTCTTGGTGGTGGTGCAGGCCTTCCACGCCTTCACCTACGGTGCCACCCACCTGGGCGCCATGACCTATTTGGCCAAACACATTCCCGCCGCCCAATCGGCAACGGCCCAAAGCCTCTATGCGGCCAGTGTCATGGGATTGGGAATCGGCGTTGCCATTTTCGCCGCCGGGTATCTCTACACCGCTCTGGCTGGGCAAGCCTATTTGGCCATGGCCGGGGCCGGGGCCGCTGGCATGGTCTGTATCCTCGTCCTATGGCGGAAAGATGCGGACCGGTAACTACTGACCCGGGATCGCCAGCGTGGTCTTTTCGGATTTGCGCACCACCAACAGTTCCACGCGACGGTTCTTGGCCCGGCCTTCCATGGATTCATTGGCCGCAATGGGTCGGCTTTCTCCAAAGCCCTGGATGGTGAAGCGGTCGCCATCGAATCGCTCGTCGTCGATGAAGTGATGAACCACCGACGCCGCGCGGGCCGCCGACAGATCCCAGTTGGTGCGATACTGACCACCGCCGCCCAAGGGCACGTTATCCGTATGGCCGGAAACGACGATCTGGCCCTCGGTTGCCGCCAGCACGCCCCCCAGTTTGTCCAGGGTCTCGCGGAATTGGTTGGACAGATCCCCACTGCCCGACGGGAAGGCGATTTCGGACGGGAAACGGATCACCACACCGTCGCCGGTGACATCCACGGTCATGCCGGACCCGGCAATTTCCTTGGCGATGGCCTGCTTGATGGCATCTTCAAGCTGCTTCATCTCCATCTTTTCTTTTTCTTCCTGCGCCATCTCCTGGTGGCGATTGAAGGCTTCCTTGATATCGACCACCACCTCGGGGCTGGTGTTTTTCTCGCGGGTAATATCGGGGTTGGTGGCGGCCTTACGGCGCTTCGAGCCCTCAAGCTCAATCACCCCTTTGAGCTTGTCTTCCTTGGCGATTCCGAAGGCATTGCGGATCGATCCGGAAACCGCCTTGTACTTGATCACTTCCATTTCGGCGAAGGTCAGCAGCAACACGAACAGGGTCAGCAGCAAGGACATAAGGTCGGCGAACGTGACCATCCACAGAGGAGCACCGGCAGGACATTTACATTTTTCGTCGGCCATGGGTGCCTGGATCCCCCGCTATTCGTCGTCGTCGGCCAGCGCGGCTCGCTTATTGAGCGGCAGGTAAACGGCGAGGATTTCCTTCAAGGCCATGGGGCTCTGGTTGCCATGAATTTGAATGATGCTTTGCACGATCAACTCGTGATTCTTGCGGTCCTGATCATTCTTGACAGCAATCTTGTCCGCCAACGGGATGGCGAACACGTTGGCCAGCACGGCACCATAGAAGGTTGTCAGCATGGCGATCGCCATGGCGGGGCCGATGGTTTTCGGGTCATCCATATTGGACAGCATCTGCACCAGACCGACCAGGGTTCCGATCATGCCGAAGGCCGGAGCGGAATCACCGATACCGCGCAGCATGGCCTCGCCGGCTTCCTGCCGGGAGATGGTCAGGTTCACTTCCTTGTCGATGGTTTCCTTGATCACGTCCAGGTTATGGCCATCGGTGCAGAGCCGGATGCCGCGCTTGAAAAAATCGTTCTCGATCTCCAGGCTTTCCAAGGCTAGCAGACCGTTTTTTCGGACCAGTTCGGCCATTTCCAGGGACTTTTGAACCAGGTCCAGGGCATCGGTCTTGGACATATTGAAGCCGATACCCATGGCGGTCTTCAGGACCACGCCCACGTCCTTGAGGGTATAGCGGATCAGCACGGAGGCGATGGTGCCGCCGACCACGATCATCAAACTGGGGACGTTGACAAAGGACATCAGGTCGCCGCCCAACAAGATGGCGACGACAATCAGTGCAAACCCGGCGACAAGGCCGACAATTGTTGCGAGATCCATAGGGTCCTTGACCTACCTCAGTCCAATTCCAATCCGAAAGGTCGCAAACACACAGGCGTGTCACAACCCATCGAGCGGGAGTTTAGACCGAAATTTGATCGGTTTGAAGTCCTTGGTGGAATTATTGTTATTGATCGTCGCGGATTAGGCTTGCCGCTCCCACCGTCCTTGATCTGTCTGCCGCCAATAGGCGAGATCGTGACCGGCGGCCTTGCAGGCTGTCCAACGCTCCCGCGCCGCCTGCACGGCTTGTGGATCATTGCCATCAAACAGATCAAAACACCGCTCGTATTCGGCCAGGCGATCCGAGGTCATGCCTTCGGTCAGGAACAGAAACTGCGCCCCGTTGGGGTTCTCATCCTGCATGGTCAGCCATACCGGCTGATTCGCCGGATGTCCCATGCGAGAGGTGCCATGGGGCAGCCAGGAATCAGCCTCGTAGGTCCAGAGCACCATATCCAGGGATTCCACCCTGGCATCGGACCCGGCGATTACCACCGCCCGCTTGCCGGACTCCACGGTCCGCTCAAGCAATTTCGGCAAGGCCCGTTCCAGCGGCCAGGCGATCAGGTGGTAGAAAGCGACCTCGGCCATGAGCGGGAATCAGTCCTTCTCATACTTGTCGGCCACCAGCCGGTCGAGCAGCCGCACGCCGAAGCCGGTGCCGCCTTTGGGCACGGTGGGTTTGTCTTTCTTCGACCAAGTCACGCCGGCGATATCGATATGCAGCCACGGAGTATCCCCGACGAAGCGCTTGAGGAACTGCGCGGCGGTGATGCTGCCTCCGGCGCGACCGCCCACATTCCTCATGTCCGCGATGTCGGACTTGATCTGTTTATCCCATTCCTCGCCGATGGGCAGGCGCCAGACCCCCTCGCCCACCGCCTTGCCCGCTTCGGACACCGCCTCGGCCAGGTCATCATCGTTGGAGAAGGTCCCCGCCACATGCTCGCCCAGGCCGATGATGATGGCTCCGGTCAGAGTCGCCAGATCAATCATGAACTTGGGCTGATAGGTCTCGTTGCAATAATGCAGGGCATCGGCCAGCACCAGACGCCCTTCGGCATCGGTATTGATCACTTCGATGGTTTGACCGGACATGGAGGTCACCACGTCACCGGGCCGCTGCGCCTCGCCCGAGGGCATGTTTTCCACCAAGCCGATGACGCCTACTGCATGGACCTTGGCCTTGCGCCCGGCCAGTGCCGCCATCAGGCCGGTCACCACGCCGGCGCCGCCCATGTCCCATTTCATATCCTCCATGCCCGGTGAAGGCTTGATGGAAATACCGCCGGAATCGAAGCAGACGCCCTTGCCGACAAAGGCAATGGGCGCACCGGATTTCTTTGCGCCGGTGCCATTCCATTCCAAAGTCACCATCTTGGATTCCCGGATGCTGCCCTGGCCGACGCCCAGCAGGGCGCCCATGCCCAGCTTAGTCATCTCCTTTTCACCCAAGACCTTCACCTTAACGCCCAGGTCGCTCAGCTTCTGGGCTTCCTTGGCAAAGCTTTCCGGATACAGCACGTTGGCCGGTTCCGAGGCCAGGGTGCGGGTCAGGAACACCCCGTCGGCAATCTTGTCCAGGGGGGCGAAGGTCGCTTTGGCATCCGCCACCGCCGCGCCGTGAATCTTGAAAGTCTTGAGCTTGGGCTTATCGCCTTTTTCTTCCTTGGTGCGGTACTTGTCGAAGCGGAAAGTGCGCAACCGCGCGCCGAATGCCAGATGGGCCGCCATATCTTCCAAGGACAGCCCACAGTCCTCCAGATCATCCAGCGCCACCGAGACACTCGAAGCCCCGCAATGGGCCAGCGAGGCATACAGAGTCCCCCCCACATCCTGCATCTTCAGATCGTTGAGGTCCTTGGCCTTGCCCAAGCCGATCACATACAGCCGGTCGAGACCGGTGCCTGTCGGAGCCAACAGGCTCAGCCCCTGGCCTTTTTTGCCTTTGTAGCGCGCGGTCTTGATCGCCCGTCCAAGGGCCCCATCGGTCCGTTCGTCGAAGATCTGGGCAGTGGGCGACAGTTTGCCGCCATCCAATGCGGTCACCACCAGAGTTCCGGTTTCGGGCAGGGCTGGCTTGGCGAAAGTGATCTTCATTCGGCTTCTCCATGAATGTGCTGCTGCTCAATGTAATGCCGCGAACGCCGAAGGCAAAGGTTTGTTAGGCGTGGAAGCTATGTTAAACACGCCGCGATCACCCCGGAGGCACCATGTCGCTCGTCTTGTCCTATCTCCCCGATTTCGAGAACTTGCTTGGCTTGGCGGCCGTGGGCGCGGTCATGGCCGCGTTGATGGCCATGGGCGCGCTGATTGGGGGCCGGTCGCGATTCCAAGAGGCCGATTTATGGACCGGGTGGGCCGTGGTAACGGTGTTGTTCACAACAAGCGGTATCTATCTGCCCGCCTTGGCCTTTAGCTGGATCGCCTACCTCCTGTTCGGCTTGGCAATGGTTGCTGGATGGCTGGCCTGGCGACGGGATGGACAGCTTTTCCCGAAGGATCTGGGTCGCTTAGTTCTGGTCGGGTTGCCTCTGATCCTGCTGGTCAGCGCCATGGTCCCCTCCCAATGGGACGAGTTTTCTCAGTGGCTTTGGAGTGCCAAGTATCTGTTCGAAGTGGATGGGCTGCCATCCGCCGACCGTCCGGTCAATCCGGCCAGTTTCCCCGCCTACCCGTATACCCTGCCATTGGTGACCTACTTGGCATCGCGGCTGACCGGGTTCTTCGTCGAGAACGGGGGCGCCATCTTTAATACGCTCACCCTCCTCCTGTTCGGCCTGACCCTGGTGCGTCTTATCGAGCGGGGCCTGGATACGAAGAGTTCCGTCGCCGGTCGTTGGGGTCTTGTGGGGTTGGGGCTGCTGTTGGCAACCTTGTTGAGCCCGACCTTCGTTCGCAAGTTGGTTTTTACCGCCTACGCCGAGGTCGGCACCACCACAGCGGTCGCCATGGCCGGTATTCTCGGATGGCTGATGATCGAGGCCCTGGCCGAAGGCAATCGCCGCACCGCCGCCGCGTTGGCCTTGCAGAGCGGCCTGGCCCTATTGCTGGTGGCCAATCTCAAACAGGGAAATCTGGCACTCCTTTTGTGTCTGCCCATCGCCATTGGCATCGCGGGATGGCGGCATCCGCAGGTCCGTCTGCATGAGCTGTTGCGCCTGATGATCCTGGTTTTGGGCCCGGCCGTGGCCCTATTCATGATCTGGAAAGGTTACACGGAAACCGAAGGCCTGGCGTTTGCCAGCATGAAGGTCCGGCCTTTCGATGAATGGCAGTTTCATATTCTGCCTCTGACCCTGGCGTCGGTGGCCAAGGTCATTTCGCAAAAGGTCGGTTATTTCGGTGGCATGTTCGTGATGGTCTACTTCGGTTTCAAGGCCTTCTGGCGCTACCGGGACGCCTTTCACAGCCTGGCCATGATCGCGGGCCTTGTCTTCTTGGGCTACAATCTGTTCCTGATTACCGCCTACATCGCCGTGTTCGGTGGCGGCGAAGCGGAAAGGGCTGCCTCCTATTGGCGCTACAATACCCATCTGGGCGGTTTGATGTGGGCCGCGGCCGTCTATGGCCTGGCGCTGCTCTACAAGAAGCGACTGGGATCGGCCCTGCCAGGCTGGGCCAACGGATTGGCTGTCGCGCTGATGGTCTTGTTGCCCGTGATCCTCGTCAACAAGGTCCGCTTCGACCGCCACCCGGTGAAGCAACATGTCCGGGAGGTGGGCGGCGAATTACGCCAGATGCTCCCCGACGGCAGTCGTATTGCCTTGATCGACCCGACGGGCACGGGTGAGATGCCGCTCCAGATGCGCTACTATATTTATCCGGTGGGCATCGAAGTCGCGCGCTGGAACCTGTTCAATAATCACGAGGACATGGTCCCCTACCTGAACAAGGTCGCCCCCAGCCATGCCTGGATCCATTCGGTCAACGCGGTGGTTGAGAGGTATTTCCGAACCCCGCTACCGGATCGGTCTTCCCATCTTCTGGAACGACGCCCGGATGGGACGTGGGAGCGGCTGAAAAGCTGGCCCTATGTCGGATACGACGATCCCACCCAGGTCAAGAAATAGCCGCGTCCTTAGCAGGCTGCTGAAAAAGTGTTGTCCGACGGCCCGCCTCGCCCTTCGTCCCTCGACAAGCTCGGGATGAGGAAGCTCAGGATGAGGCTAACCTGTTGAGAATTCAAAGGCCCTCATGCTGAGCTTGTCGAGGCATGTGTTGGCACAGGCTCGAAATCGGACTTTTTCAGATGGCGGTAATCGAGCAGTCAGGGATTGCCTAAACAGTCAGCTGGTCTCCACACTCGGTCTTGATCAAGTATCCGGGTCAATTCCTGGACATGGAACAGAGGAGACCAGCTATGGAGTATTTTGTTGGAATGGACGTATCGATGGCAAGCATTTCGATCTGTGAGATTGATGCAAAGGGAACCGTCATTCGCGAAGGCAAGGTGTCAAGCACACCCGAGGCGGTCGCCACTTGGCTCGAGGAAAGCGGGCGTGGCTTTGCGCGAATTGGGTTGGAAGCTGGCCCTCTGGCGCCTTGGCTGTACGCAGGACTGTCCAGTCGGGGCCTCCCTGTGATTTGTATCGAGACCCGGCAAATGAAGGCCTTTGCCAGCGCCAGCCCAGTCAAGACGGACCGTCGCGACGCCCGCTTGATCAGCCAGGCGATGCGGACCGGTTTGTACCGCGCGACCCACGTCAAGACCGCGCGCAGTCAGGAGCTCCGGATGGTGCTGACCCATCGGGAGACCCTGGTTCATCAGGTCCGTCAGTTGTCCAATACGGTACGAGGAACATTGAAAGCTTTCGGCCTCAAGGTCGGTATGGCGCGCGGACGCCTTTTCGCGGCGCGGGTTCGGGAATTGACGGCTGATAACCCGCACCTCAGCGCAGCCGCCGAGCCGCTCTTGCTTGCGCGCCAAGCCTTGCTCGAACAACTCGACAAGCTCGACCGGCAGGTTCATGCCGCTGCGCGCGATGATAGCGTTTGCCGGCGCCTGATGACCGTTCCCGGCGTCGGCCCGGTTACCGCCCTCGCTTTCAGGACAGGACTCGACGTGCCGGAACGGTTTCAAAAGTCGGTCATGGTCGGCGCCCACTTCGGGCTTGTCCCACGCAGATACGCCTCGGGAGAGCAGGACCGAAGCGGCCCCATCAGCAAGTGCGGAGATGCCATGGTTCGTTGGCTTTTGTTCGAGGCCGCCAATGCACTTCTCACTCGAACCCGCCGTTGGTCCTGGCTCAAACACTGGGGGCTCGCGGTCGCCAAAAGGCGCGGGATGAAACGCGCCAAGGTCGCCGTTGCCCGGCGTCTCGCCGTAATCATGCATCGCATGTGGATCGACGGCACGGACTTCCAGTACCGCAAGGAGGAGACCGCCATCTAAACACAACGAAAACCGAGATCGCCTGAAGGGCGGCCAGGACGCGTGGCGACGCGCGGGGCTCGGATGACAGCGCGCAGGCTGCAGTGGCGTAAGACCACGCTTTTCAGATTGCTGCACCCGATCCCCCTTGATCCCCATCATGCGGCGACGACGTCGACCGCGGACAGAAGCAAAGGGCGCCACATACCCCAGGTTCAAACCGACGGCTTGGAAATCAGCTTGACTCAAATGACTCGATTACAGAAGCAGCCTGTCAAAAACACTCAGGCCGATTTGCTGGGCTCGGGATGCTCTTCGGCCTCCACTTCCTTGGCCACGTCGGCCATACGGTCGCGGCCCAGAGCCCAGACCAGACCACCGGGGAGCGCCGCCACCAGGCCAACCCCGCCGAATACCAAAGAGAGTGCCAATGCGCCTTCGTTGCTGACACCCACCAGGCCGAAAGCCGTGACCATGGCCCCTTCCCGCACGCCCCATCCAGCAATGGAAATGGGGAGCGTCAAAACCAGAAGCACGGGCGGGAATAGCAAGATGCAATCCAGCGGATCGACGGGCAATCCCATGCCATTGGCCAAAACCCACACGGACAGCGAAACGTTGACGTGACCAAGGATGGCAACCACCAACGATCCCAATCCCTCCTTCGGGTTGAGAAACAGCCTGCGGGCATCCCGGGCCAGGGCAGCCAAACCCCGCACCACCCGCAGGTCATGCAAGCGCTTGGGCAAGCGGTCCAGGCTCATCAACAGGGCTATGCCGAAAACCCCACCCACAGCCATGAGAGGGAATAGCCACTCCACGCTGGGCGCATCAATGCGCGATAGCAATAGCGGCTGAATAGCGGCGACCAACAGAACCAGGGCGAAAACCGTCGCCAACCGCTCCAGCATCACGCCATTGAAAGCCTGGGAGAACGTCAGTCCTGATTTGAACGCCTTGTAGATCCGAACCGCATCGCCACCGACCGCCGAAGGCAGCACTTGATTGAAGAACGCGCCGATCAGGAACAGCTTGGTGGTTTTGGCCAGGGGCAAAGGGGCGTGAATGGCCCGTTGTACCAACCACCAGCGCAACCCTCCAATCACCATCTGCAAAATGACGATCATCAAAATGGCGATCACCGGAGCCATCCACCCCATGGTCTTGACCTGGGTCCAGACGGCTTGCGTATCCACGTTTCGTAAAAGAAACCAGATCAATCCGCCCGAGACGCCTAATTTCAGCGCCAATCCCAGCCATTTCTTCACCATGAAGGACAACTCCGTTACCGATGGAGCGCAGGTTTATCACAGGAGAATGGCTGTGCCAGAGAAAATATCAGTGCGAGAGCCGAAGGGGCACCCGCTTGGCCCCCCAATCCCCCGGCGGTCCATTAAACACGCCGGCACAGGCTGCCTTGCAAGCCAGGCACCGCCCTTGGGGGTCCAGATTCCACGAGGACAACACATACCAGTCGCGCCCTACCAGCCGGGTGCCGCATTGATGGCAATAGGTGCTTTCGCGCTCCAGGTCGTGGACGTTGCCCACATAGGCATGACGTACCCCGTTGGCCAAGGCGATGTCACGGGCCCGGATCAGGCTGGCGTGCGGGGTCCGTGGCTTGTCGCGCATCTTCCAATCGGGATGGAAGGCGGAAAAATGCATGGGCATGTCTGGCCCCAGTTCGGCCACCACCCATCGGGTCATGGCATCGATTTCTTCGGCGGAATCGTTTTCACCGGGGATCAGCAAGGTCGTGGTCTCCACCCAGACGTCGGTTTCGTGGATCAGATATTTCAATGTATCGAGGGTATCCGCCAGCGTGGCGGTACAAAGCCGGTGATAAAAGTCCTCGGTGAAAGCCTTCAGGTCCACGTTGGCCGCATCCATATGAGCGAAGAACTCGCGCCTCGGCTCGGGGCAGATATAGCCCGCCGTCACCGCCACGGTCTTGAGGCCCCGTGCGTGGCAGGCCTTGGCCGTGTCGATCACGTATTCATGAAAAATCACCGGATCGTTATAGGTGAAGGCGACGCTACGGCAGTTGGTTTGCGCGGCAGCCTTGGCGATCAGTTTGGGAGACGCTGGGGACAACAGGCGCCCGGGATCGGTCTCTATGCCCGCCAAGGCGACGATGCGATCCCGCCCAATCTCATTATCTAACAATTGTTCAAAAACATTAGACGAGCGGTTGGCGGACTCGGTCAGTGCCTTGAGCAGGTCTTCCTGCCCCTTGGAAATGGACCAGTTCTGACAAAATTTGCAGGTCAAATTACAGCCGACACTGCCCAAGGACAGGATCGGCGTGCCGGGCAGGAAGTGGTTGAGCGGTTTTTTCTCGATGGGATCGATGCAGAAGCCACTGCTCTGGCCATAGGTGGTCAGCACGATTTCGCCATTGACCGCCGCGCGATTGAAGCACAGCCCCAGTTGGCCGTTGCGCAGTTTGCAGGCGCGCGGACAGAGATCGCAACGGATGCGACCGTCGTTCTCTCGGGTCCAATATCGGGTGCGATGAAACATGGTTTGAGTTTACCACGGGTCTCCGTTGATGGGCGGCGCAAAGTGGAATATGCGCGCCACGCAGGGCTGGCCTGTGCGCTTTTTCCTGGACCGGACGGATTCCCCCCTCTATATATGAGCAACAGCTAATATTAGTTTTTCAGAATATGCGTCGGGTACTCCCCGGCCGTTTTTTTTGGTGAATAGTCATGTTCGAGTTTCATATCCGCCGCGCCTTTTCCCTCAAGGCCGATATTCTTTCCGGTCTCACCGTCGCCTTGGCCCTGGTCCCCGAGGCCGTGGCCTTCGCCTTTGTCGCCGGGGTCAATCCGCTGACCGGGCTCTACGCCGCCTTCATGGTCGGGTTGATCACCGCCGTCATCGGCGGGCGCCCGGGGATGATCTCCGGTGCCACCGGGGCCCTGGCCGTGGTCATGGTGGCGCTGGTCGCCGATCACGGGGTGGAATACCTGTTCGCCACCGTGGTGCTGATGGGCCTTATTCAGGTGCTCGCCGGTGTGCTGCGGTTGGGCAAATACATCCGCATGGTACCGCACCAAGTCATGCTGGGTTTCGTCAATGGCCTGGCCATCGTCATCTTTCTGGCCCAGCTCAGGCAGTTTCAGGTGACCGGGACCGATGGATCCTGGGAATGGCTGACCGGCATGCCTCTATATCTGATGCTTGGCCTGGTCGCCCTGGCCATGGCGGTGATCCATTTCCTGCCCAAGCTGACCAACGCGATTCCAGCGCCCTTGGCGGCCATCCTGGTGGTCACGGGCCTGGTGATGGCCCTGGGCCTGGATACCCGCACCGTTGGCGATATGGCCTCCATTGCCGGGGGATTGCCGGAATTCCATATCCCGCTGGTGCCCTGGACCTTGGAAACCCTGATCATCATCTTCCCCTATTCGGTGATCCTGGCGGCCATCGGGTTGATCGAAAGCCTGTTGACCCTGACCGTGATCGACGAAATCACCGACACTCGGGGCCGTGGCAACCGGGAATGCGTCGGCCAGGGCACGGCCAATATCGTCACCGGCTTCTTTGGTGGCATGGGCGGCTGCGCCATGATCGGCCAGAGCATGATCAACGTGAATTCCGGTGGGCGCGGACGCACCTCGGGCATCGCCGCCGCCCTTTTCCTGCTGTTCTTTATCCTGTTCGCCTCGTCGCTCATCGAGATGATCCCGCTGGCCGCCTTGGTCGGCGTGATGATGATGGTGGTATTGGGGACCTTCGAATGGTCCAGCTTCCGCATCTTGCACAAAATCCCGCGCGCCGATGCCTTCGTCTTGATTTTGGTCTCGGCGGTCACGGTCTTCACCGATTTGGCCATTGCCGTGGTGGTCGGGGTGATCGTCTCGGCCCTGGTCTATGCCTGGGGCAACGCCACCCGCATTCAGGCCTACACCCGCACCGACAGCATGGGCAGCAAGGTCTATGAGCTACAAGGCCCGCTGTTCTTCGGCTCGGTCACGGCCTTTCGTGACCTGTTCGACCCAGAGAACGACACCGACGACGTGGTCGTGGACTTCCGCCTGTCCCGGGTGGCCGATCATTCGGGCTTGGAAGCCATCGACACCCTGGCCGAGCGCTATGAACGGCGGGGTAAGCGGCTACACATCAAGCACCTGAGCCCGGAATGCCGCAAGCTGCTGCGCCGCGCCAAGGACCTGGTGGAGGTCAACGTGATCGAGGACCCCAAATACCATGTGGCCACCGATCAATTGGCTTGATCTATTCCAATAGGATTGCGCCTGTCCAACGGGTCCGATCGGACCCGGCACGCGCGAGGCTATAACCGCGCCCGCACCACCCGTTCGATCTCTTCCGGTGTCAGCACCAGCGGGTTGGTCTTCATGGAATTGCCGCCGGACGCCGCCACCACCTGATCCATCCGGGCGTCATCCATTCCGTATTGAGACAAGCGCGGCAGCTCCAGGGTTTCGGTCCATTCATTCAATAACGTGATCAGGGCCGTGCGGGCGTCCTCGTCCCGGTCAAAGGCGCTGCGGGTCAGGAGCGATCCGGCGCGGGCATATTTGGGCAAGGCCGGGCTTTCAGGCATCCGTTCGCCCAATGCCTGGATATTCACCTCGGTGGCGGCACCAACCAGAGTGCCACAGACCACGCCGTGGGGAATGGGAAACAATGAACCCATGGGCGAGGCTAGCCCATGCACCGAGCCGAGTCCGGTCTGGGCCAGATTGATTCCCGATAGCAACGAGGCATAGAGCATCTTCTCGCGTCCGGCGACGGCCTTGTCCCCGGTGCCGTCGAGCATATCCCAGAACCCGTCGCGGAACGCCTCCAGCCCCGACCAGCCCAGGGCATCGGTCAGGGGATTTGATCGCGTCGACACCACCGACTCCAGGAGTTGGGTAAAGGCATCCATGCCGTTGGCGGCGATCACCGACCTGGGGCAATGGGTTAGCAATTCCGGATCGAGCACGGCGACTCGGGCCACCAGTTGTTCGTCGCGGAAAGATTTCTTGAAGCCATCGGGGCCGCGATGGGACAGCACGGCATTCTTGGTCGCCTCGGATCCGGTGCCGGCGGTGGTCGGCACGGCGATGAAAGGCAAGGCCGGCCCTTCATAGGGGATTCCCCGCCCCACCCCTTCCAGGTGATCCATGACCGAGTTGCCCTTGACCAGCAGCCCGGCGATGGCCTTGGCGGCATCCAAAGCGCTGCCGCCCCCCACGGCGATGACCACCTCGACGCCCAGATTCTTGAATTCGCTCACCGCCGCATCGACGATGTCCGGCGAAGGTTCATCGGCAACAGCCATGTCGGCGATTGCCAGGCCCTCGTCAGCAAGGCCCTTGAGCAGGGCGGGCCATTGGGTGGTCTCGCGGAACGAGCGGGAACCGGTCACAATCAGTGCATGACGCCCGAGAGCCGCCGCTTCCTTGGGGATCCGCGCGATGCTGCCGGAACCGAAGACAATGCGCGGCAGACGGGCAATTTCGAACGGCACGATCATTGCGGCAACAGCCCATCGTAGCGCACCCCTTGACGCGGCTCGGCCATCATGTCCGCCACACTTTCGCGCCATTCCAGGTAATGGGCGGTGTCCTTGTGGGCCCGGGCGTCGTCTTCGTTGTCATAGGCCTCGTAAAGCACGAAGCGGCAAGGGTCTTCCGCCGATTGCAGCACATCGAACCGTCGATTGCCTGGTTCCTTGACCGAATGCTCATGGTTCTTGGCCGAGGCCGCGATAAAGGCTTCCAGATCGGCCTGTTTGACCACCACATGAACCAGTGTCACGTACATGGGCTACCCCCCTTTCCCGTCGTTTCTTATCCAGTCGTAATGCAGAATAACAGGTGCCAGACGGCCTGTAAGCCGGGTTCTGTCCCCGCTTCCGGAGAAGCGATGGATGGCCATTCGTCTGGGACGCCCGTTACCGGACGCCTCGCGCGACACACCCGGACGACAGCGCGGAAATGCGCCTGCCGATTCGAAATCGGCCTGTCATCCCTATTCGGTCTTGCTCCCGGTGGGGTTTACCATGCCTCCCCCGTCGCCGGGGGAGCGGTGCGCTCTTACCGCACCCTTTCACCCTTGCCGAGGCGGGTCGAAACCCGGCGCGGCGGTTTGCTTTCTGTGGCACTTTCCCTAGGGTCGCCCCCGCCGGGCGTTACCCGGCACCGTATTTCCGTGGAGCCCGGACTTTCCTCCCCAGGCACAAGGCCCAAGGCGACCATCCAGCCGTCTGGCACCGCGGCCACCCTAGTCCCGCCGCGTTTCCCTGACAAGATCGAGCATGCCGCCAATCAAGCCGACGGTCTCGCCATCTAGCACACCGTCCACCAGACCCGGGCGGTAATGGCGCTGAAAAGCGGTGATGGTGGCTTCTTCATCCACCAGCTCGTAGCCGATTTCCACCAATCCGGCCAACGGATCGTCTGTGGCCGTGGTACTGGGCAGGTACGGCCAGAGCCCGATTCCCTGCACCGCCAGCGACCACCAGTGGAACAGTTCCCCCGGGTCTTGTTTGCGGCGCGGCGCCACATCCGCATGGCCGACGATGTTGCAAGGGGGGATGGGATGATGGCGTAAAATCCGCTTGGCCAGCAGGCACAGGCTGGTCATCTGCGGAAAGGTAAAGGGCCGGTAGCCGAACTCATGGCCCGGGTTGACCAGCTCGATACCGATGGACCGGGCGTTGATATTGGTGTGATGCCGCCAATGGGCCTCTCCGGCATGCCAGGCCCGGCGTCCCTCGGACACCAGCCAGTGCACGTCGCCGGTCTCGTCAATCAGGTAATGGGCACTGACCTGGGCCACTGGATCACAGAGCCGGGCTAAGGCGCCCTCGGGGGAATGCATCCCGGTGTAATGGATCACCAGCATGTCCACCACCGCGCCGTCGCGGCTGTCATGATTGGGCGACGGATAGGAGATCATGCGACCTCTGCTTTTTTGCCACGCGTCAGTTCGATCATCGCCACACCCAGAATCGTGATCAGTCCGCCGATGATCTTGGCAGCCGTGAGCGGCTCGTCAAGCAACGGTTCGGCCAGCAGCACCCCGAACACCGGCACCAGCAGCATGGGCGGCACCAGTTTATTGACCGGATGTTTGTCCAATAGCCGGTACCAAAGTCCATAGGCGATGAGCATGGACCCCAGTGCTTGATACAGGATTGACCCCCACCCGGTCCATCCCGCCGAGGCCAAGAGCTCAAGATGACCGGTTTCCAAGGTCAGGCTGGCCACGGCCTGTACCGGTAGGGCGAACAAGGCCACCCAGGCATTGAGCACAAACACGTTCACCTTTGCCAATCGCTGAATGAGGATATTGGCCAGAGCCCAGGCGAAAGCCGCCCCGGCCACCAACAGCAACGCGCCCCACTGATCCAAAAAACGCGGGCTGCCCGCGAGGATAAACACGCCGGCAAAGGCCACCATCATACCAACAATCTGAATGGGCCGCATGCGATCCCCGAGCATGCCCCAGGCCAGCATTGCACTGAACGGCATGGCCAATTGGATAACCACCGCCGCCGCCCCGGCATCGGTCCCCGAAAGCCCGGTCATCAACAGCCCGAAATGGAACCCGCCCAAACAGATACCGACGAGGATAAATCCTCGCACGGGGATACCGGTCCGCTTGAACAGGAACGGCGCGAGCAACAGCAACAGCAGCGCAAACCGCAAAGCGACCATCATCAAAGGCGGAAACGCGGCAAGACCGAACTTGGCCACGCTGAAATTTGCGCCCCAGATGGTAATGACCACCGCTATGGCCAGGATATCCTTGAACGGCATGGCAATGGGCTTTGCGACGGGTGCGCCCGAATCGGTCGGGCCGGGAGCCCCACCTTGGCGGAAAGTCCCGCAAATATTCCACTGAAATCGCTGCACAGCATTCCCAAGTATGATTGGGCTGTGGAACCGGGCTTCACAGAGCCCCCCAACCGGCACAAGGCTGGTTGAAATCGAATAGAGTCGCCAAGCCAAACCAGTCGTTGTACTTTGGATCCTAGAACAAAAAGACCTGGAATTCAGACCATGAAAGCGCCCGCGATCCCAAGGAACGACGCCCTTCGTCTGTTGGCTTTGGAAAACCTCTGTTTGCTCGACACGGCCTCCGAAGAGCGGTTTGACCGCATCACGCGGGTGGCCCAGGCACATTTCAAGGTCCCCATCGCTTTGGTCAGTCTGGTCGATAAAGAGCGCCAGTGGTTCAAATCCCGCCAAGGCCTCGACGCCACGGAAACCCCGCGCGACATCTCTTTTTGCGGCCACGCCATCTTGCAAGACGACGTGTTCGTCATTGGCAATGCGCTGGAGGATGAGCGCTTTGCGGACAACCCCTTGGTCACCGGCGCCCCGAAGATCCGCTTCTATGCCGGAGCACCGCTGTTCGCGCCGGGCGGCGAACGGGTCGGGACCCTGTGTATCATTGATGTGGAACCCCGCCATCTATCGACGGAGCAAGTCTCCACGCTGCGCGATCTGGCCGACGGCGTCGAAGCCGAAATGGAACGGACCGCACTGTTACAGGCTTCGGACACGGCAAGCGAATTGTCGTTGATCGTCGAGTACTCCGCCAACTCGGCCATCGTGACCGACGCGGAGGGACGGATCATCCGGGTCAACCGGGGCTTCGAGAAGCTGACCGGCTACTCCCAGGAAGAAGTCCTGGGCCGCAAGCCGGGCCATCTCCTGCAAGGGCCCGACAGCGACCGGGACGTGGTTGCGCGCATGAGCAAGGCTCGGGCCGAAGGCAGGGGATTTGCCGAACAGTTGATCAACTACAAGAAAAACGGCGAGCCTTATTGGATCGATATCCGGGCCAAGCCGGTCCGGGACAAGGCAGGAAAGGTGATCAAATTCGTCGCCATCGAAACGGATCTTACCGAACAACGCATTGCGTCGTTGAACTTTGAAAACCAGATCTCGGCCATCAACAAGTCCCAATTGGTCGCCGAATTCGAAACCGACGGCACGATCATCACCGCCAATAGCCTGTTTTGCCAAACCGTTGGGTACGATTGCAAGGAACTCCCAGGACAGAAACACGCCATCTTCATGCCCGAACAGGAACGCGACACCGATTCTTACCGGGATTTCTGGAAAATGCTGCGGCAAGGCATCCACCAGTCGGGCGAGTTCCGACGCGTCGCCAAGGATGGCTCGGATGTCTGGATCCAGGCGACCTATTCCCCCATTCTCAATCAAAAGGGCGAGGTCACCAAGGTGGTGAAATTCGCCACCGATATCACCGAAGCGATTACCAACCGAAACCTGGTCAAGGACCAGGCAGCGCGGACCAACGCTATTCTGGAAACGGTGGTCGATGCGATCGTCACCATCGACCGGGACGGAACGGTCGAGAACTTCACCCCGGCGGCACAGAAGATGTTCGGATACCGGGAGAGCGAGGTGGTCGGCAAGAACGTCAAGATGTTGATGCCCGACCCCTATCGTAGCGGCCATGATCAATACCTGCGCAGCTATCTGGAGACGGGACAGGCCAAGGTCATCGGCATTGGCCGCGAGGTCACCGGCCTGCGCAAGGATGGCACCACCTTTCCCATGGAGCTGGCGGTCAGCGAAATGCAGGTCGGTGGGCGCCGGATGTTCACCGGCATCGCCCGCGATATCACCGACCAGAAACACGCGGCGGACGAACTCAAACGGCTGAACGACGACCTGTCCCAGCGTGTCATGGCGCTGGATGCCATGAACGAGATCAACGCCCACCTGCATCAGATGAACGCCTACTTCCAAACGGCGGAATCCGAGGAGGAACTTCTGGGCGCCTTGGTTAAATTCTGCCAGCGGGTGTTCGACGAGGAAGTCGGTGCCTATTTTACCATTCAGTCCAACAAGATGGTCGAACAGATTCTGACCTGGGGCCGTGACTTCAAGGGCGAGACAGACTTCAAGGTGAACGACTGCTGGGCCCTGCGCCAAGGCGAGCCGAAAGTACTCAGTTCCCGGGATGACCACCTCATCTGCCGTCATTTGGACCGCGACAACCTCGATCACTCCATCTGCTGCCCCGTGACTACCCGTGATGGCATGGTCGGCCTGCTGTCCATTTACGGACCACGCTCGGAAGCGGAAATCGAGGCCCAAAAGATCGATCGATTGAATCGGAATCGGGAGGTTCTGGAAGCCGTCGCCGAGCGCCTGGGAACCGCAATCGCCAACCTGAAACTACGCGAGCGCCTGCACCATGAATCGGTGCGCGACCCCCTGACCCGGTTGTTCAACAGGCGGTTTTTCGACGAAACCTTCGAGCTGGAAATGCGACGATCCAAGCGCGCCGATTCCCCCATCTCCGTGCTGCTGCTCGATGCGGACCACTTCAAGCGGTTCAACGACGACCATGGCCACGAAGCGGGCGACCTGGTCTTGCAAGCCATGGCCGAGATCCTGCGCGACAGCTGCCGCCTGGAGGATCTTCCCTGCCGCTACGGTGGCGAGGAATTCGCCCTGGTGCTGGTCGGCATGGATAAAGGCGAAGCCCTGGAAAAGGCCGAAACTATCCGCAAGATCGTCGAACTGGCGACCATTGAGTACAAGGGCAACCCTCTTCCCAAGCTGACCGTATCCTGTGGAGTGGCGAGCATTCCCGAAGATGCCTTGGAGCAGAGCGAATGCCTGCGCCTCGCCGATAAGGCCCTGTACCAGGCCAAGGAAACCGGTCGCAACAAAGTGGTTGGCGCGGGCGCCGCTTAGATCACGTCGCGCCTGTCCAACGGGCCATATTAAACGCGAAAGGCTTTTGCAGGCTGCTGAAAAAGTCCGATTTCGAGCCTGTGGCGACACATGCTTCGACAAGTTCAGCATGAGGGCCTTTGACCTTTCAACATGTTAGCCTCACCCTGAGCTTGTCGAAGGGCGAGGCGGGCCGTAGGAAAACACTATTTCAGCAGCCTGTTAAAGCCCGCGACGCCGGGTGATCTCGTCATAGGCGGCATTGATGGCAGCCATCTTTTCGTGCGCCAAATCAATGAACTCCTGCGGCAACCCTTGCGCCATCAAGGTATCGGGATGATGCTCGCGGACCAGCTTGCGGTACTCGGTCTTCAGGTCGGTATCGGAAATATCCGATGACACTCCGAGAATCACATAAGGATCGGATTTCACATCGGGCATGGACCCCAATCGGGTCTCGCGCATCTGTTCAAACTGGGTATCGGTAAAACCGAAAACCCGAGCTACTCCGCGCAGAAAGGTTATTTCCGCCGGATGCACGACACCGTCGGCCTTGGCAATATGGAACAGGCCGGCCAGCAGTTCTTCGAGCACCGCCGGATTGCCCCGGAACATATCCCCCACCTGCTTGGCGTAGACTTCATAGCCCTCCGAAGACCGTTTGGCCTGATCGAACAGCTTGCCCACACTCTTCATTTCCCCTTCGGGAATGGAAAAGATCTCCTTGAAGGCATCGACCTCGTCGCGGGTGACCTGACCGTCGGCCTTAGCCATCTTGGCGCCCAAAGCGATCATGGCGATGGTAAAGGCGGCTTGTTTGGAGGCCGTCAATTCCTCCGGCCCCGAAGGGGCCCGCCCGTCCAGGCCCTCGGCCTCGCGCTTTTTGTCCACATAGTGCCCCGCCGCGGCACCGATCAAGGCGCCGAGCGGCCCGCCGAGCAATGCGAATCCGGCCACGCCGCCGATCACTTTGCCCCAGATTCCCGCCATTTCCACCATCATCCTCCTACGCTCACTGGTTAGAGGATAAGGCGCACCGCGCCGAACGCAAGGGTGGCTCCTAAAATCCTCGTGATCCGAAGCCAAGGGCGCCTCCAAGGGGTGTGCAACGAGCCACATTGGAGTACACTTCGGCCACGCCCTACCATGCCCCGCTCGAAAGAGGTCCTCCGTGAAAAAAATGGTCCTGATCCCGCTCGTACTTGTGGTCCTGTTGCTGGCCGCGGTAGTCGTGGTGCCCGGCCTGATCGACTGGAACGAATACAAGAGCGAGGCCCAAGCCCTGGTCAAGGATGCCACGGGCCGGGATCTGGTCATCGGCGGCGATATCAAGCTGACTTTGCTGCCCGCACCGGCTCTGACCGCGGCGGATGTACGCCTGGCCAATACCCAAGGCGCCACAGACCCGGACATGGTCACCCTTCAGGAACTGGAGGTCCGCATCAAGGCCGCGCCCCTTCTCGGCGGTGAAATCCAAGTGGAATCCGTCCGACTCATCAATCCGATGATTTCCTTGGAACGTTTGGCCGATGGGCGTTGGAACTGGGCCTTTGAAACCGCCGAGGACCAGGCCCAGAATCCGGCAATCGAAACCGCCGAGAATGGCCAGCCTGCCGCCGCGCTCGCCACCGATAGTCTGCCCGGCGTGCAATTGGACAGCTTCTTGATCCGTAACGGCACGGTCATCCTGCGCGATGCGCAAGCCGGAACGGAGCACCGCATCGACGGGATCGATGCGGAGATCAAGGCAGCCTCGCTGATCGGTCCGTTCGAAGCCCGGGGGGCGCTCCGGACGCAGGGGATTCCCCTGGCTTTCTCGGCCTCCACCAGCAAGGCCATTCACGGGCGGACCCTGACCTTTTCCACGGCCTTGGATTTGGGTAACAAGGCAGCACAGGCACAGATTTCCGGGACTTTGCTCAATCTCGACGAGACCCCCGGCATCAAGGCTAAAATTCATGTCGAAGGGGATAAGTTTTCCAACTTGATGCGTCTGTTCGGCGGCAAGGGACCCCTGCCGGGCGCCCTGGCCCAGTCGTTTCAGATACAGGCACGGGTCGAAGCCGCCGCCGATAAGGCAGAGGTTCCGGAACTGACCATCGGCCTGGGACCCGTCAAGGCTGAAGGTACCATTGTCGCCACGTTGGGTGAGCAAACCGCCGTCGATATGCGGCTGGCTCTGCCCCATGTAGACCTGGACAAAATGCTGGCCCTGCCTCGCGAGAGCGCCGCCGCCGCCCAATCAAACCCGGCCGATACCCCCACCAAAGCCACGGTGGCACTCCAGGCGCAACCGGTAGCCGCCGAGCCCACGTCCGCCATTGTTCTGCCAACCGATCTCAATGCCACGGTTGAATTGACCATCGAGGCCCTGACCTTTCGCGATGGATTGATCCGTCAGGCGCGCGCCAGCGGCGCCCTGGCCGAAGGGGCGATCACCATCGATCAGGTCTCGGCATTGCTGCCCGGGAGCTCAGAGGTCGCGTTGTTCGGATTCGTCAATTTCCCCGAGGGTCAACCACGCTTCGAGGGTAGTCTGGATGGCATGGTCGCCGACCTGCGCGGGGTGATGAACTGGCTCGATATACCGGTTCCCCCGGTATCTCCGGACCGGCTGCGCAAACTCACTTTGTCCACCCAGGTTCTTGCCTCGACTGATGAAGTGCAGTTGCCAGGACTCGACATCACTCTCGATTCCTCGCATTTGACCGGCGGCGTCACGGTCGCGCTGCGGGATCGTCTGGCCTTTGGCGCGGACCTGGAACTGGACCGGCTCAATCTTGATGCCTACTTGCCATCCAATGAGGCCGCCTCGCCCGCGCCCCCCGCCCAGGCCCCCGCCCAGGCCACCACCGACGGCGGCATCGTCCGGACTGACAAACAATCCCCTTCTGGAGCCGGTCCCGACCTTTCCTCCCTATCCACCATTGATGCCAATCTGAAGGCCCGGGTCAAAGCCCTGACGTTCCGGAAACAGCCGGTGCGGGATCTGGTGATCGACGGCACTCTTTACCAAGGCGCCCTCACCCTGCGGCAGGCCAGCATTAAGGATTTGGCCGGGGCATCGGCCCATATGAATGGCACGATCAAGAATCTCAATGCCATCCCGGTGCTCAAGGATCTGGCTTTCGATATCGGCGCCCGCAACGCCGAGGGCCTATTCCAACTAACAGGCATTCAGCCGCCCATGCCGCCCGCCCAGCTTGGACAGATCAGCCTGGTCGGCACCGCCAACGGTGCCCTGACCTCCCCGACCCTGGACCTCACCGCCAAAGCCGCCGAGGCGACCTTCAAGACGGCGGGCAAGGTGAAAATTTTATCCCTGACCCCCGGCTACGAGGGCGATCTGTCGATCAGCCATGCCAGCCTGAGCGGTCTTTTGGACCGGCTGAATTTGGGATACCGTCCCGGTGGTGCCGTTGGTGCCTTGGACCTGACCACCAAGGTCAAGGCCAATACCCAAACAGTTCTGTTGGAGGACCTGTCGCTCAAAGCCGGGGAGGCTGCCATCGGGGGCAAGGCCAGGGTGGATCTGTCGGGGCTGCGCCCGAAACTGGCAGCCCAACTGACGGCGGGGGACCTGGTGCTGGATCCCTTCCTGCCCGCCGAAGGCCGCAAGAAGGCTGGGCTTTTCATGCGCAATCGCTTCGCCGCGCTGGGTCGCACGGCCACACCGGCGGCCACCGGCAAGGGCGGTGCCCCCTGGCCTACCGAGCCCCTGGACCTGAGCGCCCTGGGCTTACTGGACGCGGACATCGACCTGAGTGCCAACAGCCTGGTTATGGATGCCTATCGGGTCGATGGCCTGCAACTGGTCGCCGCCCTGGCAGGGGGCAAACTGGATACGCCGAAGCTCGCGGGCACCTTGTTCGGCGGCGCGCTCAACGGACGTCTGGTGGCCGATGTCAACGGCCCACAGCCGCGATTGGGCCTCGATATGACCGTGGCCAACCTGGATATCGCGCAGGCCTTGATCGCCTCCCAGGGTGCTGCCAAGGGATCGGGAAAGGTAGATCTGACCACCGCCTTGACCGCGTCGGGCGGCTCGGTGGACGGGTTGATCCGGGGACTCAACGGCAATGGCAAACTGGCTCTCAAAGGGATCGATTCCAAAGATGGCGCCGAAGTGGATCTGCCCCTGATTGGTGCTGTGCTCAAACTCGCCAAGACGCTTGATGGCGGCCTGGGTGGGCTCACCGGCGCCTTGGGAGGCAGCAAGAGCAAGGGCCTGCTGGATGCGACCGGGGATTTCACCATTTCGAATGGCGTGGTCTCCATGCCCGCCCTGGCTCTGCGGACCACCGCCTATCAGGGAAACACCAAGCTGATATTGGACTTGCCCGGCTATACCATGGCCGCCGACGGGACCTTGAGCCTGACCCAGAATCTGGTTGGAGCCTTGCTGTCACAGATCAAGGAAGTCCCCAAATCCATCCCGTTCTCGGTCAGCGGCCCCTTGAACAATCCCACCAACGTCAAAGTGGATACGGGCAGCCAGCCGGGCGGTAAGCTGACCCTTCCAGGCAAGCTGGGCAAGGGCAAGGCAGGGACTCTACTGCAACAGGTGCTCCCCGGATTGCTTGGGGGCGGCACGGCTCAGCCCAGCACGCCGTCGCCCGCACCCGCACCGCCTGCGGCTGATGGCAGCCTGCCACCACCCCCCCCGCCGCCGTCCGGCAGCCCATCATCGGGAAGCGGCAAACCCAAGGCAGAAGATTTGATTCGAGGCATTCTCGGAGGTCTCGGGCGCTAAAAGTTTAGCAGGCTGCTTCTGTAATCGAGTCATTTGAGTCAAGCTGATTTCCAAGCCGTCGGTTTGAACCTGGGGTATGTGGCGCCCTTTGCTTCTGTCCGCGGTCGACGTCGTCGCCGCATGATGGGGATCAAGGGGGATCGGGTGCAGCAATCTGAAAAGCGTGGTCTTACGCCACTGCAGCCTGCGCGCTGTCATCCGAGCCCCGCGCGTCGCCACGCGTCCTGGCCGCCCTTCAGGCGATCTCGGTTTTCGCTGTGTTTAGATGGCGGTCTCCTCCTTGCGGTACTGGAAGTCCGTGCCGTCGATCCACATGCGATGCATGATTACGGCGAGACGCCGGGCAACGGCGACCTTGGCGCGTTTCATCCCGCGCCTTTTGGCGACCGCGAGCCCCCAGTGTTTGAGCCAGGACCAACGGCGGGTTCGAGTGAGAAGTGCATTGGCGGCCTCGAACAAAAGCCAACGAACCATGGCATCTCCGCACTTGCTGATGGGGCCGCTTCGGTCCTGCTCTCCCGAGGCGTATCTGCGTGGGACAAGCCCGAAGTGGGCGCCGACCATGACCGACTTTTGAAACCGTTCCGGCACGTCGAGTCCTGTCCTGAAAGCGAGGGCGGTAACCGGGCCGACGCCGGGAACGGTCATCAGGCGCCGGCAAACGCTATCATCGCGCGCAGCGGCATGAACCTGCCGGTCGAGCTTGTCGAGTTGTTCGAGCAAGGCTTGGCGCGCAAGCAAGAGCGGCTCGGCGGCTGCGCTGAGGTGCGGGTTATCAGCCGTCAATTCCCGAACCCGCGCCGCGAAAAGGCGTCCGCGCGCCATACCGACCTTGAGGCCGAAAGCTTTCAATGTTCCTCGTACCGTATTGGACAACTGACGGACCTGATGAACCAGGGTCTCCCGATGGGTCAGCACCATCCGGAGCTCCTGACTGCGCGCGGTCTTGACGTGGGTCGCGCGGTACAAACCGGTCCGCATCGCCTGGCTGATCAAGCGGGCGTCGCGACGGTCCGTCTTGACTGGGCTGGCGCTGGCAAAGGCCTTCATTTGCCGGGTCTCGATACAAATCACAGGGAGGCCCCGACTGGACAGTCCTGCGTACAGCCAAGGCGCCAGAGGGCCAGCTTCCAACCCAATTCGCGCAAAGCCACGCCCGCTTTCCTCGAGCCAAGTGGCGACCGCCTCGGGTGTGCTTGACACCTTGCCTTCGCGAATGACGGTTCCCTTTGCATCAATCTCACAGATCGAAATGCTTGCCATCGATACGTCCATTCCAACAAAATACTCCATAGCTGGTCTCCTCTGTTCCATGTCCAGGAATTGACCCGGATACTTGATCAAGACCGAGTGTGGAGACCAGCTGACTGTTTAGGCAATCCCTGACTGCTCGATTACCGCCATCTGAAAAAGTCCGATTTCGAGCCTGTGGCGACACATGCTTCGACAAGCTCAGCATGAGGGCCTTTGAACTTTCAACATGTTAGAGTCGGATTCAAAAAAGTATTCCTTTGATCTCAAGGGCGTATATTTCCGCTCTGGCGGCGTCAAGACCTCCTAACGGGGCGCCGCCCCGTGTCGTCGGCCTTTCCTGGCCAGATCAAAAATCTACTGCCTTGATATCTAAAGGATACTTTTAAATCCGCCTCTTAGCCTCACCCTGAGCTTGTCGAAGGGCGAGGCGGGCCGTAGGACAACCCTTTTTCAGCAGCCTGTTAGATCACGTCGCGCGCGTCAGAGGCGGGCCAACACGTCTTTCAACACGAAAACCCGCAGTTCGCTGGACAGGTTGCCCACGCGGCTTTCGTCCACTTCGGCTATGAGATCGTTGAGACCAAGGCGCTTGTTCTTGGCGATCGTCTTCAGTTGATCCCAGAATTCCTCTTCCAGGGAGATACTGGTGGCATGGCCGGAAATATTGACCGAACGTTTCTGAAGCATGATCCTCCTACCCTTTCTTTTTCGCCGCCTTTTTGGGCCGCGACGTCCTACGGGATGCCTCCCAGGCACGATGGGCCCATTGGCCTAATTCGACCGGCTCCTCCAGCAGATCGGGCGGCACTTCCCAATAAGACATGGGAAATGGTTTATCTGCAAACGGAACAAAAGCCGACATTCCCGCCTGCTCGTACTCCGATCTATTTTTATCGTCCACCTTGAAATAAAGCACGTCATCGGCCACGAGGCCAATAATGATTCCATCCAGATACAGACCTGCCCCGCCGAACATGCGGCGATGAGTAACGGTGCCGACCGGGGCCAGCAGATCCGTCACATGATCCAGGAATTCGACGGACACCGCCATGGCGTCACAGGCCTCCCACGAACCCGGCTACCGCCTCCATGGCCGCATCCCAGTTCTGCGTTTCGGTCCGGCCCGACGCCTTGCGCGGTTTGAAGCCATGGTCGCCATCTTCCAGATAGCAGGTGCGGATAGAGGATGGCAGACCATAGCCTTGCATTTCCTCGCGGGTGCCCATGCTGTCGCGGCTACCTTGGCAAATCAGAGTCGGCGTTTCGATGGTCAGCATATGATCCAGCCGGTTGGGCCCGATGGGACGGCCAGGTCCGTGGAACGGATAGCCGAGACAGACCAGTCCGCGCACCGGCGTTGCGGCCTGTTCCAACTGCGCCGCCAGCAAGCTGGCCATACGCCCACCCATGGACTTGCCGCCGATGACCACCTTTGCCGGGCCGCCCAATGCGTCGATGACCTGGCGCCAGGTTTCGAGTAACACCGGCGCCCGATCCGGCGGTCGTTTCGACCCACCGGTGCGCCGACCGGCCATATAGGGAAATTCGAATCGCGCCACCCGGAAACCCCGGTTCCCCAACTCTTCGGCGAAATAGGCCATGAAGGGGGAATCCATGGGCGCCCCGGCACCATGGGCCAGGGCGATGACCGGGCCGTCGGCGGGGCCGTTGAACAGCAAGCCGGTCAAATACCGAACTCCTTAAAGAAGTCGTTGCCCTTATCATCGACGACCATGAAGGCCGGGAAGTCCTCCACCTCGATGCGCCAAATGGCTTCCATACCCAATTCTTCGTACTCGACACATTCCAGGCTCTTGATGCAGTCCTGGGCCAGTCGCGCCGCCGGGCCGCCGATGGAGCCCAGGTAGAAGCCGCCGTGCTTTTGGCAGGCATCGGTCACCGCCTTGGAACGATTACCCTTGGCCAGCATGACCATGGAACCGCCATGGGCCTGGAACAGGTCCACATAGGCATCCATGCGCCCCGCCGTGGTGGGTCCAAAGGAGCCCGAGGCATAGCCTTCGGGGGTCTTGGCCGGACCGGCGTAATAGACCGCCGAATTCTTGAAGTAGTCAGGCAGGCCCTCTCCGGCGTCCAGGCGCTCCTTGAGCTTGGCATGGGCAATGTCGCGGGCGACGATCAGCGAGCCAGAAAGACTGAGGCGGGTTTTCACCGGATACTGGCTGAGCTGTGCCCGGATGGCTTCCATGGGCTGGTTCAGGTCCACGGAGACCACCTCGCCCGGCAGGTCGCCGCCCCCCACGTCGGGCAAATACTTGGCCGGATCGCGCTCCATCTGTTCCAGGAACACGCCCTCGGCGGTAATCTTGGCCTTGATCTGACGGTCGGCGGAACAGGACACACCGATGCCCACCGGACAGGAGGCGCCATGGCGCGGCAGCCGGATCACCCGCACATCGTGGCAGAAATACTTGCCGCCGAATTGTGCGCCGATGCCCATGTCCCGGGTCATTTGCAGGATTTTGTCTTCCCATTCCAAATCCCGGAACGCTTGGCCATATTCATTGCCCTGGGTGGGCAGGCCATCCAGGTAGTGGGTACTGGCCAGCTTGACGGTCTTCAAATTGGCTTCCGCCGAGGTACCGCCGATGACCACCGACAGGTGATAGGGCGGGCAGGCCGAAGTACCCAGGGTGCGGATTTTCTCATCCATGAACTGGACCAGACTGTCGGGATTGAGCAAGGCCTTGGTTTGTTGGAACAAGAAGGACTTGTTGGCCGAACCGCCTCCCTTGGCCATGAACTGGAACTTATAGGCCGCGCCTTCGGTGGCATAGAGGTCGATCTGGGCGGGCAGGTTATTGCCGGTATTGGTCTCGGTGAACATGTCCAGCGGGGCCACCTGGGAATAGCGCAGGTTGGTCTCCAGATAGGTCTTTGCCACGCCTTCGGAGATCGCCGCCACATCGTTGCCGTCGGTCCAGACTTGCTGGCCCTTCTTGCCCATGACGATGGCCGTGCCGGTATCTTGGCACATGGGCAGCACACCGCCGGCGGAAATATTGGCGTTCTTCAACAGGTCAAGGGCGACGAAGCGGTCATTGTCCGAGGCTTCCGGGTCATCGAGGATCTTACGCAATTGGGCCAGATGCCCGGGGCGCAGCAGGTGGGAACAATCGATCATGGCCTGGGCGGTGAGCTCGGTGAGCACTTCAGGCGCCACCCGGACAATGGTTTTCCCCTCGAATTCAGCGGTGCTGACGCCTTCTGTGGTCAGCAGGCGATAGGGGGTATCGTCCTCGCCAAGGGGAAAGGGATCATGGGGGTTGGGCGCGCTCATGGAGGGACTCCTGCTTCGGACCGGGCCAATCACCCTTCGACAGGCTCAGGGTGAGGACGAGAGCTTCGGGCGGAACACCTCATGCTGAGCTTGTCGAAGCATGGGGGTTCGGTTAGGTCCGTTCGTGGCTGTCACTTCTTGCGGAAGGTATCCAGCGCCACCACGTTGTCACCGCCGCCTTCCGGGTCCTCGGGAGTCACCGCCGCTTCGTCGGCCGACACTTCGGCCTCCTCGAAGGGCAAATCGTCCGCCTCGTCACTGTTGGCGAGGGTCTCGACCATGTCGTCGTTGTCCAAGTCGACCCGCAATTGCAGGCCAAACTTCACCGATGGATCGGCGAAGGCGACAATGGCCGGGAAGGGAATCCGCAGCCGTTCGGTTTTTCCGTTGAAGGTCAGGGAGATGGCGAAAACGTCATCGCCCAGATCCAGGTCCCAGAACCGATTCTGCAAGACGATGGTCATCTCGTCGGGATACTGGGCCCGCAGGTAATCGGGGATCTCGACACCGGGAAAGGTGGTCTGAAAGGTGACATAGAAATGGTGTTCACCGGGCAGACCATGCTCGGCCGTATGCTCCAAGGCGCGCCGCACCACATGCCGCAACGCTTCTTCGATCCACCGATCGTAACGGAGGGGATCCGTTTCCATTGGGCCTCGCCATTCCTATTGCCGCGATTCGAACGCTCGGATTATGGCACGGTGTGCCTTAAAAAAGAAAGTGGGAGGCTTCTGTTGCCAGGTGCCTCCCGAACCCCGTTGTTACAGCCTATTAAGCGGCAACAGCAAATGCCTCATTATCGTTGGCATTTCTCAAAGTGGCCCGATAACGGTGGGTACCATGCCGGACGAAAGCAAAAGTCTTTACTACGCGCGTCGATCCTATTTCGCCCCCATCACAAGCCCACCCAATTCACCGCCAGATGGGCTTATGGTGGAGGCGCCGGGTACCGCCCCCGGGTCCGCAACGCTTATTCCACTAAGCGTTTATCGTCATAGTCGGTTGCCCGACCCCTTCAATATAGGCTCTTTCGGAGATTAAGCCAAGGGCAGGGTAAAAACCCTCACTGGCTCCGTCTGCCCCCGCACAGTCACCTCGCCCTTGGCAATCAACCCGGCCTCCGGCACCCGCTCGGCGGCGACCGCCGCCACCAGCAGACGGGTGCCCAGTTCCTTGTTCATCTGTTCCAGCCGCGCCGCCAGATTGACGGCATCGCCATGCACGGTGTAGCTGAGTCGCCCCGGAGCGCCCACGTTGCCCGCCGTTACCGGGCCGGTGGTCACGCCGATGCGGCAGGCCAGGCTTTGTCCGGCGAACGTCTTTTCGTCGGTGGCGGCGAGGATTTCCTTGGCCGCCGCCACGGCACGGGCGGCATGATCCTCGTGGGCCAGGGGCAAATTGAAGGTGGCCAGGATGGCATCGCCCTGAAACTGGGTGACAACGCCGCCATGGATTTCAAGAATATCCACCGCCTCGGAGAAAAACGCGTTGAGCAGGTCGACCACCGCCTCCGGGCTCAGACGCTCGGTCAGGGGCGTGAAACCAGCGATATCGAGAAACAGGATGGAAGCCTCGCGGGACTGCGGTTCCAAAGCCCCGCCTTCGGCCAGCAGGGACTGGGCCACGGCGGGCGGCACATAGCGGCCAAAGACCTCGCGGATCATCTCGCGCTCTTTCAAGCCCTCGACCATGCCGTTGAAGGCCGTCCCGGCCCGGTCAATCTCGCTCAGATTGTTGGGGGGCAGGACTTCGACCCGCCCCAACTCGCCATCGTGAACCAAGGTGGCCGCCCGGGCCAATCGGGTAATGGGGCGCGACACCATGCGCCCCAGGATCAACGCGGCGGTCACTGACAGGATCAACAGCACCAGCCCGGTCAGGCCCGCATGAATAAAACGGTCGCGGATGTCCACTTCCTCATCCAAGGGACGATGCACTCCCATGATCCAGGGCACGGCGCCGAAGCGGCTATAGGCGCGGGACAAGATCAGGTGTTCCTCGCCTCTTTCCACCAGCCGCACGGCGCTGACCTCGCGGTCCTCGGCGTAAGCCATGGGGCGAAGATTCGGCGACCAGATCCGGGCCAGAATCTGGTCGCTCAATTCGGTCACACCCGGCAATTCGCTCTCGTTACGCTTTTCCGGATGCCAATAGGCCATGGCCGGATGGGCCAGAACCTGGTCATCCCCATACAGAATGAAGGGTGTTTGGCCCGTGGCGGCATGCTCATCGGCAAGGAAGGCCGACAGATCGGGAATGGCCATGGCATAGATCAGCACTCCGACATACACGCCCTCGCGGAGAACGGGCTTGGTAAAGCTCATCATGACACCCTTGAGCGGTCGGGCGTAGATGGGCGGCTGCCACTGAGCCTCGCCGGTTTTCTGCAAAGACCGCATGGCCCGTAGGACTTGCGGATTCTTAAGCATGGGCGAAATCACGATCTGTTCCGCATTGCGTTCCACACGAATAGCCTGTTCATCGGGAGAAACGAAAACGATGGCGGCGATCTGGGGCAAGGCGCTGAGCGCGCCTTGAGCGACTTTCAGGTAGTCGTCCTGGTTATCGGGATCCAACTTGCGCTCGGCAATCCGCCGGGCCATCCAACGGGCCTGGCGTTCCACCGGAATGAGCAGGCTTTCGACCCGCCCGGTCAATCGGTTGAGGGTCGCCTCGGCCTTACCGCCAAGCCATTGGGCGGTGTTGTCGCGGGCCAACTCCAGGCCGAGATACAAAGACGCCGCCACGAACAGCGCCGTCAACGACCCACCGATTCCCACCAACAGCCGAATCGACAGGCGAAATGGGCGTGTGGCGGTCGGTTTGGTCATGGATTCGGGTCCTGATTCACGGTCATGCCTTCCGTTTTAGGCTCAACACCCGGTTTTTGAAAGGCCGACGGCGCTGCCCCGAAAGGGTCATCGGATGGTCATGGTTTGGCCGGGGTCGGCTGTCAGAATTGTCGATGAACACAACATCTATCTCAATCATTTCTTAAGACCACGAAATATAGATTGATGAAAGAGTGTAACAATGGCCGGAGAACCAAGACAAACCATATGATCCCATTGACTCCCATGGACACCCATGATATCCCGAATTATCCCATTTTGAGACTGGGCGGAGTCTTGGCAGGGGATGGGGTTATCCGGGATGGATCGTCAGAGGCGCCAAGGCGTCGGGGGCAAAGCCGCCGGAAAAACGGGCAAGAGGATGGGCGATATGGCGCCGTTGATCGGACGTCACACCAACAAGATCGATGCCAAGGGCCGGGTTTCCGTGCCCAAGCCCTTTCGTGCCTCGTTCACGGATCAGGATTTTCCCGGTATCTATGTCTATCCCCGGTTTCAGGAACCGGCCCTGGAGGCTTGTGGCTCCGACTATATGGTTCGCCTGTCGGAAAGCCTGGAGGATCCCGCCGCCCTGACCGACGAACAGCGTCTGGTCGCCGCCGCTATCCTCGACTATGTGCATCCCCTGGCCTTCGACCCCGAAGGCCGCGTCGCCCTGCCGCAGGAATTGCTTGATCACGCCCAGCTGAGCAAGAATGCCGTCTTTGTCGGCAAGGGAGAGCGGTTCCATATCTGGCAACCGGAAGCCTACGACGCCCATCGTCAGGCCACCTTCGAGAACGCCGCCAAGCACAACGTCACCATGGCCCTGGGCCGTCTCGGAAAACCGGGAGGGGGCGCATGAGCATCCCCGATACCCCTCATATCCCCGTTCTGCTGCGCGAGGTGGTGACGGCCCTTGCTCCTCGCCACGACGCCCTTTATGTGGATGGCACCTTTGGCGCCGGAGGCTATACACGCGCCCTGCTGGATGCCACCCGATGCCGGGTCTATGGCATCGACCGAGACCCCACCGCCATCGCCGCCGGACAAGCTCTTGCCCAGCAATACGACGGACGTCTGACCCTGGTACCCGGTCGTTTCGGGGACATGGTCGAGCTGATGGCCGAGCGAGACATCGGGTCGGTGGATGGCGTGGCGCTGGATATCGGCGTGTCATCCATGCAGGTGGACACCCCGGAACGCGGCTTCTCGTTCCGTTTTGATGCGCCTTTGGACATGCGCATGGGCGATGAAGGCCCCACGGCCGCCGATCTGGTCAACCGCCTGCCGGAAGCCGAACTGGCCGATATCATCTATCAATATGGCGAGGAGCGCGGCTCCCGGCGCATTGCCCGTGCCGTCTGCACTGATCGGGTACAGACCCCTTTCGAGCGCACCGGGCAACTGGCCGATCTGGTCAAGCGCGTGGTCGGACGCCCCAACGACAAGATTCATCCCGCCACCCGCACATTCCAAGCCCTGCGCATCGCCGTGAACGACGAACTGGGCGAGTTGCATCGCGGATTGGACGGCGCCGAGCGGCTGTTGTCCCCGGGCGGGCGGCTGGCGGTGGTCTCTTTTCACTCCCTCGAAGACCGGGCGGTCAAACAGTTTCTCAAGCAACGCAGTGGCGGTGCCGACAATCCTTCGCGGCACCGCCCCGGCGGTGACACCCAAGGTCCGGCCCCGTCTTTCAAGTTGATCAAACGCGGCGCCGTCAAACCCGGCGACGAGGAAACCCGTATGAACCCGCGCGCCCGTTCGGCCCGCCTGCGGATTGCCGAGCGTACCTCGGCCCCCGTTTGGCCGTCGAAGGCAGCGGCATGAGGAGGACATTTGCATGACCCGGCTTCTGACCATCCTCGGGATCTGTCTCGCCATCGGCCTGAGCCTGGGCCTTTTCCAGCTCAAGTACGAAGTGCAGGAACTGGTGGACAAGCGCGATGACCTGGAACGGTCCATTGGCAATGATCGCCAAGCCATCCACGTGTTGCAGGCCGAATGGTCCCACCTGAACAATCCCGAGCGGTTGCGCGGACTGGCCGTGCGGCATTTAGGTCTGGAGCCCTTGCAGCCGATGCAGATGACCGGCTGGCAGGGCCTGCCCGACCGTCAGGTCATGGAAGTGGCCGCCAAGGATGCCGCCAAGCCCGTGACCAAGCCCAAGAAGAAATCCATCGTCAAAGCGAAAACCAAGGCCAAGCCTGCCGCCAAGCCCAAAACGCGTGCTGTCGCCGTCAAGGTCACGGAATCCGCAACCTGGGGGGCTGGTATTCAGGCCGCCATTGCTTCGGCGGGAGGTAAGCAATGACCCCCCCGGGACAAAACTGGCGCAATCGATTCTCCGGCGGGCTCGCTGGGAGTGCCGCCTTGGAACGAGAAGGCCGACGCACCACCGCCTTGCAGACCGGGCGCAGCCGATTGATGGTCACCGGCGCCTTGTTTGCTATTGCTTTTTTGGTGGTTGCCGGACGGGTGGCGCAATTGACCCTGACCGATGGCGCGGGCGAATCCATGGCTCAACATCGCCCCATCAGCAAGACTTCCGGTGCCGTCACCGACCGTTCGGCCATCGTCGATCGCAATGGCGTGGTTTTGGCCAGCAGCCTGCCCACGGCCTCGGTCTATGCCGATGCCCGTAAGGTGCTTGACCCCCATTCCGCCGCCCTGCAACTGGCCAAGGTGCTGCCGGATGTCAATTGGCGGCGGCTGGAGCAGAAGCTGTCTTCCAAGCGTGCCTTCGTTTGGCTGCACCGCAATCTGACGCCCAAGGAACAAAATGACGTCAATCGGCTGGGCATTCCGGGTATTTTCTTCCAGCACGCCGAACGTCGGGTCTATCCCCATGGTCGGCTGGCCGCCCACGTCCTGGGCATGACCGACATCGACGGCCGCGGCATCGCCGGAGTGGAGCGCTATTTCGACGAAGTTTTGCGTACCGGCGAGGACCCGCTGGAACTGTCCATCGATATTCGGGTGCAGTCCATGCTGCATGATTCCCTGTACCGCTCGATGAAGGAATTCAAGGGTATTGGCGCCGCCGGTTTGGTTATGGATGCCCGCTCGGGCGAGGTGTTGGCCATGGTATCGCTGCCCGACTATGACCCCAACGCCCCTATGGAAAGCGCCTCTGAAACCCGCTTCAACCGGGTCACCAAGGGCGTCTATGAGATGGGGTCCACCTTCAAGCTGTTCACTGCCGCCATGGCCCTGGACACCAACACGGTGAAGATGACCAGCGGCTATGATGCCTCCGAGCCGATCCGCGTCGCCCGTTTCACCATCCGGGATTTCCACGCCGAGAACCGCTGGCTGACGGTGCCCGAGATCATGGTGCATTCCTCCAATATCGGCGCCGCCAAGATGGCCTTGGACGTGGGCACTACCTCGCAAAAAGAATACTTGGGCCGCCTGGGACTGTTGGACAAGCCAAGCATCGAGCTGCCGGAGATCGCCTCGCCATTGGTGCCGCGCACCTGGCGGGACATCAACACCATGACCATTTCCTACGGCCATGGCATCGCGGTCACGCCATTGCAGCTGGCCTCGGGCGTCGCGGCCCTGGTCAACGGCGGCGAAACCCGCCCGGCCACCTTGATGAAAACCGTTGGCGACGCGGCTTTGACCGGCAAGCGCGTGATGTCGAAAAAAACCTCCCGCCAGGTCCGCCAGCTGATGCGCATGGTGGTCGAGCAAGGCACCGGCAGGAATGCCGACGTACCCGGCTATCTGGTCGGTGGCAAAACCGGCACGGCGGAAAAGCAACAGGGCAAGAAATACAATCGCAATGCCCGGCTGGCCTCCTTTGTCGGCGCCTTCCCACTGGACGATCCGCGCTTCGTGATTCTGGCCATGGTCGATGAACCCAAGGGTTTGAAGCGGACTTTCGGCTATGCCACCGGCGGCTGGGTCGCCGCCCCGGTGGTCAAGGAGATGGTGCGCAACCTGGCCACCCTGTACGGCATCGCGCCGGATCCGGCGCTGATCGAGGAAATGGAATCCAACAAGGGCAAGGGTCATCGCCTTGCGTCTTTCTGATCTGATCGAAGGGAACCGAACCGAAGTGAACGCCACGGCTGCGGAATATGGAATGGAGATTACCGGACTGACTTGCGATTCCCGCAAGGTCGCGCCGGGCTATCTGTTTGCCGCCTTGCCGGGAACTCACAACGACGGACGGGCCTATATCTCCGAGGCTCTGCGGCGCGGTGCATCGGCGGTGTTGGCGCCCCCGGGGACGCAAATCGACGATGCCAATCCGGACATCGCCTTGCTTACCGATGACAATCCCCGCCGCCGCTATGCCTTGTTGGCGGCGCGGTTGCATCCTGGGCAGCCGGATCGCATCGCCGCCGTGACCGGCACCAATGGCAAGACTTCCGTGGCTCATTTCGTCCGTCAGATCTGGACCCGGCTGGGTCATCGGGCGGGCAGCCTGGGGACCACCGGTGTCGACGCCCCCGGCCTGCATGGGGAAGGTGGCCTGACCACGCCCGACCCCGCCGATTTGCACGAGATGCTGGATAAGATGGCCGAAAACCGGGTGGATCGGCTGGCCATGGAAGCCTCCAGTCATGGGCTGGATCAATATCGTCTTGATGGCGTGCGGGTGACGGCCGCCGGATTCACCAACCTGAGCCGCGACCACATGGACTACCACGGCGACGAGCAAAGCTATCTGGCTGCCAAGATGCGATTGTTCGGCGAAGTCATGGCGCCGGGCGGCTGGGCGGTGCTGAACACTGATATTCCCCAGTTCGAAGCCTTACAGGCGCTCTGCGCCGAACGCCGCCACCGGCTGTTGACCTATGGCCGCTGTGCCGTTGATCTGCGCTTGGTGAAGGCCAAGCCGGTTTCCGGTGGCCAGAGCCTGACCCTGAACATTCTGGGGACACGCTTTGAGATTCTTTTGCCTCTGGCCGGGGATTTCCAGGTAGCCAATGCCCTTTGTGCCCTGGGTCTTTGCATCGCCGACGGCGCTCATCCGCGCCTGGCCACCGAAGCGCTGGAACATCTTGTCGGCGTTCCCGGTCGCTTGCAGAAGGTTGCGACCACGGCCACGGAAGCCGATGTCTATGTGGATTATGCCCATACCCCCGACGCCCTGGAAACGGTCCTCGCGGCTTTGCGTCCCCACACGCAAGGTCGGCTGTCGCTGGTCTTTGGATGCGGCGGTGATCGGGACCAGGGCAAGCGGCCCTTGATGGGAGAGCTGGCCAACCGGCTGGCTGATACCGTCATCGTCACCGACGACAATCCGCGCTCGGAAGACCCGGGCGCCATTCGTCAACAGATTTTGAAGGCCTGCCCGGGAGCCACGGAGATCGGCGACCGGGCGGAGGCCATCACCCAAGCCTTGGAAGACCTCGGTCCACAGGATGTTTTGCTGGTGGCGGGCAAAGGCCACGAACGAGGTCAGATCGTCGGCGACAAGGTTCTGCCTTTCGATGACACCGAGTGCGTCCGCCAATGGATCGGGGAGGCATTCTCATGACCAAATCCCCCCTTTGGACCGCCGCCGAAGCGGCCCAGGCCACGGGCGGTGTCAGTGCCAACGGCTGGACCGCATCGGGTGTCTCCATCGATAGCCGCACGGTTTCCCAAGGCGATCTGTTTGTCGCTTTGAGTGGGCCCAGCTTCGATGGTCACGACTACGTGGCCGACGCCTTGGCCCGGGGTGCCGCCGCCGCCGTGGTCTCTCATTACCCCGACGGCGTGACCGAGGATGCACCGCTGTTGACGGTCGGCGATACCTTCGACGCCCTCTATGACCTGGGCCGATTCGCCCGCGACCGGGCCAAGGCCCGGGTGATCGCGGTAACCGGCAGTGTCGGTAAGACCGGACTCAAGGAAGCTCTGAATCTTGTGTTGTCGCGCCAAGGCCTCTGTTCGGCCAGCCTGGCCAGCCTCAATAACCATTGGGGCGTGCCCCTGACCCTAGCCCGGCTGCCTCGCGAAGCAGATTTCGCCGTTGTCGAGATGGGCATGAACCATGCCGGGGAATTGGCACCGCTGACCCGTCTGGCCCGTCCCCATCTGGCGGTGGTCACAACCATCGAGCAAGTCCATAGCGCCCATTTCGACGGTCTGGAAGCCATCGCCGAAGCGAAAGCCGAGATCTTCCAAGGTCTGGAACCCGACGGGCTGGCGCTGCTCAACCGCGACAATGGCCAATATGGTCTCCTCGCCGCCGCCGCCCGTGCCTGTGGCGCCCGGGTTGGCGCGTTCGGCAGTGGTCCCAAGGCAGGCGCCCGGGTGCTGACCTGCGACCCCGAAGGCGAAGGCTGGCGTATCCGTGCCGATATCTGCGGCACCCTTCTCGACTATTGGGTGCCTCTGGCCGGTCGCCATTGGTGTCTGGCGTCGGCTTCTCTTCTGGCCACCGTGCAGGCTGTCGGCGCCGATCCGGTGGCCGCGTCGCGGGATCTGGCTGATCTGGCCCCCGGGAAGGGACGTGGCCAGGGACATGATATTCAATTGCCCCACGGGGCCCTGCGAGTCATCGACGAGAGCTACAACGCCTCGCCCGTTTCCATGGCCGCCGCCATCGCGGTCTTGGGCCGAAGCACCCCGGGCGACGGCGGACGGCGCATTGCCGTGCTCGGCGACATGCTGGAATTAGGGACATCCTCCGAATCATTGCATCGGGATCTTTCCGGCCCCATCGCCGAGGCCAAGGTGGATCTGGTATTCACGGCCGGACCGGAAATGGAACATCTCTGGCAGGCCCTGCCGCCCGCCAAACGGGGCGGACATGCCGCCACGGCCAAGGATCTGGTGCCTTTGGTGCAGGCGGCGGTGCGAGCCGGTGACCTGGTCATGATCAAAGGCTCGCGGGGCAGCCGCACCGATCTGGTGGTCACGGCCCTGTGCAACATGGACGGCGGGGCCCCCGAACGCGCCGCCAACGGGGATTGAGGAACAACCATGCTTTATAATCTCCTCTATCCCCTGGCCGAGCACCTGCCGATCCTGAACCTGTTCAAATACCTGACCTTTAGGGCCGGAGGCGCGGTGCTGACAGCTCTGCTGGTCAGTTTCCTGCTCGGTCCGACCATCATCCGCATGCTGCGCAACCGACAGAGTTCCGGGCAACCCATCCGCGAGGACGGACCGGAAAGCCATCTGCTGACAAAACGCGGCACCCCGACCATGGGCGGCTTCATGATCCTGCTGGCCCTGGCCGTCGCCACCCTGCTTTGGGCCGATCTGTCCAACGGCTATGTCTGGGCGGTATTGGGCGTGACCCTGGGCTACGGCACCATCGGTTTTCTCGACGATTATCTGAAGGTCACCAAGAAGCATCATGGCGGTCTCCCCGGTCGCCTGAAACTGTTGCTACAGGTGGCCATCGGCGGCGCGGCGGCCTTGTGGATCTCGCGCATCCTGCCCGACCCCCTGTCCACCACCATGGCCGTGCCATTCTTCAAGGACATGCTGGTGCAACTGAGCTGGTTCTTCGTTCCTATGGCCATTTTCGTCATGGTCGGCGCCTCCAACGCGGTCAATCTGACCGACGGCCTGGACGGTCTGGCGGTGGGTCCGGTGATGATCGCGGGCGTGGTCTTCGCCTTGATCGCCTATCTGGCCGGCAACCAAGTGTTCGCCAATTACCTGCAACTGCATGCGGTTCCCGGCGCGGGCGAACTGGCGGTGTTCTGTGCCGCCCTGATCGGCGCCTGCCTGGGCTTCCTTTGGTTTAATGCGCCACCCGCCGCCGTCTTCATGGGCGACACAGGATCCTTGGCCCTGGGCGGCGCCTTGGGCTCGGTCAGCGTGGTCACCAAGCATGAACTGGTGCTGGCCATCACCGGCGGCCTGTTCGTTTTGGAGACCATCTCGGTCATCGTCCAGGTGGCCTCGTTCAAGATGACCGGCAAGCGGGTTTCCGCATGGCCCCGCTGCACCATCACTTCGAAAAGAAGGGATGGGCGGAACCGACCATTGTCATCCGCTTTTGGATTATCGCCGTTATCCTCGCCCTGGCCGGGCTCTCGACGTTGAAACTGCGCTGAGGGTGCCCTGATGATTCCGGTGACATCCTATCGATCCAGAAAAGTGGCGGTCCTCGGCCTGGGCCGCTCCGGACGTTCCACCGCGCGGTCCTTGCGTGCGGGCGGGGCCGAGGTATTGGCCTGGGATGATGCGGAAACGGCTCGTGCCGCGCTCGCCGCCGATGGCATCGATGCGGTGGATCCGGCCGCCTGGCCCTGGAGCGACATCGCCGCCTTGGTGCTCAGTCCCGGCATTCCCCATACTCATCCGACACCCCACCCGGTGGCGACCGCGGCCAAGGCTGCTCAGGTACCGATCATCGGCGACGTGGATCTCCTGTTTCAAGCCTGCCCGGAGGCGGCCTTCATCGGCATAACCGGGACCAATGGCAAGTCCACCACGACCGCCTTGGTCGGCCATATCCTGGAGCTGGCCGGCCGCGCGGTGCAGGTGGGTGGCAACCTGGGTACGCCGGTGCTTGATCTGGCGCCCTTGGGGGCCGACGGGATTTATGTGCTGGAAATGTCATCCTATCAGTTGGAATTGACCCCCAATGCCCGTTTCGACGTGGCGGCCCTGCTCAACATCACCCCTGATCATCTCGACCGTCATGGCGGATTTGAAGGCTATAAGGCCGCCAAGCTGCGGATCTTCGAAAACCAGCCCGATGATGGCGTCGCGGTGATCGGCATCGACGATTCGGATACGGCGAGCATCCTCAACGACTTGCGCGAATCCGGTGCCAGCCGTCGGCTATTTGCCGTCTCCGGCGAGCAGGTGGTGGAAAGCGGTTGTCATGCGGTGGATGGGCAATTGACCGATGCGACCGAAACCCGGCCAATGGCCATCCGGGACCTGCGCGCGGTGCCCACCCTGCCGGGCAGCCACAATGCCCAGAACGCCGCGACTGCCTGTGCCATTGCCCGAGCGGTGGGGGTGCCCCCCTATCAGATCGGCGCCGGAATCGGTACTTATCCGGGCCTGCCTCATCGTCAGGAACCGGTGGCGCTGATCAACGGAATTTCCTACGTCAACGACAGCAAGGCCACCAATCCCGAAGCCGCCGCCCGTGCCCTGGCCAGCTACGACTCGGTCTATTGGATCGCCGGAGGACGCGCCAAGGACGGCCCCCTGGAGGCTCTGACCCCCTATTTGTCCCATGTGCGCCATGCCTACTTGATTGGCGAGGCGGCCCCCCGGTTTGCCGCCGAATTGGGCGATCGGATCCCAACGACCCTGTCCGGCGATTTACCCCACGCCCTGCGCGCCGCCCACGAGCGAGCCGAACAGAATGGCGTTCATTGTTCGGTGGTGTTGCTGTCCCCGGCCTGCGCCTCCTTTGATCAGTTTGCCAGCTTCGAGGACCGAGGCGACGCCTTCCGCCAGCTGGTTCATGAATTGGAGAGCGCGGCATGAGCACTTTTTCGCGCACCGATACGAGCCTGTTCGGACGCTGGTGGTGGACCATTGATCGTTGGTCGCTAGTGGCTCTGGCGACTCTCGTGGCCTGCGGGTTGGTGCTGGCCATGGCCGCCACGCCGCCGGTCGCCGAGCGCATCGGTCTCGATCCTTTCCATTTTACCCGCCGCCAGTTCCTGTTCCTGCCGCTGGCTTTCGGCACCGTGTTGGCGGTGTCCATGCTCGGCTCCCGGGGGGTGCGGCGACTGGCCCTGGCCATGCTCACGGCATCCATGGTGATGCTGGTGCTGACCCTGGTAATCGGGTCCGAGGTCAAGGGGGCCCAGCGTTGGCTGTCCATCGGCGGCCTGTCCATCCAGGCGTCGGAATTTGCCAAACCGGCCTTCGCGGTTCTCGCGGCTTGGATGTTCGCCGAATGGCGCAACAGCGGGGATCTGCCCGGCCATTGGGTGGCGACGGGCTTGTACCTGATCATCGCCATGCTGCTTTTGATGCAGCCCGACGTGGGCCAGACCATCGTGCTTTCGGCCATCTGGGCGGTCCAGTTCTTCCTCGCAGGCCTGCCGTTGATGATTGTCGCGGTATTGGGTCTTTTGTTCCTGGGTGGCGCTGTGGCGGCCTATTTCACCTTCAGCCATGTCCAACTGCGCATCGACCGGTTCCTGGACCCGGAAGCCGAAGGCTATCAGATCGCCCGCGCCACCGAGGCCTTCCTGAAAGGCGGCCTGTTCGGACGAGGCCCTGGCGAGGGACGGGTCAAGGAAGTACTGCCCGATGCCCATGCGGATTTCGTTTTCGCGGTGGTCGGCGAGGAATTCGGCTTGATCGTCTGTCTGCTGTTGGTGGCTTTGTTTGCCTTCATGGTGCTGCGCGGCTTCGCCCGGGTGCTGGCCGATGATGATCTATTCAAGCTGCTCGCCGTCGCCGGACTATTGACCCAGTTCGGCCTGCAAGCCTTGATCAACATGGCCTCGACCCTCAGCCTGATGCCGCCCAAGGGCATGACCCTGCCGTTCCTGTCCTACGGCGGATCGTCGGTCATGGCATTGGCTATTGGCATGGGAATGGTCTTCGCCTTGACCCGCAAGGGCACAGGCCGGGGAGGCACGTCATGACCGCCGAGTCTCCCTTGATCGTGCTCGCCGCCGGAGGCACCGGCGGCCATGTTTTTCCCGCCGAGGCCCTGGCCGAGGAACTGATCGGTCGCGGTCGTCGTTTGGCGCTGATCACCGACCGGCGGGGCAATGCCTATGGCGGTCGCCTGGGCGAATTGGAGACTCATCGCATTCGCGCCGGGGGCTTGGCCGGACGGGGGCTGCTGGGCAAGGTACGCGGCGCCATCGAACTGGGCATCGGCGTGCTTCAGGCCCGAGCCTTGTTGAACCGCTTGAAGCCATCCGTGGTCGTTGGCTTCGGTGGCTATGCGGCGGTGCCGACCATGCTGGCTGCTGGATATGGCAATTTGCATAGCGTGATCCATGAACAGAACGCCATTCTGGGCCGGGCCAACCGCTTGCTGTCCACCCGCGTCGACCGCATCGCCACCTCCTTTACCCAACAAGAAGGCCTGCCCGCCAAGGCCACCGCCGAAATTGTTCATACGGGTCTGCCGGTACGTCCGGCGGTCCTCGCCCAACGGGAAGTCTCCTACAGCGTCCCTGAAAATAACGACCCGCTTCGCCTTTTGGTGCTGGGCGGCAGTCAGGGCGCACGGATTTTCAGCGATGTGCTACCCCAGGCCATGGCCGCGCTCAATGACCAACTGAAGCAACGGATCGAGATTGTTCAGCAATGCCGCCCGGAAGATCTGGACCGCACCCGCCAAGCCTATGAGTCCGCCGGGGTCACGGCACGCCTTGAGAGCTTCTTCGAAGATGTGCCGCAACAATTGGCCGATTGCCATCTGCTCATTGCCCGGGCCGGAGCCTCGACCATTGCCGAGATGACCTGCGTCGGCCGCCCGGCGATCCTGGTGCCCTATCCCCATGCCATCGACGATCATCAGACCCGCAATGCCCATGCGGTGGATGCGGTGGGTGGCGGATGGATGATCCCGCAACCCTCTTTCACCCCCGAGGCCATCGCGGCCCGACTGACCTCTCTGGCCGATATGCCCGAGGCCCTGCGCCAGGCGGCAAATTGCTCCCATGCGGTGGGGCGCCCGGCGGCGGCAGCGGCCCTGGCCGATCTGGTCGAGCAGGTGATGAACTCCAACGGCAACGGCGGCTCCCGCCCAATCGGAAGGATGGCCGCATGAGAGCTCTCCCCTTAAGCATCGGCACCCTGCATTTCGTCGGCATCGGCGGCATCGGCATGAGCGGGATCGCCGAGATTCTGCATAACCTGGGCTACAAGGTGCAAGGCAGTGATCTGGGCGAGAATGCCAATGTGCAGCGCCTGCGCGGCCTGGGGATCGAGGTTTTCATCGGCCACAAGGCGGAAAATGTCGAAGCCGCCCAGGTACTGGTCATCTCCTCCGCCGTCAAACCCGATAACCCGGAGGTGGAAGAGGCTCGTTCGCGCCTGATCCCGGTGGTCCGCCGGGCCGAGATGCTGGGCGAACTGATGCGGTTGAAATGGTCCATTGCCGTTGCCGGGACCCATGGCAAGACCACCACCACCTCACTGGTCGCCTCGGTGCTCGACGCGGCGGGCCTGGATCCCACGGTGATCAACGGCGGCATCATCAATGCCTGGGGCACCAATGCCCGCCTGGGTGATGGCGATTGGCTGGTGGCCGAGGCTGATGAATCCGATGGCACCTTCCTGAAGCTGCCCGCCACCATCGCCGTGGTCACCAACATTGATCCGGAGCACCTGGACCACTACGGCAATTTCGACAAGCTGCGCGAGGCCTTCACCACCTTTGTCGAGAACATCCCCTTCTATGGCTTTGCCGCCCTGTGCATCGATCATCCGGAAGTGCAGGCGCTGATCCCCCGGGTTTCCGACCGGCGCATCGTCACCTACGGCTTCAGCCCGCAGGCCGACGTACGGGCCGGGGAGTTGGAAGCGGGCGTCGATGGCACCCGGCTGGACGTGACCATCACCGACCGCATGACCGGCGAGGCCCGGGTACTGGAAGACCTGCGGCTGCCCATGTTCGGCGCCCACAACGTGCAGAACGCCCTGGCCACCATTGCTCTGGCCAGTGAGATGAAGGTACCGGATTCGGTGCTCCGCCGGGCCCTTGCCAACTTCGAAGGGGTCAAGCGCCGCTTCACCAAAACCGGCGAAGTGGATGGCATTACCGTCATCGACGATTACGCCCATCACCCGGTGGAGATCGCCGCGGTGCTCAAGGCGGCCCGCTCGGCCTGTCGGGGCAAGGTCATCGCCGTGGTTCAGCCCCATCGCTATAGTCGCCTGCGCGATTTGTTCGAGGAATTCTGCACCTGCTTCAACGACGCCGACGCGGTGTTGGTGGCCGATGTCTATCCGGCCGGCGAGGCGCCCATCCAGGGCATCAACCGCAACCGCTTCGTCGCCGGTCTGCGGGAACATGGTCATCGATTGGTGATGCCCATGAACCGTCCCGATGATCTGCCCGAAATCGTCAACGACCTGGCCCGTCCCGGCGACCTGGTGGTCTGCTGCGGCGCCGGAAACATCACCCAATGGGCCCATGACCTGCCCGACTCCCTGGCCCGCATGCGCTATGGCGAAGAGGGGGGCTCCGCATGATGACCGCCCCGCGCCAATCCCATCTGATCGAGCGCCTGCCCGCCCTGCGCGGTCGCCTCACCGCCGAGGCGGATCTGTCACGCTTCAGCTGGTTCAAGGTCGGCGGCCCGGCGGAAGTCCTGTTTCGTCCCGCCGACGCCGACGACCTGGCGACCTTCCTGGCCCAACGCCCGGACGACATTCCCCTGACGGTCATCGGCGCCGGATCCAACCTGCTGGTCCGCGACGGCGGGGTGCCGGGGGTTGTCGTTCGCCTGGGGCGTGGCTTTACGGATATCCGGATCGAGGGACATCAACTGATTGTTGGAAGCGGTGCCCTGGACATCAACATCGCCCTGGCCGCCCAGAACGAAGGCTTGACCGGTCTGGAATTCCTGTCCGGCATCCCCGGCACCATGGGCGGCGCTCTGCGCATGAATGCCGGTGCCTATGGCCGGGAGCTGAAGGATATCCTGGTATCCTGCACCGCTATCGACGGCCAGGGACAACGCCACGACGCGACGCCGGACGATCTGGGCTTCGCCTATCGCCATTGCGCCGCGCCCGAGGATTGGCTGTTCACCGAAGCCCGTCTGCAGGGCACCCCCGGTGATCCGTCCGAGATTGCCGCCCGCATGGCCGAGATCAAATCCGCCCGCGTCGACAGCCAGCCCACCGGGGCCCGTACTGGCGGCAGTACCTTTGCCAACCCGGCGGAGATCCGGGCATGGGAACTGATTGATCGCGCCGGATGCCGAGGCCTGCGCCGGGGCGGTGCCATGGTTTCCGAACAGCATTGTAATTTCCTCATCAATTGCGGCACGGCCACCGCCGCCGACCTGGAAGGCCTGGGGGAGGAAGTCCGCCGCCGGGTTCGGGAAACCAGCGGCGTGTCCCTGCATTGGGAAATCCGCCGGATCGGTAATGCGCAACAGACCACCCCCCGCGAGGTGACGTCATGAGCGAGAACAGGCATGTAGCCGTCTTGATGGGCGGCTGGTCGGCGGAGCGGGAAGTCTCCATGGTCAGCGGCGCCGCCGTGACCCGCGCCCTTCAAAAAGCCGGGTACCAACCCACCCCCATCGACGTCCAACGGGATATGGGGTCCTGGTTGACCCGCTTGTTCCCCCGGCCGGTGGCGGTGTTCAATGCCTTGCATGGGCGCTTCGGCGAAGATGGCTGTGTTCAGGGCCTGCTCGATATCCTGGCCATCCCCTACACCCATTCCGGCCTGCTGGCCTCGGCCCTGGCCATGGACAAGCCGATGGCCAAGAAAATGTTTGCCCAGGCAGGCATCAAAGTGGCCGAAGACATAATCGTCACCCGCGATGATCTGTTGGCCGGTGACCCGCTGCCCCGTCCCTATGTGGTCAAGCCGATCAACGAAGGGTCTTCGGTCGGCGTCTATATCATTCGCGAGAGCAACAACGACAACCCGTTCGAGAACGACCCCTGGCCATTTGGCGAAACGGTGATGGCCGAGGCCTTCCTGCCCGGTCGGGAACTGACCGTGGCGGTGATGGGCGATCGGGCTCTGGGCGTGACCGAGATCCTCACCGACCATGAATTCTACGACTATGACGCCAAGTATGCCGATGGCGGATCGCGCCATGTGGTTCCGGCAGACATCCCCGATTCGGTGGCAGAGGAAGCCATGCGATTGGCGGTGCTGGCTCACGAAACCCTGGGCTGCCGAGGCGTATCGCGGGCCGATTTCCGTTACGACGGCACCCACCTGACCATTCTCGAAGTCAATACCCAACCGGGCATGACCCCCACTTCCCTGGTCCCGGAACAGGCTGCTCAGGCAGGCATTTCGTTCCCTGATCTAGTGGGCTGGATGGTCGAAAACGCGGAGTACGACGGATGACCAAAAAGAAATCCACCGCTGCCGCCGCTCCCAAGGGAGCAAAAGAGATGACCGCCAACCGAACCGGCGCGCCGCGCCCCCGGGTGACTCCCTGGTGGCGTAAGAAAAGCACCCGCCTCGGCTTGATCGGCGTGGTCCTCGGCGGCATCACCCTGGGTACCTGGTGGACCTGGCATCAAGGCTGGGGCCCCCGGCTGCTGGAAGATGCCCGCTGGAACACCATTGCCTGGACCGCCAACATCGGCCTGCGCATCGGCGAGGTGATGGTCGAAGGCCGCCGGGAAACCAGCCGCGACGACCTGTTGGCCGCTCTTCGCGTGACCCGGGACGCCCCCATCCTGGCGTTCGACCCGAAAGCCGCGCGTGATCGGGTGGAAGCCCTGCCCTGGGTCCGCACCGCCGTGGTCGAGCGACTGCTACCCGATACGGTGCTGCTGCGCATCGAGGAACGATCGCCCCTGGCCCTGTGGCAGAAGGAAGGCTCCTTTGCCATCATCGATGATGCAGGAGAGGAGATTCCCGGCGCTACGGCTGACCAGTTTGCCGATCTGGTCATTGTGGTCGGCGAAGACGCTCCCGCCCATACCGCCGGATTGTTGGAGATCCTCGGCAGCGAACCCATGCTCATGGAGCGGGTGCAGGCCGCCGTCAGGGTCGGCGGTCGACGCTGGAACCTGCGCCTGAACAACGGCATCGACGTTCAGCTTCCCGAGGAAGGGCCGTCCCGTGCCTGGTCGCGGCTGGCCTCCTACGAGAAATCCCACCGGGTGTTGGACCGTGACATCAAGGGAGTCGACCTACGCCTACCCGACCGCCTGGTGGTCAAGCGCGGCACCCCGGCCAAACTCAAGAAAAAACCTGCCCGCAAAGGCCGCTCCACCTGATTTTCAATCTCTTCAACCCCCATGGGACGTAAACCGAAGATGTCGCAGAAAACCGCCAAGACCAAAACCCGCAACGGCCTGATCGCCGCTCTGGACGTGGGTACCACCAAGGTGGCTTGCCTGATCGCCAAGGCCGGTCTGGATGACCAGGGCCGTCCTCAGGTGGTGGGCATCGGCCATCAGCTTTCGCGCGGGGTCAAGGCAGGCACCATCATCGACATGGACGCGGCGGAGAACGCCATCCGCGCCACCGTGGCGGCAGCGGAGAAAATGGCCGGCGAGAACATCGATTCCGTGGTCGCCTCCTTGGGGGGTGCCAGCCTCCATTCCCGGTTGGCGGCGCATGAAGTCACGGTAACCGGCCATGAAATCGACGACAACGACCTGCGCCGCATCATCGACCCGGCCCGCCTGCAAGGGGATACGCCCAGCGACCAGCAGCTGATCCATGCCCTGCCCGTGGGATACAGCATCGACGGCTCCAAGGGCATCCGCGATCCGCGTGGCATGTATGGCCAGAAATTGGGAGTCAATCTGCATCTGGTGCGTGCCGGAACCGGGCCGCTGCGCAATCTGGTGACCTGTGTCGCGGGGAGCCATCTGGACGTGGGCGCCACGGTGGTCGGCCCCTATGCCGCCGGGCTTTCCACTTTGGTGGATGACGAACGGGAGCTGGGCTCGACGGTGGTCGACATGGGCGGTGGCACCACCGATATCTCGGTGTTCTTCGACGGCGAAATGGTCTTTACCGCCAGCCTGCCGGTAGGCGGCAACCATGTGACCAGCGACATCGCCCGGGGTCTCTCCACATCCTTGGTGGAGGCCGAACGGGCCAAGGTGCTGTATGGCTGTGCCATCGCCTCTCCGGCCGATGAACAGGATTACCTCGTGGTGCCGCTGATCGGCGAGGAAGAAGATGGCGGCGATGCCCAACAGGTCTCTCGCGCCGAGCTCAACGCCATCATTCGGCCGCGGCTGGAAGAAATCTTTGAACTGGTGCGCGGGACCCTGGAAACCGCCGGGTTCGACCGGGTCGGCGGGCGACGGCTGGTGCTCACCGGCGGCAGCGCCCAGTTGCCGGGTCTGCGCGATCTGGCGGCTCTCATACTCGACAAGCAAGTGCGCATCGGACGCCCGACCCGGATCAAGGGTCTCGCCGACGCGGTATCCGGCCCTGCATTCGCGGTGAGCGCCGGACTGCTGCACCACGCTTTCACCAAGGACAACCTGGCGGAGATTCTCAGCCTCCGCCCGTTGAGCGAACCCACGAGTACCCTTGGCCGGGTCGGACGCTGGCTGCGGGAGAACTTCTAAACACGGCATTCAACCCCGAAAGGGAATTATTAACGATTCTAGCCAATTATGCATGCGGAGCGGATGGAGAATAGCAATGACGATCAATCTTAGCGTACCCGAGGATACCGGCGCACCCGACCTGAAACCCCGTATCACCGTTATCGGTGTGGGCGGCGCGGGCGGCAATGCCGTCAACAACATGATTCAGTCGCACCTGGAAGGGGTCGATTTCGTGGTTGCCAATACGGATGCCCAGGCGCTGGCCCATGCCCGCACCGACCGGCGCATCCAATTGGGACTGGAGGTCACCAAAGGTCTCGGCGCCGGTTCGCGCCCCGAGATCGGTCGCCAGGCCGCCGAGGAATCCATGGACGACATCCTTGAGCATATCAAGGAAGCCAATATGGTGTTCATCACCGCAGGCATGGGCGGCGGCACCGGTACCGGCGCCGCGCCGATCATCGCCAAGGCTGCTCGGGATCAAGGCATCCTGACCGTCGGCGTGGTCACCAAGCCGTTCAGCTTCGAAGGCCGCAATCGCTTGCGTCTGGCCGAGATGGGCATCGAGGAATTGCAAGAGCAGGTCGATACCCTGATCATCATTCCCAATCAGAACCTGTTCCGTATCGCCAACGAGAAAACCACCTTTGCCGATGCCTTCAAAATGGCCGACGACGTGCTGCACCAAGGCGTGCGCGGGGTCACCGACCTGATGGTCATGCCCGGCCTGATCAACCTTGACTTTGCCGACATCCAATCGGTGATGAGCGAGATGGGCAAGGCGATGATGGGCACCGGCGAAGCCGAAGGCGAACGCCGCGCGGTGGAAGCCGCCGAGGCCGCGATCTCCAACCCGCTGCTGGAAGATGCCTCCATCTCCGGCGCCCAGGGCGTGCTGATCAGCATCACCGGCGGCATGGACATGACCCTGTTCGAGGTCGACGAGGCCGCCAACCTGATCCGCGACCAGGTGGACCAGGACGCCAATATCATCTTCGGCTCCACTTTCGACGAGAAGCTGGAAGGCCAACTGCGGGTTTCCGTGGTCGCCACCGGCATCGATGCCGAAGCGGTCACTCGGACTCGCCCGGCCATGACCACAACGCCCTCCGGCGGGACCCCGCGCCCGGCCCCGACCAATGCCGAAGATGGTGAAACCGACATCCGCATCCAGGTGGAAACGGAAGCCCCCGAACCGACGGTGACCAAGGCCGCCGAAATCGCCGCTCAGGTCGAACAGGCGCAATTGCAACCGGCGCCGGAGAAGGTGACCTTCATTCCGCCGCAACCGGCGCAGGCCAAAACGGCGGCTCCGGAAGGCGCGGCGGATCCATTTGCCGAAGCCGCCATGGCCAATCGCCCCAAGACCGCGGCTCAAAGGGCCGAGACCAAACGGGCACCCAAGCCTGCCGAGGCTCCGCGCAGCCCGAGCTTGTTCGAACGGGTCACCGGCACCGGCTGGGCCAAGTCCGACAGCCAGAAGGTCGCGACACCGAAGCCGTCGATCTTTAGCCGCAACTCGGCACCGGCACCGCAAGCCGTTGAACAAAAAGCGGTTTCCCCAGCTCAAGCTGGGGAAGGACTGAACCCGGGCGACCGCCTGCCGAACAGTGCGCCCGAAGAAGACCTGCTGGACATCCCGGCTTTCCTTCGCCGTCAATCCAACTAATCAGGCCTAATGGCCGAACGAGAGGAAAAGCCAAACGAATCCAGTAACATTTGGAAACAATGATTGATTTGAGGGCTCCGGGAATGCTTGCTACAAACATACCCGGAGCCTTTTTTCTGACAACCGTCACAAATCGATTGGGTTCCGCCAAGACCGCTTAGAACAAATCAGAAGGGCCTGTCTCCATGGCGAAGCAAAAACGAAAAGAAACCACGACAGACACCAACCAAGTGACTTCCCTTCTTCAGACTACTCTGAAAAGCCCTATAAACTGTTCTGGCGTCGGCCTCCATTCTGGCGCCAAGATTTCCATGACACTGCGCCCCGCCGAAGCCAACCGGGGCATCGTCTTTCATCGATCCGATATCTCCGGGCAAGGGGCTGAAATCCCGGCCCGCTGGGACAATGTGACCGACTGTCGCCTCTGCACCACCCTCGGCAACACCGAAGGCGCCAGCATCGGCACCGTGGAGCATCTGATGGCGGCCCTTGCCGGTTGCGGGGTCGACAATGTCGAGATCGACATCAATGGCCCGGAAGTCCCGATCATGGACGGCAGCGCCGCCCCCTTTGTGTTTTTGATCGAGTGCGCTGGGATCGTGGACCTGGATGCGCCGCGCCTGGGCATCCGTATCGAAAAGCCGATTTCCGTGGGCGATGGCGAGCGATTCGCCGCCCTGAGCCCGGACGACGGCATCTCTCTCGGCTTCGAGATTGATTTCGACAGCGCTGCCATTGCCCGCCAAGACCTGCATCTGCATCTGACCCGAGACGGCTTCAAGAACGAGATTAGCCGCGCCCGGACTTTCGGCTTCCTGCATGAGGTCGAGCAGCTCCGCGCCGCCGGTCTGGCCCGCGGGGGATCGTTGGACAACGCCGTGGTGGTTTCCGGCGACAAGGTGCTGAACGAAGAAGGTCTGCGCTACGACAACGAGTTCGTGCGCCATAAAGTGCTCGACGCCCTCGGTGATCTGTACTTGGCCGGCGCGCCGATCATTGGTCGTTTCCAAGGCGCACGCAGCGGTCATCAGGCCAATAATGACCTGCTGAGGGCGATGTTTGCCGACCCCTCCGCTTGGTCCATGGTCGAGCTTACCGCCGAGGATCTGGTGGCTGACTCTGGCGAAGAACCGCTTCTCGCCGCGACGGCCTGATCCCCTCCCCTTTGAGCGAATGCATTCGGCTCTTGCCCCAAGCCGGGCAGGGCGTTGTATAATCGCGCCCGCGCCGTTGCCAGGGAACCGAGTTCGATCATGACGCTACCAAACATTCACGCCCAATTAATTGAGCTCCGAGCAGTTTTCGCCATTCTGCTGCTTGCGGGGCTGCTGGTCGGCTGTGGCGAAAGCAAGTTGGAAGACTACGTGGAACGCCCCGTGTCGGACCTTTACAACGAGGCACAGAGCTCTCTGGAGGAAAAGGATTTCGCCGCCGCCGCCAAGAAATTCGACGAGGTCGAGCGGCAACATCCCTATTCCAAGTGGGCCACCCGAGCCCAGATCATGGCTGCATTCGCCCACTATATGAATAACGCCTATGACGAAGCCATTGTCGCCCTGGACCGGTTCCTGCAGCTCCATCCGTCGCACAAGGATGCGGCCTATGCCACCTATTTGAAGGCGCTTAGCTACTATGAACAGATTTCTGATGTCGCCCGAGATCAGAAAATGACCGCCTTGGCCACCGATTCCCTGAAAGAAGTCACTTCTCGTTTCGCCGCCAGCCGCTATGCCCGGGATGCCCAGATCAAGCTCGACCTTACCGTGGACCATTTGGCCGGCAAGCAAATGGAGATTGGCCGCTATTATTTGCGCCAAGGTCACTACCTTGCCGCCATCAATCGTTTCAAGCGGGTCATTGAGGAATACCAGACCACCACTCACGTGGCCGAGGCTTTGCATCGAATGGTGGAAGCCTATTTGGCCCTGGGCATCGTGGACGAAGCCAAACGGACAGCCGCCGTGCTCGGCCATAACTTCCCCGGCAACGAGTGGTATATCGATTCCTTCGAGATGGTCGAAAACAAGAAGTTCCGCCGTCCGGATGAAGAAGAAGACTCCTGGTACAATTTCTGGGGTGACGACAAAGATGATCCGCGCGTCATTCCCCACAACGAAAAAGCCGATCCCCCCTGGTGGGAAGTCTGGTAACCGGAGCGGACTCGTCTCATGCTGGCCAGCCTTTCGATCCGGGACGTGGTACTCATCGACCGCCTCGATCTGCATTTTCAGCCCGGACTCTGTGTGTTGACCGGCGAGACCGGTGCCGGAAAGTCCATTCTGCTCGATGCCCTTGGACTGGCTTTGGGACAACGGGCCGAGGCCCGTCTGGTGCGCCACGGCACGGCGCAAGCTTCCGTCACCGCCGCTTTTGATCTAGCCCCGGATCATCCGGCCCGGGTCTTGGTCAATGAACAGGGACTGGATGCCGCCGACGGCGATCTGATTCTGCGCCGGGTGGTCAATCCGGACGGACGATCCAAGGCCTGGGTCAACGATCAACCGGCCAGCGTAGGCCTGCTCAAACAACTGGGCGCGGCATTGGTCGAGGTGCATGGACAGTTCGATACTCAGGGGCTGCTCGACCCGGCCAGCCACCGGGCCATCCTCGATAACTATGCCGGTCTCCACGCGCCCCTGGCAGAAACGGGCAAGGCCCACCGGACCTGGACCGAGGCGGAGCGGGCAGTGACCCAGGCCGAAGCCGATCTGGAACAGGCCCGCCGGGACGAGGACTTCCTGCGCCACGCGGTGGAGGAACTGCACCTACTGGCCCCGGAGCCGGGCGAGGAACAGCAACTGGCGGAAAACCGCACCATGATGCAGAACGGCGAAAAGCTGATCGAAGCCATGTCCGCCGCCACCACCGCCTTGGACAAGGGCAACGGTGTGGAAAACGCCCTACGCACCGCTCTGCGCCAACTGGAACGCATCGCCGACAAGATGGATGGACGCCTGGACGAAGCCATCGAGGCCTTGGACCGGGCCGCCATGGAAGTGGCGGAAGGGCGCGATCAGATCCAGCGCACGGCCCAGGCCGTGGACTTGGACCCGCGCCATCTGGACCAGGTGGAGGAACGCCTGTTCGCCCTGCGCGCCGCCGCCCGCAAGCACAATGTGGCGGTGGACTCCCTGGCCGCATTGCTCGACCGCCTGAACGCACAGTTGAACGGCCTGGAAGACGACGGCGCCCAACTTGAAACCCTGCGCAAGGAAGCCCGGGCCGCCCGCGAGACCTATCTACGCGCCGCCGACCGGCTGACCCAGGGACGCCGCGCCGCCGCCGGGAACCTGGACAGGGCCGTCGCCGCCGAACTGCCGCCCTTGAAACTGGAGCGGGCGGTGTTCGCGACCCATGTGGAGACCCGCGACGATCCCGCCGATTGGGGGCCGCAGGGCCGCGACCGGGTGGCCTTCCGGGTGTCCACCAACCCGGGCAGCCCGCCCGGAGCGCTGAACAAGATCGCCTCGGGCGGCGAATTGGCGCGTTTCATGTTGGCCTTGAAAGCCTGTTTGGCCGATGCGGACCCCATTCCCACCCTGGTGTTCGACGAAGTGGATTCCGGGGTCGGCGGTGCCGTGGCCCATGCGGTGGGCGAACGTCTGGGACGGCTGGCCCATCAGGTGCAGGTTCTGGTGGTCACCCACTCGCCACAGGTGGCGGCTCGCGGCAGCCACCATTGGAAGGTCAGCAAGGCCGCCGCCGACGAGCAGGTCCGCACCACCGTCTCGCCCCTGGATGATGGCAAACGCCGCGAGGAAGTGGCGCGCATGCTGTCGGGCGCCGAGGTCACCGAAGCGGCCCGCGCCGCCGCCGATAGCTTGCTGGATGGGGCGCCATGAGCGGAAACCACAGGCCGGTGGAAGACCTGCTGCCCATGGAGGCCGCCGCCGAACTGGAAGAACTGGCCCAGGCCATCGCCGCCCATGACAAGGCCTATTACCAGGACGACGCCCCCACCATATCCGATGCCGATTACGACGCACGGCGCCAACGCAATGACGCGCTTGAAGCTGCTTTTCCCGACCTGGTCCGCCCCGACAGCCCGTCGAAACGAGTCGGCGCCGCCCCGGCCAGCGGCTTTGGCAAGGTGGCCCATGCCGTTCCCATGCTGTCTCTGGGCAATGCGTTCGATGAGGCCGACGTGGCCGACTTCCTCGACCGCATCCGGCGGTTTTTGAAGCTGACCCAAGATGAACCGGTGGAGATTCTGGCCGAGCCAAAGATCGATGGCCTGTCAGTCTCCCTGCGCTATGAGCAAGGGCACTTCGTGCGCGGTGCCACCCGGGGCGACGGTGCCACCGGCGAGGACATCACCGCTAACCTGCGCACCCTTTCGGAGATTCCCGAGACCATCGCCGGGGCGCCCGAGGTGCTGGAAGTGCGCGGCGAGGTCTATATGGCCAAGACGGATTTCCAGGCCCTCAACGCCCGCCAGGCGGACAACGGCGACAAGGTTTTCGCCAACCCGCGCAATGCGGCGGCGGGTTCCCTGCGGCAGCTCGATTCCCGGATTACCGCCGAGCGAAAACTGAGCCTGTTCGCCTATGCCTGGGGCGAGGTGGTGGGCAGGGGGTGGGTGACCCAACAGGCCTATCTGGATGCCTTGAAGGCCTGGGGCTTCCCCACCAATCCCCTGGCCCGGGTCTGTGGATCCCTCGATAAGATCATAGCCCTGTACCGGGACATCGAAGCCGCCCGGGCGAGCCTCGACTATGACATTGACGGCATTGTCTACAAGGTCAACCGCACCGACTGGCAGAAGCGCCTGGGCTTCGTCGCCCGCTCGCCACGCTGGGCCATCGCCCATAAATTTCCGGCGGAGAAAGCGGTGACCCGGCTGAACAAAATCAGCATTCAGGTGGGGCGCACCGGCAGCCTGACTCCAGTGGCGGAACTGGAGCCGGTCACCGTCGGCGGTGTGGTGGTCTCCCGCGCCACCCTGCACAACGAGGACTACATCAAGGACAAGGACATCCGCGAGGGCGACGCGGTGGTGATCCAACGGGCCGGGGACGTGATCCCACAAGTGGTGGAAATCGTCCCCGAGCAACGCCCCGCCGATAGCGCCCCCTATGCGTTTCCAACTCAATGCCCCGAGTGCGGCAGCCATGCCGAACGGATGGAAGGCGAGGCCCGCACCCGCTGCACCGGCGGTCTGATCTGTCCGGCCCAGGCGGTGGAACGGCTGAAGCATTTCGTCTCGCGCGATGCCTTCGACATCGAGGGCCTGGGCAAAAAACAGGTGGAGGCCTTCTGGGAGGACGGACTGGTCAAACAACCCCAGGACATCTTCTCACTGAGGGCCGAACAGTTAACTGATCGCGAAGGCTGGGGGGAAAAATCAGCGGAGAACCTGATCGCCGCCATTGCCGCCCGGCGGACCATTGCCCTGGACCGCTTTATTTATGCCTTGGGCATCCCGCAGATCGGCCAGGCCACAGGCAAGACCCTGGCCAAGAACTTTGGCACGTTGGACGCTTGGCGCGAGGCCATGGATGCGGCCTCGCTGGTCGGTTCCGAGGCCCGTCAGCAGTTGTCGGAGATCGACGGAATCGGTCCTTCCATGATCGACGATCTGCTGGCCTTTTTCAGCGAACCCCATAACCGCGCCGTGGTGGATGCCTTGCAAGACCTGTTGAATGTTCAGGCCTTCGAGGCGCCCACCGTCGGCGATTCACCGGTGGCCGACAAGACCGTTGTGTTCACGGGTTCCCTGGAGACCATGACCCGCGCCGAAGCCAAGGCCCGCGCCGAATCACTGGGCGCCAAAGTGGCCGGGTCCGTTTCCAAGAAGACCGATATCCTGGTCGCCGGTCCGGGCGCGGGCTCCAAGCGCAAGAAAGCCGAGGAGATCGGTACCATCAATATTCTGGACGAGGCAGAGTGGCTGACGCTGGTGGAAGGAACATAGAAAAAGGCGGCCCGAAGACCGCCCTTTCGTCATCACGACTGTTGTTGCTGTGCTGTCCTCAACCGAGGAACAGGTAGCCCAGCATGCCAACACCGATGACCAATTGGATGTACGGATAAACGTCCCAGTTCATGGCCTGTCTCCTCGTGTGATGCGTCCCGCCTTCCCGTTTCCCCTGGACCGGCGGGTCCCCCTGCCCCGGTTAAAGGGCGATGAATAATGCATCAGGTGTACCATTACACCATAACGGCGGCAAGGATAAAGCACCGTCCCCCGCCGCCCCTGTCATGAAAGACCAACTGGATTCAGGGTCCCGGGATGGCTATATCAATGCCATGACGAAAATCATCGACAGCATCGGCGCCATGGTGGCGGCCGAAACCCCCGAGGGGCTTGACCGCCGCCTGGGCCAAATGGCCGACATCGGCTTTGATCATGCGGAACTGCCCATCACCACCTGTGCGGTGGTCATCGGCGGACAGTTGAATCCGGTGCGGCTGAAACAACTGACCGGGATAATCGCACGGCACGATATCGGCATCACTCTGCACGCGCCGTTGATCCTTAATTTCATGGACCCTATCCACGCGGCATTGCACATGGCCGTGGCCAAAGCCTGTATCGATTTCGGGCAGGCCGTGGACGCCCCCGTGCTGGTGATTCATCCGGGCTGGGTCGATCCCCATCACCTGGTGGGCGACCGGGACGGCCTGTTGGCCATGGAACGCCAGGCCTTGAGCCTGTTGGCCCAATATGCCGAACCCCGTGGCGTGACATTGTGCTTGGAGAACATGCCAGTGATTTTGGAGTCGCTGCGCGGTGAGTTGGACAATCACGGCATCGACACGGCCAGTATCGCCGCTCAGGTGGAACTGGTCGGTCACCCGGCCCTGCGCGCCACCATTGATGTGAGCCATGCCCATATTGCCGCCGCCCTGCATGACAGCGACCTGCGCGCCGATCTGACCATCATGGCGCCTCTGACCCGGCATCTGCACCTCCACGATTCGTTTGGTCGCGTGCCGACTCTGGAGCGGGCCAACTATAAAGAGGTCATGGCCTATGGCATGGGCGATATGCACCTGCCCTTGGGCTGGGGAAACATTGATTTTGAACGCTCGTTGGTGGGTCAGGCCTTGCCCGCCGGGACCAGCATGACGCTGGAAATCAACGGCCTCTACAATGACGATCAAACCATGGCCGATTCTCTGGCCCGTGCACGCGGTTTGGCCCAACGGATTCAGGACGCCGTGGCCCCGCTCAGAGACCGCCATGCCAGCGATTCCGATAAGGAATCCAATGACATGCAATGAATTATATTAGTGCCCTTGAATATTAGTGCCCACTAATATATATTGCATCTATTCACCAGCCACGAAACACGTCGGCCCAGGTGCAGTGTATCTTTATTTCTTTCGGGGGATTGATCATGAGGAAGCTGTTTACGACCACCGCCCTGGCTGCATTCGTTGCCGCCGGTGCTTTCACTTTCGCCCAGGCCGCCGACCCGGCGCCTGCGCCCCAGGCACCCCAGTTCCAGGGCTACGGCCCCGGATACCAGGCGCCCGATGCCGAGACCATTCGCGCCCATCAGGAAAAGATGGCCAAGCAGATGATGGAATATGGCCAGAAGATGATGGAAGCCGCCCAGCAGATGCAGGCGCAGGCGCAGAAATACAACGCCGAAAAGACCGCCGAAGTGCGCGCCGCCTGGCAGGCTCGCATGGATGCCTTGAAGGCCATGCAGGACGCCGAGCAGGAAATGCGCAATGTGTCCACGCAGCGCACCAAGGGCCCGCTGAGCGAAGAGGACCGCAAGGCCCGTCGCGACGCTTTCAAGGCCGCTGCCGAGAAGCAACAGGCCGCCATGAAGGCGCTGGCCGAAGCCAACATGAAGACTTCAGATGTCTTCTCGCCGCTGAGCCGCGAAGATCTGGAAACCATGCGCACCGAACAGATGCGCAAGGCTTTCGAAGGCCGCAAAGAGCAGAAAGAAGCCATGCAGGCCCGTCAGGCCGAAGCCAAGGCCAAGATGGAAAAGCATCAGGCCGAAGCCAAGGCGAAGATGGAAAAACACCAGGCTGAAGCCAAGGCTCGCCAGGAAGAGGCCAAGAAGGCCGCCGAAGCCCGCAAGGCTGAAGCCCCTCAGCGCCCCACCAACGAGCAAATGGAAGCCATGAAAAAGAAGGCCGAAGAGCAGCGCGCCGCCATGATGAAGCAGCGTGACGCCCGCCGTGAAGCCTTCCTTGAGCATGGCCCCAAGGGTCCCTATGGCAACCATCCGGGCTTTGCCCCTTATGGCGCCATGGGCGGCAACCCCTATGCCCAGCAGCCGATGGCTCCCCAGCCCGCGGCCCCGGCCAAGCCGGCCGAGTAACGGCATAGACCCTATCGGATTTGGGGGAGAGACCTGGGGCGGAGGAGCAATCCTCCGCCCTTCGTTGTGTTGTGAGTTGTGGACTTCAGGACGCCTCTCGGAAACAATGGAGCGACGGGTCAGTTCAGGGAGCAGTGGATGGCCATGAACACGTGGAGATCGGCGAGAGGGGCGAGAGGGGCGCAAAGCAACTGCGTCAAACTCCTGCTGCCTTTGGTCGTCGCCACGGTGTTTGCCGGTGCCGTGTGGGATCCTGCCAATAGTGCTCCGTCCGATCTGTCGGGCTGGAAGGGTGGCATCATACGGCGGGGCGCCGATGGTAAGATCATCCGTGACGCGGACGCTTTCGATCCGCTCGAGAAGCTGACCAAGGGGCGCAAGAAAACCGGCATTGGCAGCGGTTTTTTCATTACCCCCGGCGGCCACCTGCTGACCAATCACCACGTTATCAACGGGTGCAAACTGATCACCGTCGAGACCCCGAGCAATCAAGCAGGCAAGGCCGAACTGCTGGATATCTGGGAAGGGGTTGATTTGGCCCTGCTGAAAAGCACCCTGACGCCCGTGGGCGTCGCAGCCTTCCAAGCGGAAGCCCATCCGGCGGCGGGCGCACCGCTGGCGGCGGTTGGCTATCCCACTAAAACCCTGCCTCCCATCAATCCGAAATACATTCCGGCGACCTATGGCAAGAAGCTAGGAGACCGCCACCCCTGGTTCAGCATGAAGGGCGAGGTCTTCCCGGGCAATAGCGGCGGTCCGGCCATCAACGAAGCCGGTCATATCGCTGGCGTGGTTGTGGCCAAAGTCAATGCGCCAAAAATGAAAGAAAAAACCGGCAAGCTGGTCACCGACCTGAGCTTTGCCATCCGTCTTGATGCGGTCCGCCAATTTCTCGGACGCAACAAGGTCAAGGTGACGACAGCCGACAAAAACAGTTCGCCCCTTGCTCAGAAGGCCCGCTTTGCTCATGCCAAGAAATTCGTCGCCCGAATCGGATGCTGGAAATAACCCGTCACTCTCCAACACACGCTGACCTATCAGAATCGGTCACGTTTTTCGTATTTGATCGAATCCGATAGGGTCGACGTAGTCGAGCCCCTGAGCCTCGGCCACCGGCGCACAGGTCAATCGACCCGCATGCAGGTTCAAGCCGTTAAGCAGGTGCGGATCCGCCGATAGGGCGTTACGCCACCCCTTGTCAGCCAAGGCAAGCACACGGGGCAACGTGGCGTTGTTCAGCGCCTGGGTCGAGGTGCGCGGCACCGCGCCGGGCATGTTGGCAACACAGTAGTGGACCATGCCCTGTTCCATGTAAGTGGGATTGTCGTGGGTGGTCGGACGGCTGGTTTCGAAACAGCCCCCTTGATCGATGGCCACATCCACCAGCACCGAACCGGGACGCATGCGGCCCAACATATCGCGGGTCACCAGCTTGGGTGCCGAAGCACCAGGAACCAGCACCGCGCCGATGACCAGATCCGCCCGGTCCACCGCCTGCTCCACCGTTTCCATGGTGGCGAACAGGGTTTTCAGACGTGGGCCAAAATGATCATCCAGTTCAGCCAGCCGGGTGGGGGATTTGTCCAAGATGGTCACATCGGCGCCCAGACCCAAGGCGATGCGTGCCGCATTGGTCCCCACCACCCCGCCACCAAGAACCGTGACTCGCCCAGGCGCCACACCCGGGACACCGCCCAAGAGCACCCCCGCGCCGCCTTGTTCCTTTTCCAGGCAGCAAGCCCCCACCTGGGAGGCCATGCGCCCCGCCACTTCGCTCATGGGCGCCAGCAAGGGTAGGCGGCCCTGATCGTCGGTGACCGTCTCATAGGCAATGGCGGTGACACCGCTATCCAACAAGCCGCGGGTCTGATCCGGATCCGGCGCCAAATGGAGATAGGTAAAGAGCACTTGGCCCTCGCGCAGGCGGGCAATTTCCTCGGGCTGCGGCTCCTTGACCTTGACCACCATCTCGGCGCGGGCAAAGACCTCATCGGCCGTATCCACCACCTGTGCCCCGGCGGCGCCATAGTCCCTGTCATCGCAGCCGATTCCGGCTCCGGCACCGGTCTCCACCAAGACTTCGTGGCCATGGTGGCGGACCGCCTCGCGGACACTGCCGGGGGTCATGCCGACCCGGTATTCACGGACCTTGATTTCCTTGGGGACGCCGATAAGCATGGGACTCCTCCTCTGACCAACCACGGAACCCGTTGACCCGGGCCCCGGATGAGCAAACAATCGTCCTGTGAATAGTATAACCCACCCTGTCCATATGGGGATGAACGGATGAAAAAAATACTCGTAGCGACCCTGGGTTTGATGCTGGCTTCGACCGCCATGGCGGCGCCCGGGGAACAGACGGCCTCTTCGGGCCAGCCGCTGGCCATCTATTGCAACAGCGTCCCGCATCTGGCCGTGCAGCGCTCCGATTCGGTGGATAACTGGGTGCGAATCTGCACCATTTGGCTGGCCGCCACCAAAAATCAGCTGACGGCCGAGGAAGTGGAAGAAGCCAAGCGCAAGGCCGCCGAGGCCAAACGTTAGTCGCTGCCCCGCCGCGCCAGATAGATCCCGCAAAGCACCACGGCCGCGGCCAAGGCCTGTGGCAGGCTCAAGGCCTCGCCCAGCCAGACCCAGCCCAGCCCGGCGGCGATCACCGGCTGTACCAGCAGGCTCACCGAGGACAGGGGAGCCGGGAGGTGGGCCAGGGCAAAGGCAATCAACCCTTGCCCGCCGCAATGGGAAAACCAAGACAGAGCCAACAGTATCAGCCAGCCCATGGACGAGGCAGTCCATAAGGATTCTCCCGACAACAGGACCACGGGAAGCAGGGCCAGAGTCGTTCCCGCCGTGGTCCAGGCCATCACCGAGAGCACCGAAAAGCGCGCCCGCAAGCGCCCCACCGCGAGGAGATAGGCGGCATAGAACACCGCCGCCGCAAGGGCCAGAAGATCCCCTTGCAGATGAGTGCCGCCCAGATCGAGACTGTCGCCGAACAGTCCCAGGGCCCCGGCCAGGGCCAAGGCCAGTCCCATCAAAAACAGCCGGGAGACGGTCTCCTTGAACAGCATCACCGCGCCAAGGGTGACAAACAGCGGCGCGAAATTGGCCAGCAGGGTGGAATTGGCGATGGAGGTGAACATGATGGACCAATGCCACAGCGCCAGGTCGCCCGCGAAAAAGACTCCGGCCAGCAGCAATTTGACCCGGTCCCGGTGTGTGGTCGGACGTTCGCCGCCCCGTCGCAGATCCAGGGGAGTCAGCATCCACAGCAACGGCAGGGCGAGGAATACCCGGTGAAAGGCGGTGGCCGTCGGGTCCATCTCGCTCAGACGCACGAACAGAGGCGCAAAGGCAATACCCGTTGCTCCCAGCATCAGGGCCGGAAAGGCATACCGACCGGATGGGGTCATGGCCGGGAATGATCCAGCAGGTACAAAAGCAGGCTTGTGGCATGCCAATGGGAGCGGCAGTTATCTTCGCCGACAAAGCACAGCCCCCCGTCCGATCGTACTTGTCGCCGCAACCAATCCAGGATTCGGGCTTTCTCGCGTACGGGCACCCGCATCCAATCCAGAAAGATCAGGCTTTCCGCCAGCCCGTCCAGAAATCCGGCCCGGGCCATGTCAGGCAGCGCACGCACCATCCAGGCAGCCCCCTTTTTCATTTCCTCGCTGGCCGCCCGGCAGTCGTGCAGGGCGAGAACTGCATGGGTGGTGAGATAGAAATCCAGCTGCTTTTTGTCGTCCACGAAGGCGCCGTCCAGGCGTTGGCGCTCCAGCAACCGCGCCACGCCGCCGGGCACCCGTCGATCATGGTCTTCCTGGGTGTAGCGGCAGAAAAAGATCAGGGCGTTGGCGGTGTCAAAGGGTTGGGTGCCGGTGGCGCATTGACGAAATGCTGCCTCTGCCCAGTCGGTTTCAACCTTTCTTCCCGTCGGCGCCAGGAATCCGGCCATCAGCAAGACATCGGGCAGCTTGGCGCACCCTGGCGGGTTGGAATGCAGGCCACCTAGGTATTGATACACTCGGTCCAAAACGTGACCTGCCTCCGATTGGTGCTGATGGAACCCCGCCGTTAGAGGGAAAGTCAGGGAGGCCAGCACATTGTAATCCGGGTCCGTTTTATTCAGTTCCGCATTGAGCGTTTGAACCACCCAGGCGCGGGTGTCCGCCCGCGCAAGGTCGCTCAGAAGCAATGCCCCAATCATCAACGGAAAAAATGTCCATCGCATCGCACAATTCCCAGTCCCACCCGGCGCCGAGTCGCGTTATAGTCATAGCATGTACGCCAAGACCATGGACCCCACTCCCTATCCCGGTGCCGCCGATCTACTCGGCCCTGGCGATCCGCCGCTGTTTGAAGTGGTCAATCCGCAGGGTAATGCCTCGGTCTTGATTGTCAGTGACCACAACTCCAATGCCATCCCCGCCTCGTTGAACAGCCTGGGACTTCATTCCGACGATCTGACCCGCCATATCGCCTATGACATCGGTGCCGACGGGGTCGTGCGGGGATTGGCTAGACGGCTGGATGCCATGGCGGTGATGGCAGGTTACTCGCGCCTGTTGATCGACAATAATCGCGCGCCCGGCGACCCCACCGCCATTCCTCAAATCAGTGATCAGACCGGCATTCCCGGAAATCAGGGGCTGTCCGAGCAGGATATGATCGAGCGGGCCGAGGTCTTCTTTCACCCCTATCACCATGCCATCTCCAACGGCGTGGATCACCTATGGCGCGCCGGTGGCAAGCCGCCTGCCCTGTTCTCCATCCATACCTTCACTCCGACCATGAACGGCGAGGACCGCTATTGGCATATCGGGGTGCTATGGAACCGCGACCCGCGCCTGGCGGTGCCGCTCATTGATGCCTTGCGCTTGGAAGACGACTTGCATGTGGGCGACAATGAGCCCTATTCGGGCAAGCTGACCGCCTATACCATCGACCTGCATGCCGGAAGCGCCGGACTGCCCAACGTGGCAGTTGAAATTCGCCAGGATCTGGTGGAAACACCCGAAGGCGCCGATGCCTGGGCCGATCGGCTGGCCAAGGCACTGGGGCCGATCCTGGCCCGCGATGACCTGCACCGGGTCGAGCATTTCTGACAGGAGAAGGCGATGCCGTACGCGGAGCCCAGTTTCACCATCGGCATCGAGGAAGAATACCTGCTGATTGACCACGAGACACGCGACCTGGTGGTCGATCCGCCCGATGCCCTGTTCGAGGACTGCGAACAGGCGGTGGGCAATCTGGTGCGCCCGGAGTTCATGCGATCTCAAATCGAAGTGGGGACCTCGGTCTGCGGGGATATCCACGCCGCCCGGGCCGACCTCCAGCGACTGCGCTCGCGGGTGGCCAACGTGGCAAACAAGCATGGCTATGCCATCATCGCCGCCTCCACCCACCCCTTCGCCCAATGGATGGACCAAAAGCACACGGATAAGGCGCGCTATCATATTCTGGCCGAGGATATGCAAGCGGTGGCCCAGCGGCTGCTGATCTGTGGCATGCATGTGCATGTGGGGATCGAGGATGACGAACTGCGCATCGACTTGATGAATCAGGTGTCCTATTTCCTCCCCCACCTGCTGGCCCTGAGCACCTCGTCGCCGTTCTGGCGCGGCCATCGTACTGGCTTGAAATCGTACCGGCTGGCGGTGTTCGATGAACTGCCTCGAACGGGGCTGCCGGAACGCTTCGATTCATGGGCCGAATACGAGCGCCATTGGAAAGTCCTGGCCAAGGCCGGGCTGTTCGAGGATCCTTCGATGATATGGTGGGATGTGCGTCCGGCACACAAGTTCCCGACCCTCGAAATGCGGATCACCGATATTTGCACCCGCCTGGACGACGCTTTGTCGGTGGCCGCGCTCTATACCTGCATCCTGCGCATGCTGTACCGCTTGGCCCATGACAATCAGCGTTGGCGAATCTATGCCGATATGCTGATTCAGGAAAACCGTTGGCGGGCGCAACGCTACGGCTTCGACAAAGGACTGGTCGATTTTGGCCGAGGGCGCCTGGTCCCGTCAGGTCAATTGATGGATGAACTGCTCGAACTGACCGCCGAAGATGCCGAAGCCTTGGACTGCCAACGGGAACTGGCCCATGCCCGCAGCCTCGTGGACAATGGAACCTGCGCCGATCGGCAAATGCGTGTTTTTGAACAAGCAGTTGAAAATGGCGCCGATAAACAAGAAGCCCTCAAACAGGTGGTCGATTTCCTGATCGAAGAGACCCTGCGGGGAATCGATTGAACGGCCAGGACTGACAGCATGAAAGTCCTCCTCAATCTCGGGGCATGAACTTCTTTCCGGTCGCCCGGGCACTCGATCATTGTCTTCAAAGGGCCACCGTTTCACGGAATTGGACAAGAAGGCCGTCGTCCCTCTAACATGAGGGAAAAACCACACTGATGGGGAATCGGAAAAACCAATGGCAAAATTTAAATGGAGCGGCGGTAAAAAAACGTCCAAGGCGCTTGAACAACAGCTTCAGTTCACCGAGCTAAAGGATACGGACCCGGTTGACGTTGCAGACCTTTGGTCCGCGATCGAGCCTTGTCTGGATGGCATCTTGGAGGATTTCTACGATCGGCTGGAACGTTTTTCCGATGATCGGGAATTTCGCCAAATGAACGTGACCCGCCTCCGCATGGCGCAAAAAACCCACTGGGCGATGCTGTTCGATTTCAAGTTTTCCGCCGACTACGAGGCCAGCGTCCGTCGCGTCGGCGAGGTTCATAGCGAAATCGGGTTGGAGCCCGAGTGGTATATCGGCGGATACACCTATTTCCAAAACCGCATGATCGATGCCCTGTACGATAAGTACGGGGATCAGGCCTCCCGCTGTCATGACCTGACCAAAGTGCTCAATCGACTGATCGGTATCGACATGGGCCTCGCCCTGGCGGCCTATCAGTTTGCCATGGAATAGCTTCGATGAATGCGCCCGGCCCGCGGGGTGGGCCGTCGCACTCACGATCGCGCTGTTATACGCGGTTCAGCGCGTTGTCGTCCGTATGCTCGAACACCTTGCCATAAATATCGACCAGGGTTGTCTGCGCATAGGTCATCTTCCCACCGCCCGCAATGACCTTTTGACGAAATTCCATGGATGACGCCTTCTTGGACATGAAAGGAGACTGAGCGATTCCGAATTCCGGATCACCCAGTTTCGCCGTCAGTTCCATGACAACCCGCCCTTCACCATCGGTTTCACCCGAATACAAGCCACCGGCGACCACACTGACAGCCCGGGGAATCACGAAGGAATGCATGACGAGCTTCTTATCCCGATCCCAAATCCAATAGCCGGTTTGGTCGTGAAATATCTCGTCATTGGACTTCCGTCGGACAATTTGCCGGTAATAGACGGCGGCGAGTTTTTGTTCCTCGGCATTGCTGAGGTCACCAATATCCTCATAGGTAATGGTCTCGTGATAGGGGTTGTTTTCCTCCCCATCAGGTTCCGGGGCGATATCAACACCCTGATCTCCCTTCCACGTTCCTAGAAGCTGTTCGAGAGGGCCATAATCAACATCCGAGTAGTTCGCCATGCCGCGCTCCTGTCTTGTGTGCGTGATGTATGCGGCCCACAGAATACCCAATCACAGGGGGGCGTCCACGGAAATTGACCGTTCTTCAGGCGACTCCGGATTGTGGGCGACGACCATGGCATAGGGGCTTTGTCGCGGAGCAATGAAAGGTCGCCAAATGGTCGCCCCAATAAGGAGGCAACCGTCGGATTCGAGGCACTCACAACGGGGACATTCTTCCCAACCAAGACCGGTTCCGCTACCATCGGGTTCGAATTTGGGATGTATCGGGGTCATGTCGGAAAAAAAAGCGCTTGTCACGGTCCTTATCGGTGAATTCCATCAACAGCTTTGGGCCCAGCACTTCCAACCCACCTGGGAACCCTATGCCAAGGCCCACGGCTACGACATTGTGGTTATCGACGACTACATTGACCCTTCACCCCGTTCCCGGGATCGCCGCCCCCATTGGCAGAAATGCCTAATCCTGGAGCATGAACAGGTTCGAGACTACGACTCGGTGGTCTGGATCGATGGGGATGTAGCGATCAATCATCATCGCGCGCCCTGCATCGTCGAGGCGCACAATTCGGATCTGGTTGGAGCCCTCAGCTACGGTCAGGTTTTGAAGTACGAAGATGGCTACTCCGTCTTGGAAAGCCGACTGAATCAGGCTTTGGAAGGGCAGTTCCGGCACCGCACCATCCCCGAACATTACACGGATGCGGGGCTCCCGGGAGATGTGGATGACTGGACCAACACTGGTGTCCTGGTGCTAAAACCCCGCCTGCACCGCGACCTATTGCGCACCGTGTATGACGGCTATCAAGAGACCCCGATGTCCATGGCCGACAACATGCCGTTATCTTATCATTTGTTCAAAAACAAATCGGTAAAGCCCCTGGACCCAAGGTTCAATTGCGACATTTTATATGCCTTGCTGGACCACTATCCATTTATCGTCTGGCCCTCGGTTCGCGACAATCAACGAATCCGGTCGATGGTTGCCAACGCCATCTGGGGCAACAACTTTTTTATCCACTATACGGGGGGATTGGGTCGCGACTTCCGCATGGATATCCGCTTTGTGCGGACTGAAAACTCAGGGATTTTTTAGCCCACCCCGCCCCATCCCTTGGCTTTTCTCCCACGTTTTCGCAAACACTCTCCCGCAACTCTTGGGGGCATCTAAGAAAAAAAGCGCCGATCAGATGACAACCAATCATCCGCGGCGCTCAAACATTCTTTGGAAAAATGGTGGGCACGACAGGGATTGAACCTGTGACCCCCGCCGTGTGAATGGTGATCAAGTAGGTAATTTCTTACATCATTCGCTACCGTTTTTCGTGTTACTATCTTCTATAATTTATTGCAAAATAAAGACTAATAGCGGACATTGAAATTCCGTCTGGTTGGGCGTTGGGTAAGCCATAAGGAATGGAAATTCTGGGGACATCCTGGGGGCACATCAGAATCGAGTTACGGTGAACTGGATCAACTGCTTGGAGCACGGCATGGCAGGACAGGGGTCGGACGAGTATGTCTTTGACGATATACCCGTCGTGCTGAGAAGGAAAAAGGGCAGGAATACTTGGACCGCTAGGATCACCTTATCGGGCGGAAAGCGGGTCAGTGCGGATGCCGGTCGCATCGAACGCGGCACCGGGGAAGCCAACCTGGATCGGGCAAAGAACAGAGCCAGGGAGCTTTTTGCTGAAGCTCGCCGGGACCTCAAAAAAGGTCATAGCGTCGTCAACAAGCCTTTCAAAAAAATCGCTCTGGAATTCCTCGCCGATTTCGAGGCGTTGGTCGAAGAGGGAAACGAACCGGCCTGGAAGTTAGAGCGACTGCAAACCTCGATGAACCGGTACTACACCCCGTTTTTCAGCAAATACGACATCGGCGGCATTACCGATGATGATCTCGTTCAATACCACCGTTACCGGATCGCCTATCACAGAACTCATAAGGAAGAGGAAATCACCTACGAGCGGAATGGCAAAACCATTACCCGCACGCACAAACCTAAAAAACCTTCACGGGACACACTCGCCAAAGAGCGGAACCATCTTATGTGGCTTTTCGATTGGGCGGTCAGCCGGAAATACCTCAGCAAGACCCAGGTTCCAGAGTTCCCAAAGCTCGAAGGCGAAGGAGATCGGAGGGGTGCCTTTGATCGAGACGAGGTTGTTCGGCTTCAGGAATACTCGATCCGTCGCATTCTGCGATGTCCGCACGAGCCGACGAAACGCCCATGGATTCTCTGCCATTACATGATGATGTTCATCTACTTGACGGGATGTCGTCCGTCAGAGGTAAAGAAGCTGCGGTTCTCCGATCTCGTTGAAGGATTCGATACACAGGGTGGAGTCAGTTTTGGCATCGACCTGAAGCCCCGCCATTGCAAGAACAAGAAGCACGCCCGGATCGTCGTGCCTCTTGCCGGTTTCGCAAGCCTGTTGAGCGAAATCCAGAAAGTCTATCGCCACTTCGACAAGCACGACACCGAACCGAGTGACTACATCTTTCATAACCCGGACGGCACGCAGATCAAGAAAGCCAATCGTTCCTTCAGGACCTTGCTTGATCTGGCAGGCATGCGTGATACAGGGGGCATGTCCGAGGAACTGGCCTATTACTCCTGGAGGCATACCTATGCGACGGAACGAGCATATGAAGAAGTTCCCGCCGACAAGGTTCGCCGATGGATGGGAACGTCGTTTCGCATGCTAGAGCGGTTCTACCTACATGCGGAAAATGATCGGGACCTTCGACAGGAAAAACAGGAGCCATTCAGCCCCATCGTTTTGCCTTTCCACCTCCAGAATTTGGTTACCGGCGAAGATATGCTACCTCCCCCAGACTTGGAAACTGCGGAGAAGCTGAAGACCTACTTCGCGAACTGGGGGCGGCATAAGCGGCTACAAAATTGAGAAAAAAATTCTCGGCTAGGCCCGGATATTTGTTGGACAATTTTCGTGTCAATACTTTCGGAGAGAAATATTTTCGATCTGCTCAGTATTGACGGATTCTGGATCTGTGATCCCATGGAGTCATCTTGAACAACAGGAGGACTCCATGACGAAGCATCTCGAAATCACCAAGAACACCGCTCTGAACGCCCCTGCGATCACCTGGATCGCCCCCACGGTCAGCAAGACCGCCCCGGCTCCCATCGCCGCCAACGATAACGATCCCCTCAATTGTGAACCTGCCGCAGCCGCCCTCAAGGCGGCGGCTTGATGGAGGAGATCGATATGACCCAGCTTCATGACAAACTCACCACAACCATCGCCAGCGTCAACGCCTATGCCGTCGCCCTCGACGGCAGCCATGCGGCTCTGTATCAGGTCCTGGCTCATGCGTGCGACCTGTACCTGACCGCCAAGCAGTCACCCGACGCATTCGTCGCCCTCGCCACCGAGGCGGGTGTGCGTGTCACCGGGCAGGCGAGCGAACCGCTCGCCCTGCTGGTCATCAAGCTCGTGTTCCACAATCTCAGCGACTTCAAGTACGATCACCGCCGCAAGCACGGCAACTGGTCGCTGGTCCTCGCCCACCTGGACGAGGCGGGCGTGCCGGTCGAGATGGCTGAGACCTACCTCGCCAACGGCGGCGTTGATCATTGCGTCAAGCAGTATCACGCCGCCCGCAAGGCGTCGGTGCCGACCGCCAAGACCGCCGCCGCTACCCCGAGCGTCGCCAACGACGAATTCACGGCATCCCCGTCCGCCGACATCATGGAAATCTCTCCCGCTCCGAAGGGTTCCGCCCGCAAGGTCCTGCTCCTGGGCGAGATCGCCGAGGACGGCTCGATCACCGTGCTGCGTGTGGTCGAGAGCGACGAGACCGCCGTGGCGGCATTCCTCGCCGCCAACGACGATGAGAAGGAGGCCGCATAATGCTTGTCCGCCTCCACGATACCTGCTCCAGTTCCCTCCGCAATGCCGGTGGGGACTATCGCACCGCCGACTTGAAGGTGAACCTGCGTCCGACCGTGGTCACGGAATTCCGCGAAGCCTTCGGCGGTGGAGCCTCTATGACCTTCACCATGATCCGTCGCGGTCTTGCCGAGCGTTTTTGGTGGAACGACCTTGACCCTCATCTGGTCAACTTCTGGACCATGGTCCGGGATCGGGCCGACGATCTGGTTGGCCGTCTGCACGCCATCCGAGGCGAACATGGCCTCGGCAGCGAGGACCTGTTCAAGCTGGCCGAAAGCATGGTCGGTTCCGACGACGCCATCGAGGCGGCGGCGGGATTCTGGGTTCGCAATCGCCTGGACTACGGGGGAACCAACGGGAAATCCGGTTACAATCCGAGCTATGTCCGCGAAGGTCGTGGGGTGAAGAAGCATTTCATCGACAACATCCTCGGCTTCTCTGAGCTTCTCCAAGGCGTGAAGATCACCAATTTGGATTACCGCGACGTGTTGGCGGAACCGGGTGACGGCGTTCTCAACTATGCTGATCCGCCGTTCGAAGACGTTGGCCCTACCATGTACCCGTTCGGTGAAGAGGACTTGGAGGAACTTTCCGCCTTGGTCCGTAACTGCTCCCACGATTGCCTCGTGAAGGTCAACGACAGTCCCGCGAACCGCTTACGCTTCGCCGACATGAAACCCATCCTGCGGACCTATCACAGCAGCATGGGCGAACATTCAGAAAAGGCAGAACTCCTGGCGGCGAACTATGATGCTCCGCTGTACTCGGTCTACGCCCGCCAGATTGGAGAGCCGCTGTTTGATCTGGAAGCTCCGGCAAACGACAACATCCGCGAATTGCCTAAATCCGTGCCGGTCGGTGAAGACACGCAAAAACTGTTCCTCGACCCGAAACGGGGAAAGCGTAACCCCGAGTGGTACACGCCGGATTGGATTCTGGATCATCTGTACGCCGCCAATGGCGACCAACCGTTTGACATTGATCCCTGTTCGCCGATCAAGGGACCGCAGGCCCCTGTTTGGGCGAACCGCCACTATACCGTCGAAGATGACGGCTTGACCCAACCGTGGCAGGGTCGGATGTTCATCAATCCGCCTTTCAACGATCTGAAGCCTTGGCTGAAGAAGGCAGCGGAGTCCACTTGGTGCGGCGAATTTCCCAATGCCCCGACCAGGGACGCTGCTCGCTGCAAGGCTCCTGCATGCGAAAGCATTGTCGGCTTGATTCCGGCTCGTCAGCATAACCGCTATTGGCAACACTACGTCGCCTATCATGCGAAAGTCTGGTTCTTCCACGGCAAGGTCAAGTTCCGCAAAGGGCGTATCGGCGACTTGCAAACCGCCAAGACCGCCTTTCCCGAGGGCCTCGCCCTGGTCATCTGGGGCAATCACCGTCCGTTCACCGACTATTTCAATTCGGCTTTACCGGGAATGCTCCACGTGGCGGATCGCTCCCATCCGACCATTCCCGATATTCCGATCAAGCACCATTGGTCGAAGATCACGACCCGGCCCAGTGTCGTGACTCCGGTCGAGTGGTTGATCGAAGCCGACGAGTTCCGCCGCATCGGCGTCAAACGGAAAGCCACCAAACCGGCGATGAAGGAGGCGGCGTAATGTTGATACGATTGGCTGATCATCAACGCACGCCGCTCGCCTACCCCGGTGGTAAAGCAAAGATGGCGGAAACGCTGTCGGGGCTGCGTCCCGATGGCTACCGCGAATACCGTGAGTGTTTCGCGGGTGGAGCGGCGATGTTCTTCCATATCCGCCGCCATCATCCTTGCGAACGGTATTGGATCAACGACCTCGATCCGCAGGTCTTCGCTTTCCACAACATTTTGCAGCAGCAACCGGCAGACCTGATCGGTCGTCTCCTGTACCTCTACGATATTCATGGCGGTGGCTCGGAAGACCTGTACCGCCAATGGCTCGACTGGAACGAAAGCGAAGACTTGATGGATACGGCAGTCGCAACGTTCTTGAAGCACCAGATCGTGCGGGGAACAAAAAACACAGGATACGGATTCGCTCGCAAGCGGGTCGAAGCGGGCGAGGCGGTCACCCGGTCGAAGATCGAACGCCTCAACGGTTTCTCTGAACTGCTGCAAGGCATCCATATCACCTGCCAAGACTACCGCGATGTTCTGTCGGCTCCGGGAAACGACGTGTTCTGTTTCGCCGATCCTCCATACGAAGAAGTCGGCAATCGGATGTATGAATTCGGGGATTTCGACCTGGAGGGCTTCACTCTAGCCGTCGAGGCATGCCAGCACGATGTTCTGATTACCTTGAACGATTCACGGACAGTTCGAGAGGCTTTCTCCCAGCACCGCCCGATTGTCCATCAAGTCGGCTATTCCGTGAGTGGAAATCAGCAAGGGCAAGAAGTGATCATTCCGACCTACCAGACGCCTCTGCTCGATATCTATGCCCGCCAGATCGGGGAGCGATTGCCTGAACCAGTCCCTGCCGTGGCGAACGACAACGATGCCCGCCCTCTCATGGACTGTGTTTTCAACCAGTCCTGCGAGGACATGTCGCTGTTGCCGGACGATTCGATCCATCTGACAGTCACCTCGCCACCGTACAACGTGGGGATCGGGTATGGCGAAAACACCGACGACGACCGTCCGTTCGACGACTACCTGGATTGGCTTCGCAAGGTGTTCGTGGAAATCCATCGGGTCACCGTTGTAGGTGGCCGGGTCTGTATCAACATCAACAACACGGGTCGCTCGCCCTATATTCCTTTGACCGCCCATATCCATTTGATGATGGAGGAAGTCGGTTTCTTGCCTCGTGGAGAAATCATCTGGAACAAGGGCGGAGGCGTTGCCGGTTTTGGGTGGGGGTCGCATGGGAAGCCGTCCAATCCGGTACTGCGGGATGTTCACGAGTACGTGCTTGTCTTCTCAAAAGGGGATTACTGCCGCACCGATCTGCGTGACCGGTATCGAGGGATCAAACCGATTTCCAGCGACGATTTCGCCGATTTAACCCGCTCGATCTGGAACATTACTCCTGAGAAGGCAACCCGTGTTGGTCATCCCGTCCCATTCCCCGTCGAACTTCCCCGCCGTCTGATCAAGCTTTACAGCGGTGAAGGTGACCTCGTTCTCGATCCCTTCATGGGGTCGGGGACGACGGGAGTTGCTGCGGTCGAACTGGATCGTCGCTATCTGGGCTTCGAACTCGAAGGGAAGTTCATCAAGCTCGCCGAACAACGGATTGCCGCCGCCAGGGCGAACAGGAAGGCGGCGTAGCTACGCCGTCTTCTTGCGGGATGCTTGCTGACGGGCGACGGCAATGCGGTCGTCGAACTCCCCGACCAAGACGGCTTTCTTGATCTCTTCGAGGGTTTTAATCACGTCCTTCAAGGACTTGCCGCATTCGATGCTGGGCATACCTTCCTCAAGCTGAACGACGGCGGAAGAACCGTAGCGGATTTCGGTCAGGAACAGGTCGCCATCCTGCCACCACCACTGCTTCGGTTTGGACTGGATTTCCTTTTTTACCTTCTTCGTGACGCCATCTTCGGTCACATCGAAGTACCGATGACGGGTCACGGTGAACACCTCGCCCTTTTCAGCGGCCTGGATGGACTCGATCTGAACATCGATGCCGTCCGTCACGATATCACGCGGGTTTTTCTTGCGGCGTTCGACTGCCGAGGGACGTTTTGTCGAACTCAATTTGAATTTCATTGACGACTCCATTAATAAAAATCGATCATATATTCATGATTTCACAATTTATGATTCCGTCAATACTTTCGCCTTTAAAAATATCTCCAACAAGATTCATGATGCTTGGCTGGGGTAATGGGGCCACATTCGTATCTTTGCTTGGGAAGAATTTAGGAGTCGGTGGCGGCGACCAGTCCAATAGTTCCTGAAGGACCGTCAAGTCCTCTTCCGCTCTTTGACGAATCCAGTGCGAAAGCTTGTTCATTTCACTGGTCAGCAGGCTGTCGTTCAGGTCGGGGGAGCAGCGTGTTCCCAGATGGCGGTCATCCTGACTGCACCCGATGATCTCAATACCCTGGGCTTTGATTCTGGCGACCAGCAGCAGGTTAAACGCCGTGGCGAGGTCGGCGGATACGGGTAGGAGAAGACGGTAAATCCATTTTCCTTCGATCTGTCGCTGGCGAATGCTCACGAAACATTTCGCATGCAGATTGGTAAACTGATACGAAGCAATGGCGTCCCGGCCTTCGGTGTCCTGCTCGTGGTCCAATACGAAGTTAATGAACCTAGGGTCGAGATTATCGATCATCCATTGATAGAATTCCGGGATGTATTTGATGGCGACGCCATACGCCATGGCCCCGGCATGGACGAAACGATGGTCTTCCGTGATCGTCCCCCTTGCCGACCGGCGAATCTCGGGAAGAATCTCAGGCGTTTTCAGCCGTTGGAACGTCATCCAATCAAGGAGAGCCGGAGTATTGCGAACCCACCACCCGTGGGTGGCGTCCGTTGACCGTTCGCCAAACTCAGCAGCGAACTCTTGACCCATGAATGAACCTCGAATGATGAAAATGCTGGTGTCCCTCTCCTCATTGGGCAGGGAAAAACCAGTGACCACATGTTGGAATTTGTACCGGCGGCGATGACCCCGCATGAATCGCCAGAGCAGCAACTCGGTCACCGGATCAGGCCGGAAGCATGGCTCACTCATCGTCATAAACCCGCTGACGGATTTCCTGCCAAATCTCATCAAGGATGCCATCCAGGTCCTCAATCCCACCGATCAGGGCTTCCCGGTCGTCTCCTTCGGTGGTTTCCACCTCCTCCTCGCTGTTCGTAATTATGTCCTGAATTCGGACAAAGCTTCGGGTGAGTGTTTCCATCGAAAATGTTCGATCTTCTGCCATGGCGGCAGAGAACGTACTTGGCTTTCGCCCCATTACCTCCCGACTAAACTGGTACTGGCTCTGGCAAATATCCAGGTCTTTGCAGCGTGTATAGATGTCTCTCCAATCCAACATGTTTGTCCTCCAGATTATTGTAACTGGAGGTATTTATCTGCCGCCCTCGTCGCCGAGGATCATGTCCAGTCTTTCCTGGCAGCGGCGACACATCGCCTGCCTCAACAAGCTGTCCGTGATTGTCTGCTCAATGGTTGGATCGGGTTGTGTTTCTTCGAAACGAGAGACGAGGGGATGGTTCATCGAAGGTCTCGGATTTTCAGTAGTATTAAGTTTACTATCGTTTCTTCTCATGTCCGTATGTAGAGATCATCTAGCTCCCTTCTAGACGCCAGTTGATATTGATATTTCAGGCGAATTCATCACGCGGAGATACTCACGCATTCAAAATGACGCCATGGTTTTTCGAGCCTTTTATCTTGCCTTGTTCACCGGTCCATCGTGAAACCAAGAAGTTTTCGGACACAGTGCTTCACTGTTTTCAGCCGATATCGTCTTGCATATGTAGTTCGCCCACTTACCGGGCGTGTTGCCATTGTCGAAAGCCGGATTGATCTCGATCCTCGCAGGGATGGCTTTGTTGCCGAAATACTCTCTGTCAAAGGTGAGAACGCTCCTCATTTTGTTGTTCCATATTTCCTCCATTGCTTGTTGCAGGGTACAGCTTTCGATAATCTTCGCTTCGGGATGACTCGAAGGCCGTATCAATCCATGGCAATGGAAATTGTCGCCCAGCGGCCCACCTTCGATCATGTTGATCCGCTGACACCGATGGGCGTCGCTACGAAGCGAGCGTCGTCCGAAGACGGCTTTGTCGAGTACGTTGAAAAAGAACCTGAGTTCTTTTTCTACCCGTTTTCGACTTTCAGCCATCTGAAATGGAAAGGTCAACGTATACGCCAACCCATCCCGCCAGTTCATCTCGCTCAAACACGAGACGAATTGCCATCGTACTGAATTCACCATTTATCTCTACACCTCCTCTCGTCGCTGACTGCCATATGTTGATAAAAGAAGAACCTCGTCGGCTCCCGGCACGGGGTAGAAAACAGCCAACGAGGTTCGTAAGATCAGCACAACTTCAATAGAGGTTGGTATGTGAAAATACCTAACGAATATGTTGGAACGGTTTCTACTCCGACACCATTTCTATTTATAAACTTCGATTATATGGAAGACACCACGTGGAAATCATTATTTATATTTGACCATATCAAGAAAAGATATATTGAGAATCTTTGTTGAACGGAGCAGCCGAACGGGATGCCGTTTTATTGAACGATCAAATTTATCTCGACCAATAAGGTCCGCCAATGGTCAGCCATCTCTGATATTCCGCACTCTTCGATGTACCAACGGCACTTCGACCTCGCCCGGTTGGCACCATTGATCTCGACGAGCTTGATGGCTCCGAGCCTGATCAGAAGCGGATCGACAGCATCGATTTCCCTGTAGAGGCAGACGGCAACGGAATCCCCGGTATTCACGACGGCCCTCTGAACGGCTTCACAAAATTGAAAATCCGTAGTCGTGCCTTGTTCATCGCATCAAGTGGCGTTTTGTAGAGCGTCTCGGTCGGATTGGTATCCGGCTCGCACATCCCTCCCTTAGCACGAATAGCCTCCCGATCTTCCTTGGTAAGCGTAGCTCGACCCGAAGTCCCTTCGATGAAGACGCCATCCGCTCTTTGCTCGAAAAAGCAGGCATTTGGCGACCACACCGGAACTTCGAATGACGGCACTGGGAGAGTGAGCAGGCTGGGGGTGTCGAACGAATGCCCGAGGCCAGGATATTCGAGGTATTCGATGGACGGACTTTCCGTCCGTTCGACAAATCGGCGGCAGTGGACCGGCCACGTCAAACGATCCTTCCCCGCCGTCATCATCAGAACCGGTGAGCCGGTCAGGGTCATGTTTAAAGGGTAGTAGCCACAGTACGGATATTTGGCGACATGGAAGGCATAGCGTAGATCATCGGCGATGAAATTCCGTCGTAATGCTTCCATGGCGGTATACAACGCGACGATGCCTCCCTTCGAACCGCCCATGATGCCGATGCGTTGGCGGTCCACATTCGGGTGTTTGGCAATTTCCTTCAGGGCAATGAACCCATCGGCGATCATCTCGTCGTTGGTGACGGAAAACGGATCGAGGAGCGTGTTCTTTACGCCACGCGGACGATAGCTATCGATCTGGCCGACGATGAAACTCCGCTTCAGAAACTCATCCCGCCACCAGCGATTCCGCCCGTTCACCCCACCCGCACCGTGGGCGATGACCAGGGCGGGATATTTACGATCCTTGCGGAAATCTTCCGGGAGGAAGATTTCGAGAGTCGCCGGTCGCGTCTTCTTGAAATCATGACGGTAAAGATAAGTTGGGGAATGGAATACTGGCGACTGGAAGGTAATGATTTCGCCTGCTTCGGCTGTCGTCGCCAGAGACGCTACCAAAGCCGCCATGACGATAAGAAATCCAGTAGTTCGTCGCATTCCATTCCCCACGGAACCTGTCCTAGCGTCGCCTTAGCGGCGGCATTCCATGGCAATCTGCTTACCAGCTTCCTGCCCGACCTGACCGGGGCTGCCATCGATCTCACCACCGGCAACCAGTTTGCCCACGGCATTGGTGACGGCCTGCCGACCGGCAGCGGGGTTCGATGCCGACGCAGCACAAAGGGCAGCGAAGTCGTTATCGGATTTGACTTGAGCGACTACTTTCGCCACATCCGACGACCCGCTGGATGCCGAAGACGAAGACGTGGACGTGGATGACCCGGTGGTCTGGCAGGCAGCCAAAGCTCCAGTCAGAGCAATAGCGGAAATCAGCGTGACGATGCGTTGCATTGAAACCCCCTTGAAATGGTAGAGCGAGATTTTCGACTCGATAACACGGAATATTACATCAACTATATAAGACGGAAAATTGCGTCAATGGTCAAGCCCGGAACTACAGATCAAGGTTCGGGACATGACGGAATCACTTGGAATACAGCTTGGACGCAGGTTGAAGGAACTCAGGGAGGCACGTGGCCTCACCCAGGTTCAGCTTGCAGAGCTATTGGGAAAATCAGTCGAGACGATCAGTAACTTCGAGAGAGGAAAAACTCTCCCCTCCCTGGTCACCCTGGAACAGGTGGCGGGCAGGCTGAATGTAAATATTCTGGACTTTTTCGAGGACGTAGCGATCCGCTCGACCGACGACGACACCCTATCGGACAACGCCAAGACAGTCAGGAATGCGGCGGAACTCTTACCGGAAAGCGATCTGGAAATCCTGGTAGGCGTGATTGGTGTGTTGGACTCCAGGCGACGGTAATTGGCGATATCGGGATCGAGTTTACTTTGACAGTTCCTCAACCTCAGCAAGGTATGAGTATGTCCGAGAATTTTGAGTGCCCAATTTGGAAAACGGCAGCAAGTCTTGTTCATAGCGGAGATTTCGGGGACCAACAGGTTATCGAGTCCCCGCGAGCCGGTGGGCGGTACATACTTACAGGTACGGCCAGAGCCATGATCGAGTATCTGTCCGACGATGAACGCATGAGCATTACTCAGTGGATCGTCGAGCAAAACCTCATTGGAGCAGAGGCACTCGTTACATCTACGACGCTCAAAGAAGTTCGTGGACGGTCGCTTCCCCACCCGAACGATAGGGCCGAATGGCTCCTTGGTTATCTGGTCAGAATAAGCCAACACATTGGACAGAATCTTAGTTTCCTGCCTTTGTTGGATGTTCAACAAGATGGAGGTGGCAACCTCCATTCAATCTCGATGACAACCTATTCAGATAGTGCAAACTATCTGCTGGCGTGGTCTGCATCGGCACAACATGAGGAGTTGCAGTTCCTCTTAAAATTCTTGGAGAGACGCGGATATCTGGAACTAGGCTCAAATGGCCCAATCCCTGATATTGTCGTTCAACCTGAAGGGTTTGCCCATGTAGCGGAGCGGAGTTCGCGACCTTCCGTATCCCACGAAGCCTTTGTTGCCATGTGGTTTGATCCGTCCATGGACGAGGTTTATGAACTGGGCTTTGAAAAGGCGATCAGAGAATCCGGGTATGATCCAATTCGCATTGATCGCAAAGAGCATATCAACAAGATCGACGATGAAATCATTGCTGATATTCGGCGGTCAAGATTTCTCGTTGCAGATTTTACGGCCCGTGTCTTGGAACTAGACGATGGTCAAATCTATGAAGCACGGGGTGGCGTCTACTTCGAGGCTGGTTTTGCCCATGGCCTTGATATCCCAATTATTTGGACATGTCGGCACGATATGACCGACCATCTTCACTTCGATATTCGGCAGTTCAATCACATTGTTTGGTCCGATGCCGAAGACCTCTGTACGAAACTCACAAACCGTATTGGAACAGTCATTGGCGACGGACCTCTGAAGGCTGATTAGCTTCAATCGTCCTCGGACATCGGTTCTTCTTCCGCATCCTTGAAAAACGCCTCATCAACCTCAAGTAAAACCTCCTGACGCTTCTTGATGCCGATTCCATGCTTGACCAGAAGTTCGATCAGTTTGTCGCCGTCGATCAGGGTGATCGGTGGGGCACCGGGATGGATCGCCGCATCCTTCGTTCCCTTGGCGAATTTACCCAGCGTGATGATCGTGCCTCGGATGGCGTTGTGATAGTGCAAGGCTCCCCTGAGTTGATCGAGGATCGGGCGGGTGATGGTTCCCTGCTGGCGTTTGACCTGCACGACTTCGGTGATCTCGGTGATGCCGAACTGATAGCGGGCCACCACGTCCACGCCCTTGTCGCCGCTCTGCTTGGTGACGACCACATCTTCGTAATCCATTGCTTCAAGAAGGCTCCCGACCAAGGCTTCGAAAGCGTATGGGTCCATGGATATCAGACGGGATCGAAATTCCTCCAACCGATTGCCGTTGTAGTCGGAGATCGTCTTCCGCATCGAGATCTTCTCGGAAGCAGCACCACCCGCATGTTCACCCAGATAGGTGATCCCGGCAGGCGTGATCTGGTAGGCGTTACCCGTCCTTGAAACGTATCCTCTACCAATCAGGTTGTTCAGTCGCCGACGCATGGTATCGGCAATGCCCTTCGGAGTGGACCACTTGGAGTTTTCCGCAAGGAACTCGCTCCATTCGCCGATCAGGTCCGCTTTGCGGGCCGAGGTCTTGGTGGACAGGATTTCCAGCAGTTTCGGAATGCCTTCGAGGTCATCGATCTCCCGGACAACGGACGACTCGTCACCGGCAAGGAAATCCTTTCCCCTGTCAGTGAGCCGGTAAATCCCAGTCGCATCGGGAGTGAGCAGTTCGTAGCTGTTGACGAACATGTAGTCGCCGTAAATGTGACGGGGATTCACGGTCCATTCGGTCTCTTTCCAAATTCGATGGGCCAGAGCAGCATTGCCCCCGCTCAGGCGTTCGTCGATCCAGCTATCCGGGTCCGACCAATCAACTGGATTCTGAGGTGTTCCGGTGAGGCCGTGGATGGTGTCGATGAGCTTCCGCACGTCCTTCTTGGTGATTCCGTCGAAAATGCCGAGCAACATCCGCACATCCCTGTACAGTGGGTAGATCGGTTTCCTGACTCGCTCGACCTTTCCGGCATCCATGCCCTACAATCCTTCATGATGTGTTTAGATTGGATTCACATCCTACACTTGAGTGATTTGCTGCGTCACGCCAATATGGGATCGGATTGCCGTCCAAGGTGTCAGGGGGCATCATGTGGCCGGTTCCCAAATGCCCACAAGAATCAACGAATCGGAATTCAAACGCTCATGCCTGTCCTAACCTTGCAACAACTGGAATCTCATTTGTGGGGAGCCGCAGACATCCTGCGGGGGTCCATCGATTCTGGTGACTACAAGCATTACATCTTCGGTCTGCTGTTCTTCAAACGCCTCTGCGACGTATGGGAGGAAGAGTACGAACAGAAGCTGGAACAATACGGCGACCAAGACCTCGCCGCCGATCCCGACGAACACCGCTTCCACATTCCCGAAGGCCATTTCTGGAAGGACGTGCGGCAGCACACAACCAACATCGGTGAACACCTGAACGTCGCCTTCCACGCCATCGAGGACGCCAATCACCGGCTTCAGGGCGTCTTCCAGGACGTGGACTTCAACAACAAACAGCGTTTCCCCGACGCCATCCTGGAGAAGCTGCTCCAGCACTTCGAGACCCACCGCCTCCGCCGCACCGACGTGGAGCCGGACATGTTGGGCAACGCCTATGAGTACCTGATTTCCCAGTTCGCCGACGATGCGGGCAAGAAGGGCGGCGAGTTCTATACGCCGAAGATGGTCGTGCGGCTGATCGTCGAATGTCTGCGGCCCGAGGAAGGCATGTCGGTCTACGATCCCACCTGCGGCTCGGGCGGCATGCTGCTGGAGGCGGTCCACTACCTGGAACGCCACGACAAGAATCCGAAAGCCCTCAGCCTGTTCGGGCAGGAGCGGAACCTGAACACCTGGGCCATCTGCCAGATGAACCTGTTCCTGCACGACATCGACGACGCTTTTGTCGAGCGGGGCGACACCCTGATCGATCCGAAGCACCTGGCCGGCGACGGCGTGAAGGCGATCCGTACCTTCGACCGGGTTCTCGCCAATCCGCCCTTCTCGCTCAAGCAGTGGGGCCACGAGGTCTGGACGGCGGGCGACCGGTTCGGGCGGGACAAGTACGGCTGCCCGCCCAAGTCATACGCCGACCTCGCCTTCGTCCAGCACATGGTGGCGAGCCTGAAGGACGACGGCATGCTGGGCGTGGTGCTGCCCCACGGCATCCTGTTTCGGGGCGGTCAGGAAGCCAAAATCCGCCAGGGCATGTTGAAGGATGACATCATCGAAGCGGTGATCGGCCTCGCTCCCAACCTGTTCTACGGGGCGGGCATTCCCGGCTGCATCGTCATCATCCGCAAGACCAAGCCCGCCGAGCGGCGTGGCCGTGTGCTGTTCGTCAACGGGGCGGAGACCTTCGTCGAAGGCAAGGCCCAGAACCACCTGTCGGACGAAAACGTCGCCACCCTGGCCGAGGCATTCCTCGACTACCAGGACAAGGAGCGTTTGGCTCGTGTGGTCGGTCTGACTGAGATCGAGACCAACGACTGGAACCTCAACATTTCCCGCTACGTCCACATCGGCGAGGAGGAGGAGGACCTGGATGTCGCCGAGGAGGTGGAGAAACTGCTCGAACTGCGGGAGCAGCGGGACCGGGCGGAGGAGCGGATGCTCGGCTTCCTCAAGGAGTTGGGCTATGTCGATTGAGGTGCCGGAGGGGTGGGAGAGTGTTCGATTTGACGAGGCAGTTACTCTTCAAAGAGGGTTTGACCTACCTGTGCAAAGAAGGGAAACGGGCGACTTTCCTGTTATTGCCTCGAATGGGATAGTTGGAACTCACAACGAGCCAAGAGTTGAAGGTCCAGGTGTCGTCACTGGGCGAAGCGGCACTATTGGAAAAGTTCTGTTTTTTGATGGGGCGTATTGGCCCCTCAATACGACGCTGTACGTGAAAGATTTTCACGGCAATGATCCGGCCTTTGTTTTCAGATTCTTAGAGCACTTTCGGCTTTCAAGATTTGCCACAGGTACCGGAGTACCAACACTTAATCGGAACGTCGTTCACACCGAACCAATCATCTTCCCCCCCCTTCCCGAGCAACGCCGCATCGCTGAAATCCTCTCGTCGGTGGACGATGCCATTCAGTCCACGCAGGCGGTGATCGAGCAGACCTGCAAGGTTAAGCGGGGCGTCCTGAAACGCCTGCTGACCAAGGGCATCGGCCACACCCGCTTCAAACAAACCGAAATCGGCAAAATCCCCGAGAGGTGGGAGGTCATCCCGCTGTCTCATATCGCCAAAGTTCAGACCGGACTGGCGAAAGGGAAGAAGGATGTATCCGATCCTATTGAGTTGCCCTACCTGCGGGTTGCGAACGTCCAGGACGGATTTGTTGATTTGACGGAAATGAAGATGATTACCGTATCCAAATCGCAGATAGCGAGATATTCACTCGAAGTCGGTGATGTCCTGCTGACCGAAGGTGGGGATTACGACAAGCTGGGGCGTGGCGACGTGTGGAGAGGCCAAATTTCCCCTTGTCTCCATCAAAACCATGTTTTCGCCGTTCGACCCGACCAAAAAAGATTATTACCTGATTTCCTCGCAGCCCTTACTGGTTCGCAATACGGCAAGCAATACTTCCTTAGTTGCTCGAAACGCACCACCAACTTGGCTTCTATCAATTCGACGCAGGTCAAACAGTTCCCTGCCGTTGTGCCACCGTTGGCAGAGCAACAGGCAATAATTGACCGCTTTGACAGCCTCTCAAAAGGTGTGGAGACACACCAACGTCACCTACATCATCTTCAGCGTCTCAAATCAGCCCTAATGACCGACCTCCTCACCGGTCGGGTTCGGGTGATAGGACAGGTTGAAACATTCTTGGAAGCCAGATACGCCGACAACACGGAGGTCATGGAATGCCTGAAAGACCTGTTTCGTCGATACGGTAGATGGGGGCTAAAGGACTCCTCGTTCGAATCTAAGTTCACGAGTGGCCGTGATGCGGATTTTTTCGCCTACCTCTGGGAAATGGTCCTGGCATCCCACTTGAAGAACTTAGGGCTGGACCTCCAATCCGCTGATGAAGGTCCCGACTTCGGTTTTCTCTATAAGGGGCAGAAGATTTGGATCGAGGCTGTTTGTCCTGGCCCCGAAGGTCTTTCCGAGGATTGGCTTCGCATTTCCAAGGCGGGGGAAGCTCCTCGGGCACAAAGTGTACCCCATGAGCAGATGTTGCTGCGTTGGACCGCCGCACTCAAGGAAAAGAAAGAGAAGCTGACGGGGCGGCCCAGACGGAGCGGGGGCTGGAGGCCGGGGTACCTGGAAAAAGAAGTCGTAGGCGGCGGTGAACCCTACGTCGTGGCGGTAAGCTCTTGCCGTTTAGGGCCAACCTCACTTCATCTTCACAATAGCATTTCCCAGCTTCCCTTTGCCGTAGAGGCGGCGTTTCCGGTCGGTCCGATAGAACTGGTGATTGATCGTCAAACCATGAAGACGGTGGATCAGCGTTATTCGAATCGAAGGTTCATCAAAAACCAAAACGATGCTGATGTCCCAACCGACAGCTTTCTCAATCCAGATTACTCGGGAGTGAGTGCCTTGCTGGGGACACCGGCAGGGATCGATGCCGCTTGTGGTGGCAAACCCCCAATTGTCCTGGTTCACAATCCATTGGCCGACAATCCTCTGCCCCAGGGAATTCTGGGGGTGGATCACGAGTTCATCGCCGAAGACAAGGGTGACCACTACGAGCTTCGGGAGGTGCGTTATGACCGCCGATGACCGTCCCCCTCTTGGTGATACCGCCAGCAACAGGGCGATGCGGGTTGTCGCCAGCCTTCCTTCGGCTGTCCCCTTCGCGGGAGGTGTCATTCAAACGGCAGTCACCGAGTTGATCCCAAACGTCCGACTGGAGCGGATCGAGGCATACCTTCTCTATCTCCAGGGGTGTATCGACGAACTCCAGTTGAAGGCCGCCTTGGAGACCCCGGAGGGCCTGGACACATTCGAGGAAGGCATTTGGCAGGCGGCCCGTGCCTTCAATGACGAGCGAAAACAGCAAATTGCGGAACTTGTTGCTGTCGGCTTGAAGTCGGACGGCACGAAACAGGCTGCCGCTCGCCATTTCCTTCGTATCCTGACTCAGATCGATGACCGGCAGATTGTGCTGCTGAGCAACTACCTGCCGGAGAACCTTCCACAAAGGTCTCCAGCGGAGAGAGTTCAGCAGTCATATTACGTCGCCCTCAGCGAAGGACGGTCTGTCAAGGAGTTGAATGGCCTCAAGGAAATCGACGAGGGCGACCCCGAACTACAGTTAAATGCCGCGATGATTGGACACCTCTCCTCATTCGGATTGATCGAAGAGGATGCGGACCTGGACAACATGGGGCCGCCACTGGTTTCGAGACGGTTTCATCTGACCCCTTTGGGTTTTGACTTTCTGATTTTCATTGGCGTTGGGAGAGCGTGAAATGTGGTTTTGGGGGCGAAAAAACATAGAGGTCGAAACAGCCTGGAGAACCGATAGCCCACCCTCGGCTAGTCGGAACCGCTGGGGGGAACTCTACCCTAAATATCCAAATGTCTATAATGCGTTGGGTTTCAGTGAGCAGTTCAGCATCAGTCCTTGGAATTTCGTCTCTTCAGCTATCAGATGCTCGGCATTCAAATCAGCTTCCAAGTCTATAAACCTTGCTGCATTTCATTTTGCGATGGCACTCCTTTCGCAAACAAAAAAGACCGGATCAGGAATAACGCTTGGACCCGGAGGCTTCGCTTCCTGGAAAGATTTCATGCGAACCGGCGTAACGGGACAGTTCGGGGCGGCTCTGGGAACCCTTTACATGGATGCTTGCGGTTTCGCATGGCAAGGCCACTGGGAAGAGGTGGTCGGGTCTTCATCGGGAGCAACGCCCGATTTCGTTTACTCCGATGGGCTAGGGATTTCACTCTGTGAAACGAAGGGATCGACCGGCACTCCTACAACGGTTGAGCAACGATTGAAGACGGAGTGGCGTCGTCAAATTCAGAGTAATCTAATTGGGAGGGCTTGTGGTTTACCCATCTCTGACGGTTTGTGTATTGGAGTCCGGTTGCCTGAGAACGATCCAATTGAGCTATTTTTTACTACGAACCGGTCTCCAACAGGTACAAGCCTCTCTCCATCAACCTACCCACTTGGTCCGCACTCGATTTCTGCTTCGTTTATTCCCTATCACTACTCGGCAATTTCCCGATTGCTACGATTGCCTCGAATGGCTGGCAAGCTACGGCGACGTATGGATTCCGAGCCTATCATGCAAACTCACAAACGAGATGCAGTTGGCGTATTCGAAGCAGGTGGTAGAGAATTCATGACGCATCATCGTTCTTCTTGGCCCATCTGCTGGGACGGTCGTCCCTACAGGATTACTTTTGGCCTTCTGAAGGAAGTCATGGAACCAGTTTACAGACTCGCAGAATACCCTAACGAGGATGATGGGAGTGTCAATCGCCGGGACTGGGGCGAAGACTTTCCGATTGAATGGGCCGATGACTACACCTTGTTCGGCGACGGAACGGTTGCAATTCTTCACAGGTCTCCTGTTCCAGAATTGCGTAGAGTAGGATGGAACGATCAAGAACGACGCTTTGACTGAAGGTTGAACTTACCAGGGTGTATGGCAGGACTATTCATTATAAGAAGTCGTCACTCAGAAATTGGTGGGTTGCCCTTCAATTGGGGGAAGCATGAGCAGCGAATGGCACCTCGCCGAAAAGCCGACCATCCAGTGCCTTGAGGGCATGGGCTACGGCTTCGTCAATCCCGCCGACCACGTGGGTCTGCGGGATGGCGACAATCTGGTGCTGTTCCGCCCCATCCTGATCAATGCCCTGCGACGCTTAAACGGGCTGTCGGAGGAAGACGCCCGAGCCGCCTACGTCGATCTGCTGACAAAGAGCGACAACGAGGAATGGCTCGGCATTCTGCGGGGTAATTACAGCCGCAAGGTCTCGGGGCAGGCGGAACACAAGACCGTCCGGGTCATCGATTTTCAGAACCCCGCCAACAACACCTTCTCGGTCACCCGCCAACTCTACGTCAAATCGGAGAAACCGGGCATTCCCGACGTAGTGGTCTACGTGAACGGCATCCCGGTGGTGGTCATCGAATGCAAGTCGCCGCTGAACGCCAAGGACAAGAGCGGCGAGGCGTTCGATCAGATCAAGCGGTACGAGCGGGACATCCCCCGATTGTTCCATACTAACTGCTTCAACATCATCACGGACGGTACCAACTGCCTCTATGGCTCCACCGGCAGCCCGTCGAAGTTCTACGGCTCCTGGCGTGATCCCTGGCCGAAGCTGGAGGCGGATTTCCCCGATGAGCTTTCCAAGGGACTGTGGTCGCTGTTGGAGCCGTCCCGGCTGCTCGATCTCATCGCCCACTTCATCGTCTTCGAGAAAACTGAGGAAGGCCGGATCAAGAAAATCTGCCGATATCAGCAATTTCGTGCGGTCAACAAGATGGTCGAGCGGGTGGTCGAGAACGAGCATCGCCGGGGGCTGATCTGGCACACCCAAGGATCGGGCAAGTCGCTGACCATGGTGTTCGCTGCCCTGAAGATGAAGACGCATCTGACCGAGACCTCGCCCGAACTCGCCAATCCCAACCTGATGGTACTCACCGACCGTATCGATCTCGATGATCAGATCAGCGGCACCTTCCAGGCATGCGGGCTTCCCAATCCCGAACGGGCGGAGTCCATCGGTGATCTGCTCGACACCATTCGCAGCGGCATCGACGGCCAGACGGTGCTGTCCACGGTGTTCAAGTTCCAGGGGTCGAAGACGCCGGTTCTGAATTCTGCAAGCTGGATCGTCATGGTGGACGAATGTCACCGCACCCAGGAAAAAGACCTCGGGGCTCTCCTGCGAGCGACGCTGCCCGATGCCCGCTTCTTCGGATTCACCGGGACACCCGTCAAAAAGACCGACCGTGACACCTACCGCAACTTCGGCGTCGAAGGGGAAGGCTACCTCGACAAGTACGGTATCGACGATGCGGTGGCGGACGGGGCAACGGTGCCGATCTTCTATACCGGACGCAAAGCCGACTGGCACATCGACGAAGCCAAGATCGACATTCTGTTCGACCAATGGTTCGCCGACCTGCCGAACGAGGAACTAGAGAAGGTCAAGAAGCGGGGCGTGACCATCGCCGATCTGGTGAAGCACTCCAAACGGATCGACCTCATCGCCTTCGACATCTGGACGCACTTCAAAGCCTACGCCGTCCCGGATGGCTTCAAGGCTCAGATCGTCGCCATCGACCGGGAATCGGTCGTTCTCTACAAGCGGGCTTTGGACCGTGTAATCGCTGAGGATTTGGTCAAAGAGGGGCTTGCTGCGGACGAGGCCAGGGATCAAGCTACCGCCATGTCGGCCTGCGTCTTCTCCCAATCCCAGGAAGACGACAAGCCGTCAGAGGATGCCCGCACTGAAGACATCCGAAGCGATCTCCGCCGCCTCTTTCTGGATCGAGATGTCGAGACTGCCGTCAAGGCAGCGTTCAACCGCAAAGGAGAAACACCCGACTTCCTGATCGTCTGCGACAAGTTATTGACCGGGTTCGATGCACCCATCGAGTCCGTGATGTATCTCGACAAGCCGCTGAAAGAGCATTCGCTGCTGCAAGCAATCGCCCGAACCAACCGGGTTGCGGACGAGCGAAAGAAAAACGGGTTGATCGTCGATTACATCGGGGTCTCCAAAAAGCTCGACGAAGCCCTGTCGTCGTACCGTAGCGACGACGTGAAGAATGCAATGCGGAACCTTGACGACCTCCGGTCACAACTGCGGGCTACCCATGCGACGGTTGTCGGATTGATGAAGGGAGTGAAGCGAAACAAGGGCGATCTGAAGAAGGAATACGATGCCCTGGTCAGCACGCTGAACAGCGAGGACCAATGGTTCCTGTTCCGGTCAAAGGCTCGGGATTTCATCTCCCACTATGAATCCCTCAGCCCTGATCCATCCGTGCTTGAGTTCACGCTTGATCTGAAGTGGGTTGCAGGTTTCCTCCGCTACGCCACGCAGGTTTTCGAGAAACGCGAAGCCTTTGACCAACAGACCTATAGCCGCAAGATCAGAGACATGCTGGAACAGCATTTGGATGCAACGGGTTTGAGCGTCACCGTCAAACTGCGGCATATAACCGATCCCCAATTCTGGGATGATTTCGAAACCGAGGACATGACGGAGGATGACCTCCAGACCGCAGCCATTCGCAAGACCACGGAACTTCGCAAGACCGTCTACGAAAAACTCGGTGAGAACCCGCATCGATATGGGAAATTCTCCGACCGCCTGAAGGAACTGCTGGAACGGATGGAGGGTGCTCAACTGTCTTGGGCGGATAAACTCAAGGTGGCGGAAGAACTGGCAAAGGACATCGACGCCGAAGCCAAGGCTCACAAGGGTACGGGATTGTCGGAAGACGCATATGGCATTATGAAGGTGCTGGAAACCTTCCTGCCCGAAGGCTTCGCACTGGATGATCTGACAGATGCCGCCCGAAAGATCGAGGGCATCTATGGCGATACACCGCCGTTGTGGCAGGAAAAGGCGGAACTACGAAAAACACTCCGGCAACAGGTCCGTCAGATGGCACATGAACTGGGATTTGGAAACTTGAAGGCTCTATCCGAGGAAATCGAGGAATTCGCCCTGAAGACCTTCTCCAAGGCGTAAGCATGCCCATCCTCACCGTTGGCAAAACCCATATTCCCTATGTACTGAAAAGGTTCGGCTTCGGGGAGCGTGCCAGAATTACAGTGACCCCCGAGATGGTCGAAGTCATTGTTCCCGAAGGTACACTCGACGAGCAAATCGATGGTGCCTTGCATCGACGGCGAGCTTGGATATTCGAGCAGCACATCCGTATGCAGGAAGCAGCGGCGAACATTCCATCTATCCATCGTTTCAGATCAGGTTCGAAGATTCCATACCGGGGAAGGATGATCCGCCTGCAAGTGGTGCCGACCGACGACAGTCTCGTCCACGTCTCCTACCGGAACGGTTTTCTTATCGAATGCCCCACATCGCTGCCGGAATCGACCCGAGATATCCTGATCGAAGATGCTCTGAATCTCTGGCTGAAGAAGCGATTACGGTTAGATATCGCCCAGTTCGTGCGTCGCCACGGCGAACCCAACGGTCTCGTTCCCAAGGATTTCCGCATCAAGGATCAGAAACACCTCTGGGGCAGTTGCGGGCAGGATCGCATCATCAATTTGAACTGGCACCTCATCTTCGCCCCGAAAACAGTGCTGGAGTACGCTGTCGCCCACGAACTCTGCCACCTGCAACATCGCAAACATAACCGGTCGTTCTGGGGTTTGGTCGCTTTTATAGTTCCTGACTTCGAAGCCCGTAAAACTTGGCTGCAAAGAAACGAGAACTTACTGACCGTCAGACGAATTGAACCTACTATGACTTAACGAAACGACGAGTTCACGTCTTAGAGTGCCTGCTTCTCTTCTTGAGAGAATCGCCTTTCTGCCGATTGATTCTGGTGTTCAACGCTTGGAGATTTCGAGTCGCATCACAGTCAGTCGCTTGTCGGTAGGAAGGTTGACATACTTTCGCTTGGCGACAGCCCGGACGGTTTGATCGATGTAATCCACAAGCCCATACGGATTCTGGACGATTCTGGTTCTTGTTTGATGGGTGGTCATTGAGGTGTTCCTTGGTCGTTGCTCTATACGATCAAGGTCGGTTTGAAATCACCTCCGGCCAAGGCCAGAGATAAAGACTGATACCAATTTGCTTCCCGCCGTGGCCTGCGGGCCGACTTGTTGAAGTTTTTTGACGCTCACGCGGCAATTTCTAGAAATACTATGGCTTACATTTTGAAGTCTGCGATCAGTCACCCGCTGTTCATCACCCGATACACGCTCGCTCGACCGATATTGAGGGTGCGAGCGATTTCCGATACTCCCTTTCCTTCGGCTCGCAGACGAGCAACCTCATCCCGATCGATGGTCGGCTTCCGGCCTTTATAGACACCCGCAGCCTTTGCCTTGGCGATACCCTCCATCTGCCTTTCAGAACGAAGATTGGTTTCGAATTCGGCGAAGACGCCCAGCATGTCGAGGAATGCCTTGCCTGCCGCCGTGCCGGTGTCGATGGGTTGCTCCGTCGCTTTGAGGATCACGCCGCGTTCTTTCAAATCGTGGACAAGATTTTGGAGGTCTCGAATCGAGCGGGCGAGCCGGTCGATCCGGGTGACGACCAGTGTGTCGCCGTTGCGGAGGAAATCGAGCAGGGTTTCGAGTTCCTTTCGGCCATCTCGACTGGTGCCGGAGACCTTTTCCGCTCGGATGATGTCGCAGCCGTATGAACGCAACGCCTGCTCCTGGATGGTCAGGTCCTGGTCGGTCGTGCTGACCCGTGCATATCCATAAACCGCCATTCCGCCCTCCGGTGTCTCATATACCTTTAGACCGTGCCACGAACCGGAGATTCGTCAATACGAGGCACCCGAAAAAGACGGTTTTAATGTCTCAAATTCGGACATTGTTTGGGTGTACCCGAATGAGACGGGTCAGCCGGGATCAGGTTCTTTCGGCTTGATTGAGGAAATGTCCCGTTCAGCAATCTGCCAGCAAATCGCATCAACAATGTTGATTAGGCTAATCGCCTCATGCTCAAAATCTTGCTGACGGCTCGGGTGCCACTGGCCTTTTGTGAACCCATTCGCATGTTGCACCAGACCTCGAAGGTTATAGATGAACCTGAGAATTCCCTCGGTGCCTGGGTGGTCCGAGATTTTGGGATATTTCTCCAGAATGATCGCCAAACTCTTTGAGGGCGAGTTTAGCAATTCGCCTTGGATAGCGTTCTTGAGGATCGCTGATTTTCGGAACTCACTGAGCGTTGCATCCCTCTTGCTTTTGCCATTTGCGAAAAGGGTCTCGATGCAAAGGTAAAGATTTCTAATCGCTTCAATGTATCGCCGATTGTTGTAGTGAGATGCCCCGACCCGGTAATGAGCTAGTGCCGCTGCTTCAGGCCCGGTTGAGTTCGAGGCCACTATGCATTTCACAAGAAACAGGTGATTAAGCGGATCGTACCTGCTTTCTGGTTCACTGGGCGGCATAGAGAACCCAGCGAATAACCCTTCGTCCAGGTCGTCGCCCTCCTCAGAAATCCATCGTACATCAATGTGCCGAAACTGAATTTCTTCGAGTCCATAGACACTGAGATAGCTTTCGAGATTGATAATCTGCTGCTCGATCATCTGAAAATGGAATGCGTCTGGATTTACGGAAAATGGGAACTGCGGAATATCAGCGTTCGGGTCTTGCTCTACGGTGACAAGGGTAGGCCATTTCTCCTTGGGAATGTTGCTCAACTCGATGACGAGCGAATTGACGAACCCAGTAGTCTCGTCAGCCATAAAATAGAACGACCAATCATATAACTGAATTGGCTCGTCCTTCTGGACTCGGAGGGTCCCAGTCACCGGCAGAGTGAACGCAACCTTCAAAGGAGACCTCCACCTTGTTGGGTTAAGCCGACCATTCCGCAATCCGCCTGTTGAGTTCCCTCACTGGCAACCGACAACGGGGGTGCTGTTTAATCAGAACCAAGCACTCCGCCAGTTCATTCGGGGCAATCACGTCGTGTTCGTGCAGGAGATCGGCGATCCATAAGATGCCATGAACCTCGATGCCTTTTTCCGTCGAGATTTCCCGAAGACGCCTATCGCCGCTCATCAGGATCGCCTTCTTCTCTTCGGCGAGGACAAGAGCGAAGCAGTCATGTTCGCTGAGTTGAGTGCGATATTCCTCGAAATAGGAGAACGCCTTCAACACACCATTGCCTTCAAGAACGCTGACGTGGAAACCGAATTCGACGAGTTGATCACGGTCATAGTTGTCGAGGTCTAGAAGCTCGTCCACGAACATCACGTCCGGGATTTCAAATCGAAAAGGCAGTTTCCCTGTGGCTTCCAGCAACCCTGCCAGAGCCAAATCCATCAAGACAGAACTGTCACTGATGACGATCCTTGGCACCGGACAATCCCTCGGTCATGGCGGTTTCGACCAACTTGACAGGTTCGCCCAGCAGTTCAGCCGCTTTGGTTACGGAAATCAGGTCCTCGGCCAAGGCTCGATAACACAACCTTTGGAACCGCTTAGGTCTTTCATAGTGGCCGCTGCGTTCCTCAGACTCGATGGGGTTTGGCTCAGTCCTTCTCCAAGTTCGTCCAACTGATCTGAAAATTCTGGTCAGTTTGTCGTTCGAGAGAATGTCGATATCCCTCAGACGAACAATGAATGCAGCAGCACTGACCCGGTACATTCGCTTGAAGGTCATCACTTCTTCGACACCTACGAAATGCCGGTAATCTCCAACCTCTCGAATGATGTGTTCGCTAGGCATCAAGAACGCTCCAGCGAAACGGGTAGCTGCCTTTTCCTCGATCTTGCTTGGAGCCTCAAACAAACGGTGCCCCAACTCATGTGCGAGCGTCATTCGTCGTCGTTCCAAAGGATGGTCCTTGTTGACGACGATGACCGGAACATCCGGTACTCCCTTTCGTTCAACGATGCAGGTCAGTCCAGAAACGTTGTTTGGAAGCGAGAGCATCATCACCTTGATGCCTTTTTCTTCCAGCAACTCAGTCAGATTTGGGATTGGGTCGAGACCTAGATTCCATCGCTCACGCACCTCGGATGCAATTCCCTCTGCATCCTCGATGTCTTCAATGGAACGCCGCTTAAATGGAGCATGCCACGCAGCACTATCGAGATTGAGAATTTCCTCGATGATTAGATAGCGTTCGACATGCTCGATGACACGGGCTTCAACCTCGGCTCGCTCTTGAGCTTTGGTCCCTGAGTGTTTGCGGAAATCAACTTCGACCAGCTTGGCCCCGGTCGGGGCAGCAAAAAAGTCCATCCCCACGCCAAGGGTCTTGCACAACGAGATCAGCACGGTCGAGTTGGGCATCATCTCGTCCCGCTCATATTTCCCGATAGCCTGTGCGGAAACGATCCCTCCCATTTCGTCGGAGAGGGCACGCAACGATAGACCGGCCTTTTTCCGGGCCAGCTTCAACCTCTCACCAAACATCGATCATCTCCGGTTTACAAAATGAATTTTTTTCTTTATTTGTAAACCTACGGGATTCGTTCGTCAAGCGGAATGCATACGAACGAATGACGGCATGGGTTGCAGCCCATGCCGTCATCAAATCTCGACAGCCGCTTGATGGTTTGGGGCGGCTGGCGATGTCGCTATTCCATAGCTAGAGAAATCTAGCGAAACATCGGCGTCGTGAAAAGTCTGAACCGCAAACTCGTAGCGATGGAGATGATAATGGCTACGAATCCCCCAACCGGTGATAATCGCCGGAATGGAGCGGTGAGAGACCGTTCCCAGTTCCAGAATCCGAACAACGGTATCTGGTACAAGCGTGATGAGAATACTGGTCGCATCATGGACGGCAAGGCCGATGGCACCAAGTTCAAGGGTGTTCGCCGGGAAAAGCCGAAAGGGAAGTAAACAGTTCCACTGTTTGCGAAACCGCCCGGTGGGTAACCACCGGGCGAACCCGACCTAATAAGCAATTGGCTCGACATCCGATAACCTAGTGACTGGTGAATTCCATCTGGGGAGAAACGGAATGTGGAAGAAGGTCAGTTTTTACCGAGACGATATTTACCAACGTGTTTGGGCAGCCCCTCTCAAGAAGGTCAGTGCCGAACTAGGTGTCAGCTAACACCAATGAAGCGATGGAAGAATGGTTGCGTTGGGGGCGTCGCCAAGCGGATCGCCTCGATCCACTGAAAGAGTCTCCGCCATCCATCCTGGACGAGAACCTCGGACCTCATGGGCGATCATGGTGAGTCCTAGAAACACCTCCGCGTTTCGAAGCTGAGTCCAATCGCCTTCAATCTCTTACTCAAGCCCAATTTCACGCTGATTCCAGGGCTGAAAACCGCCTTTATTTTGAAGGGGTTCCAGGAATATTCTGGGGACATCCTGGGGGCAAAGTAAAACGCCCGAGCAAGCGATCTCGAAAAATCGCCCTTAACACACTGATTTTCTTTGGAAAAATGGTGGGCACGACAGGGATTGAACCTGTGACCCCCGCCGTGTGAAGACGGTGCTCTCCCGCTGAGCTACGTGCCCCCAAGGGGATGACCCCAATGGATGGACGGTTCGTATAAGGAACCCCCGACCTTCTGTCAAGGAAAGCCGGGGATCTTGCGCGGTTTTCTAGAGGAACTTTTCGATCAACGCCGGCAGTTCATCGAAGTGATCGATAACCGCCACCGAAGGCAGTTCGTTCACCGGGATGCGCGTATAGCCGAAAGATACCAGGATCCCCGGCACCCCGGCATCGCGGGCGGCATAGGCGTCGTTGGGACTGTCGCCGACCAGCAGGGCGTGCTCCGGCGCCACGCCCAGGGCATCCAGGGTAGCGAAAATATGGCCCGGATCCGGCTTCTTCACGTCACAGGCATCGCCGCCCAGGACCGCCGAGAAATAATGCGCCAGATGCAGTTCGGCCAAAATCTCCACCGTCGGCGCCTGAGGCTTGTTGGTGCAGACCCCCAAGGTGTAATGACCGCTGGCTTTCAGATCATCGAGTACCTTGATGATACCCGGATAGGGCACGGTCTCGTCGGTGTTGTGGCCTTCGTAGTAGCCCATGAAGTCCTCAATGCGGGCCTTCAGGTATTCCCCGGTGGCTTCCTCGCCGGTGGCGGCAAAGCCACGCTCCACCAAAACCGGCACCCCATCGCCGATCATGTTGCGCACGGACTCGATGGGCAGCGCCGCGCGCCCCTCTTGGACCAGGGTCTTGTTGAGCGCGTTCATCAGGTCCGGTGCGCTGTCCACCAGCGTACCGTCCAGATCAAAAATAATGGCCTTCATGGAACATCCCCTATTCAGTCAATTTGGCGCTTGGCGCGCCGTCTGGCTTATGTCAGTCTGCGGCATTCTCCAGCCTATGTAGTGAACTGATTTCAAATGACCAAGGAAAAAACCGCCGCCATCGTGCTTGCCGCCGGTCTCGGCACCCGTATGAAGTCCTCCTTACCCAAGGTCATGCATCGGGTTGCCGGTCGCCCCATGGTCCAGCACCTGCTGGCCACCGTGGAGACCCTGAGCCCAGACAAGATCGTCGCCGTCATTGGTCCGGACATGGATGATCTGGCCGCCGCCGTGGCCCCCCATCCCACGGCCGTTCAGACCGACCGCCTGGGCACCGGCCATGCCGTTCTGGCCGCCAAGGAGGCCTTGGATGGCTTTGAAGGTGATGTGCTGATCATGTTCGGCGACTCTCCCTTGCTCACGGCGGAGACCATGACCCGCATGCTGGCTGCCCGGCGCGACCATCCGGGAACCGCCGTGGCGGTCCTGGGATTCCGCACCGACGATCCCGGCGCTTACGGACGCCTGGTCACCGGGTCTCATGGCCGATTGGAAGCCATTGTCGAGGCCAAGGATGCCAGCGACGAGCAACTGAAGATCAATCTGTGCAACTCGGGGCTCATGTGTGTTTCGGGCAAGCATCTGTTCCGGCTGTTGGGTCAGGTAACCAACGACAATGCCAAAGGCGAGTTCTACCTCACCGACATCGTCGCCATCGCCCATGCGGAAGGCTTGGACTGCGTGGTGGCGGAAGGTGACGAGGAAGAACTTCTCGGCGTCAATTCGCGGGTCGAACTGGCCCAGGCCGAACGGTTGGTGCAGCAAAAAATGCGCAATGCCGCCCTGGCCGCCGGGGTCACCATGATCGAGCCGGACACGGTCTGGTTCAACTGGGACACCCAGATCGGCCAGGATGTCACCTTGCAACCCAATGTGTTCTTCGGCCCCGGCGTCACCGTTGGCGACGGCGTGACCGTCAAGGCCTTCAGCCATCTGGAAGGCTGCTCCATCGGCGCCAAGGCCCAGGTTGGCCCCTTCGCCCGGCTGCGTCCCGGCGCCAAAATCGGTGAACAGGCCAAGGTGGGCAATTTCGTCGAGATCAAGAATGCCGACGTGGAGCAAGGCGCCAAGGTCAGCCATCTGACCTATATCGGCGATGCCCGCATCGGGGCGGATGCCAACATCGGCGCGGGTACCATCACCTGTAACTATGATGGCTACCTGAAGCATAAAACTGACATCGGCGCGGGCGCCTTCATCGGCTCCAACAGCGCTCTGGTCGCTCCAGTCACCATTGGCGACGGTGCCATCATCGGCGCGGGCAGTGTGGTCGCGCGTGATGTGGCGGCGGATGCCCTGGCCGTCACCCGGGCCGAACACCGAGAGATTAAAGACTGGGCCCCGCCCTTCCGCGAACGCAAAGCGGCGGAAAAAGCGGCGCGCAAGAAAAAGTAAGGAGACAGGATCGTGTGCGGGATTATCGGCATTATCGGCAAGGCAGAAGTCACGCCCCTGCTCATCGATGGACTGCGGCGGCTGGAATACCGGGGATATGACTCCGCCGGGGTCGCCATTATCAGCGACAAAAAAATTGCCCGGCGCCGCGCCGAGGGCAAGTTGAACAACCTGCAAAAGCTGGTTGAAACCGATCCGGTCTCCGGGACCATCGGCATCGGCCATACCCGGTGGGCCACCCATGGCGCCCCCACCGAAGCCAATGCCCACCCGCACAGCGACGGCAAGGTGGTGCTGGTCCATAACGGGATCATCGAGAACTATCAGGATCTGCGCAAGGAACTGGCCGCCGAAGGACATAACTTCGAGACCGAAACCGACACTGAAGTGGTGGTGCATCTGGTCAGCAGTTTTATCGACAAAGGCCTGTCGCCTCGGGACGCGGTCGCCCAAACATTGAAGAAACTACACGGCGCCTTTGCCCTGGCCATCCTGTTTTCCGGCCATGATGAACTCATGATCGGCGCCCGGCGAGGCAGCCCGCTAGCGGTGGGTTATGGCGACGGCGAAATGTACTTGGGCTCCGACGCTTTGACCCTGGCCCCACTCACCCAGCGCATCTCTTATTTGGAAGAAGGCGATTACGCCATCGTCACCCGCGAGGGAGCCGAGATCTATGACTCTGACGACCAGTCGGTCGAGCGCGAAATCAAACTGACCGCCACCTCGGGCGCGATGATCGGCAAGGGCAACTATCCCCACTTCATGCTCAAGGAGATCTATGAGCAGCCCGCCGTGATGGGCGATACTCTCCAGGCCATTCTCAATCCTTGGAACCGCACGGTCACCCTGCCCGACCTGCCCTTTGATCCAACCCATATCTCACGCATCACCATTGTCGCCTGCGGCACCTCGTTCTATGCCGGGATGGTTGCCCGCTATTGGTTGGAAAAGCTGGTGCGGGTGCCGGTGGACATCGATATCGCCTCGGAGTTCCGGTATCGGGACGTGGACCTGCCCGCCGGGGGCGTGGCGCTGTTCATCTCCCAGTCCGGCGAGACCGCCGATACCCTGGCCGCACTGCGTTTCGCCAAGCAACAGGGGCAGAAGATCATCTCCTTGGTCAATGTGCCGGAAAGCTCCATGGCGCGGGAATCCGATCTGATCCTACAGACCAAGGCCGGACCGGAAATTGGCGTTGCCTCCACAAAGGCCTTTACAACTCAGCTAACCGTGCTGGCCTGTCTGGCCATCGGCCTGGGCAGCCAACGGGGTAGTATCACCAAGGAAACGGTGGCCGGTCTCTGTCAGGCGCTGACCGAAGTGCCGACCCGCGCCAATGACGTGCTGGTACACGACGAGCGGCTGGCCGAGTTGGCCCATGAAATTGCCGAGGCCCGAGACGTGCTCTATCTGGGGCGCGGTACCGGCTATCCCATCGCCCTGGAAGGCGCACTGAAGCTCAAGGAGATCAGCTATATCCACGCCGAGGGCTATGCGGCGGGTGAAATGAAGCATGGCCCCATCGCGCTGATTGATGAAACTGTCCCCGTGATTGTGGTGGCCCCGTCGGACGAGCTGTTCGAAAAGACCGCCTCGAACATGCAAGAGGTCATCGCCCGCGGCGGTCGGGTGATCTTCATGTCCGACAAGGCCGGCATCGAGAAATTGGGGAACATGGCAGCCGCCACCATTGAACTGCCCACCGTCGACCCCTTTGTCGCGCCGATCCTCTATGCCATTCCGGTCCAGTTGCTGGCATACCACACCGCTTGCATCAAAGGCACCGACGTGGATCAGCCGCGCAATCTGGCCAAAAGCGTGACCGTGGAATAGGTGCGACCCTATTGGAATCAAACACGATGTGATCTAACGGCGCATCCCTATTCCCGCAAGACGCCCGAACAAGGTCATTCCTTTGTTCACCCTCCTGGCGAAGGGACCGTCAACCACTATCGCCTGAGTGACAAGGGCCGCCAGGCCGCTGACGGTTCCAATCACCTTTGCTATGCCTAGGGCGCCCATGCGGGAAATCAGGTCAATCTGGCCCCGCGCGGCAACAACATGAACCGCCACCGTCACGGGAACGGCTTTGGCGACCAGGGCGAGAGATCCTTCCAAGCCGTCGATGACCGTTCCAGCCACGGCGATGCCCCAGGCCGAAATATCCCACTGAGAGCGTGTCCGACCCAGCAAGTCATCTGTAAAAATAGCGCTTTGATCAGCCCCAGCGCCATACAGGTGGCCCGTACTATGAGCGGACCAGTCCATGGTCGAGGGGGACACGAAATCGACGCCATCAGCCACCGAGATATCGGCCGAGATCGGGCTTGTGCCTGGCGGAAGATAGGTCGCGCCTTCATGGGAGGCATTGTTGCTTGAGGCCCCATCCCCATTGCTACTGACCGGCCAATCATATGCCAGTCCCGCCCCCGATCCGATCACGACACAGTTGGCCACCGTGGATTTGGAATTGTTCAGGCGGCGCAGTCCGTATCCGGCATTGGCCTTGATGATGCAGTTCAAAACATAGCCATCCTTGCTGTACTGGAAGGCTTTGATGGCATGACTCCCCGCATGGGTGGATTGAGATTCAACATAACAGTTGAGGATTTTGCCATCGTCATAGGTACTGTCGATACCGTTGGACAGATTATGGGCTCCAGAGGTACGGATCAGGCACCGTTGCAAGATTCCGTTGGTCCCGTTGGCGGTATAGGTCAACCCCCGGCCATTGTTTCCGGTCGTGGTATTGTCGATGACCAGATCTTCAATCGTCATATGGGGGACATCGACGGTAACCAAAAACCCATAGCTCTTGGCCAGCACGATCCTGGCACCCGCGCCAAAGGTCCCACCATGAGAAATGCCGGCAACAGGTCGAAGGGTGCAGGGATAAGCACTGGTCGGGGTAAACCCGGAGAAATTGACCAATTCATCAAACACATCATCGGCAAGCTCACCAATCTGTTCTTCGTCCCAAGGGTCGATCGATGCGAGGTGGGAGATCCAATCAGAGATGGTCGGGTGCTGTTGGCCGGGGCCAATGGTTCTTGTGGCCATTATCTGTCCTCCTCGGGCACATAGGTCACAATGCCCGGCTTGTCGACTTGCTGAGTGACGGCCGTCAGATCAGGTCGGTTAATCCAGAAATAGTGATGCAAGGTGGCGCGATACCGCCCATGCAGGGGATGCTCGTCGTCACCTGATTGATCATAACGTGACTCCAAATCGCGTCGTTCAAGCCCGGCATAGTCGAATTGATATCGACGCTGGTGGGTAGCGTAGGTGATGGCATCCATACCCTGTTCCAATAGGAAATCAGGCGAGATGAGCAGCCCGGGCAAGCGGATCAGCACGGTCCGCCCATGCCATTGCCCCGGATGCATCTCCGGGTCGCCCCAGCCCCAATCGAAGCCATCCGGTTTGACCGCCAGCACGTCCCCGGCAACAAATGTGCCGGGGTGCGCAAGGGGATTAACCGCCTGTATCAGAAGTTCCGACATGATTCAGGCTCCTCAAATGGAGAACAGCCCATTGGGCGTCTCGAGAGTCAAAGGGCCGTCGATGTTGCCGACGTCCTGGCCAAAGTCCTGATGCCCGAGGATCAATCCGGAACCGACGTGAAACCACACGGCATAGCGGGCATCGGTGAATCCGCTCGCATCTTCGTCGATGACCACGTCGTCACAGTCCAATGCCTTGCTGGACCATGGAAAAGTCACACCGCTCAGAGTCATCGGGCCGGTGTAGGCCGTGCCGGTGGCTGCCACCTGATTGCCGGAATGATCGCTCCAGGCCTGGCCGGTTTCGGCGGTCGCATCAAAAGTCGCCGATGCCGTGACCAGGCCGACTTGAAAACTGTCCACATCGAAATCGATACTCGCCAATCCGGTCAGCATTTGATGGTGGACCCATTTGTGGGGCACGAATGTCGTTGAAATACTCATGATCAATACTCCTCCAAGAGGGCCGCAGCGGCCTTCCATTCACGGGTCCAGCGATCAATGCTGGCGGCCAAATCCTTGACCCGGCCTTTGTAGGCATCCCGGGCCAGCGTTCCGCTCTCGACTCGTTTGAGTGCCTGCGCCTTGGCGGCCCGCAGGTCCTCAAGGCGTTGGGCGGCACGTTCCTTGCGAAGACGTGCTTCGTTTTCGGAACGGGGAATCCGGATGTCGCGAGAGGCTTGCGGCACGATTTTTTTGCGTCCAAATCCAAACATCATTGCCTCCTATTCAAGAAATGACATCTCGACATCGACATCGGCGGCATCCGCACGTTTGAAAGCGATGTGAGAATGGTTGCGGGTGGCGATCAGCAGCCGGTCGCCGCCCTGAGAGCCATAGAGAAAGTCGCTGTCATCGGTGGCCACGACGTCGGCGTCGCCGAGCGCATATCGCACGTCATTGGATTTCCCGACGAACGTCACCGCGACGGCACCGGCGGGAATGGCGATACGGCTCGAGCTGATGCCCGCTGTCACCTTTTGAGCGGTACCGGGCATAATTCCCAATATCTGGATGGGATGCCCATTGTCGTCCTTGTCTAGCAGCATGAGTCTCTCCTTTATGCTTAGGTTTTGTATATGTTCCTGCATTTATCAGGAACATTTTTTCCTGTCAAACTTTTTTTATGATTAAATTTTCTTTCATTGTTTTTATTCCTTTTTTTCGGCAAAAGCTGCTCATGTCACGGGATTGAGCAAGCACGGTTGATTTCAGCAAGAACCCATAGGATGATGCGGCCAACGCGCATGAAACCGCCGCGCCTAGCGCGTGTCGGGTCCAATCGGACCCGTTGGACACGCGCGTCCCTATTGGGATCGATCACGATTTTCGTGTTTGATCGAATCCGATCAAATACGACGTGATCTAAGGGGTACGGGATAGCGATTGAGGACACTGATTTCAGGTATGGATGAATCGCTGCGCGTTCTGGTTAACGGCCTGCATGCGAAAAGCGGCGGCGGCGTTACTTATTTGCGTGAGCTCACGCCCCGATTGGCTGCCCGGGCGGACTTGGATGTCACTCTGCTGCTGCATGAAAATCAGAGGGAGCTTTATCCGAAGCTCCCGGAACAAATGGCCATTCACTGGGTGAATTTCGACAGTGGCTTCGCCAAGTTGCTGATCTGGGAGCAATTGAAGCTGCCCGCTCTGGCCCACACCCTGAAGGCGGATGTCACCTACTCCCCGGCCAATTTCGGACCGCTGTTCGCCCCTAAGCCGGTGGTATTGTTGCGCAATACGCTGGCCGTCGGACAAACCGACCGGCGGCTATCTAAGCAAATCTATTGGATGGTGCTGGGGTGGATGACCCATTGGTCGGTCCGCCGGGCGCCGGTGGCCCTGGCCGTATCCCGCTACGCCGGAGACGTTCTTACCGAAGGCCTGCCCGCCAAACAGAAAAGCAAAATGGTGGTGGTACCCCATGGAGTCTCGCCTCTTTATTCCCCTGACGGGGCACCTCGGGAGGCGTTTCTTCTGGCTGTCGGAGATATCTATGTTCAAAAGAATCTGCATGGATTGGTGGAAGCCTTGGCCCTGTTGAAGGACGCCTTGCCGGACCTGACACTGAAGATCGCCGGCCGCCCCATCGACGGAGACTATCTGCAACGGATCGAATCCCGGATCCGGGAGCTGGGACTGGGTGGGCGGGTCGCCTTTCTCGGTCACCAGTCAGCAGAGGAGCTGCGGGACCTGTATCGTCGGTGCCGCCTGTTCGTTTTCCCTTCCCTGGCCGAAACCTTCGGCAATCCGTTGGTGGAAGCCATGGCCTGTGGTGCGCCCGTGGCTTGCGCCGAAGTCACCGCCATGCCGGAAGTGGCCGGAAAAGCCGTGCAATATTTCGATCCCGCGGAACCAGTGGATATGGCAATGATACTCAAGAGTATGTGGACCGATGAAACGCTCCGTGCCGAATATGCTTCCCGCGCCCTGGAACGGTCGCACCTGTATTCCTGGGAGGAAACGGCCCGAAAAACCGCCGAGGCACTATTGTCAACGGCGGAACCTACGACTTCGGTTGTGTGAAAAGAGCGCGCCGGTTAGGATCGTCAATCGATGGAGGGGGTAGCCTTGATGCGGCAATGGGCCCGGATGACTTTGGTGATGGTGAGTGTATTGGCGGGCGCCTTGGCGATGCCCGGCACATCCCATGCCGGGCCAGCCTATGGATTCGTCGGCATCCAGATCCAGGGCATCGATAAATCCCTGGCTGAAATCCTCGATCTACCGGACGAGAACGCCATCTTGGTTCGCGATGTAGCGGCGGATGGTCCGGGGGCTGCGGCCGGTTTGCGACGCGGCGACCTGATTCTTTCGGTCAACGGGAAACCGACGGCCCATGCCGACCTGCTCAAGCTGATGCAGACCACCAAGCCTGGCGATACATTGACCTTGGTGATCCGTCGCAATGGCAAGGAACAGGCCATCCAGATTCCCTTGGCCGATTGGCATGATTCATGGGCAATCACCCGGGGTGCCTTTGCCACCCTGCCCACCCACGGCATCACCTTGTCGGCCTTGACCGGGAAGCTCAAGGAGCGCTTTCGCGATAAATTTGCCCTACGATGGGGTACCACCGGCGTACTGGTAACCATTGTCGATGCCAAAAAAGCGGGCGAAGACATTTCCCTGGTCCCTGGCGACGTCATTTTGCAGATCAATCAGCAAGACGTCTGGCTGCCCAAGCAGTTTACGGTCAAGCTCGCGGAAGCCAAGAAAAAGGGGAAAAAGCAGGTGCTGCTGATGATCCAGCGGCCCAGCGGCTATTATTACATGCTGTTTCCGATCCGCTGACTTCAGGTTTCGATGAAACGAAAAACGGCGCCAGATCAACGGATCGGCGCCGTTTACGCGTTATGGGGAATTCTCAACCGGTAATCAAAGGATCCGGACGTTCCACATGGGGCGCGAAACAGGTTTCGAATACCTCTTCGATTGTTTCCGCCGATAGGGAATCGGCAGGGCCGAAAGCAGCAAGCATTTCCTTGGCCGCATCCACCGGGCAGGTCCCGATATGGCTGCAAGCATCCGGCCTTTCATCCGAGCAACCGGTCCAGAATCGCAGGGAGGCCTGCACCATTTCCAGGTTGTCCTGATACAGATACGCGGACATGTTCTCCAACCAACGACTACAAGGGACTTGCGCCTTGGATTCAAAGATTATCGGGGTATCGTCACTCATTCCGGTTTGTTGTTGCACACCCATGATTCCGTAAACTCCTCGCTGAAATAGTTAGTTATCGGCCCTGTGCTCAAGGCTCATTAGATTGAGCTAATATTAACATTATGATATCGTAACGGCTATTATCCATTGTGGGTAGAACACAACTTTTTTGTTCATAGACTCCTTGAGAGTTCGCAATTCAAACTCAAAAGACCGACAGGACGAGGACCCCTGTTCGACTCACATCCCACCCAAGCAGACGAACTTGGTTTCCAGGAATTCCTCAATGCCGTACTTGGAACCTTCCCGACCGATGCCTGACTCCTTCATGCCGCCAAAGGGCGCCACTTCGGTCGAGAAGATGCCTTCGTTGACGCTGACGATCCCGTACTCCAATGCCTCGGCGACCCGGAATACCCGCCCCACGTCGCGGCCATAGAAATAGGCAGCCAGGCCATAGGGAGTATCGTTGGCCATGGCAATGGCTTCGTCTTCGGTCTTGAACTTATACAGGGGGGCCACCGGACCGAAGATTTCCTCGCGGGCGCAGGCCATGTCAGAGGTCACGCCACTCAAGATCGTCGGCTGATAAAAAGTCCCTCCCAGATCATGACGACGCCCTCCGCTGAGTACCGTGGCGCCTCGGTCCACCGCGTCGGCAACCAGGCGCTCGACCTTTTCCAATGCTTCCTCGTTAATCAGCGGGCCTTGCTGGGTATCGCCTCCCAGCCCGGGTCCCACTTTCAATGCCTTCACCGCCGCCGCCAGCTTTTCGGCAAAGGCCTCGTAGACTCCCGCCTGCACCATAATGCGATTGGCACAGACGCAAGTCTGGCCGGTATTGCGGTACTTGGATGCCAGGGTTCCGGCCACCGCCGCATCCAGGTCGGCATCATCGAATACGATAAACGGTGCATTGCCTCCCAGTTCCAGGCTGACTTTCTTTACCGTGTCGGCACATTGCTTCATCAGCAGTTTTCCCACCTCGGTAGAACCAGTGAAGGACAACTTGCGGACCAGCGGGTTGGCGGTGAGTTCGCCACCGATGGCGGCTGGATCGCTTCCGGTGACCACATTGATCACCCCCGGCGGAAAACCCGCACGATCGGCCAGATCCGCCATGGCCAAGGCGGACAGAGGCGTATCTTCGGCCGGTTTAATCACCACCGTGCAGCCCGCGGCCAGGGCCGGACCACATTTGCGGGCAATCATGGCATTAGGGAAATTCCACGGGGTGATGGCGGCAACCACACCTACCGGCTCCTTCATCACCAAAATCCGTTTGTCCGCCGCATGGGTGGGTATGGTGTCCCCATAAACCCGCTTGCCTTCTTCGCCGTACCACTCGATGAACGCCGCTCCATAGGCGACCTCTCCCATGGATTCAGCCAACGGCTTGCCTTGCTCGGCGGTCATGAGGGTGGCCAAGTCCGCCTGGTTATCCATTGTCAGATCGAACCAGCGGCGCAAAATGGCGGCCCGTTGTTTGGCCGTCATGGCCCGCCAGGCGGGAAAGGCCTTGTGCGCCGCCTCGATGGCCCGCCGGGTTTCATCCGCGCCCATGTCCGGCACGGTGCCAACCAGCATGTTGTCCGCCGGATTGGTAACGGTAAAGGTTCCGCCGTCGTTTGCATCGCTCCAGGCGCCGTCCACATAGGCCTGATGACGCAATAGCTTGGTGTCCTGAAGCTGCATGACGAGGTCTCCCGAATCCCTTGAATGAACTAGAGCGCCAGATTGGCCCTTCGAACGGTTGGGAACAAGACCAATTGGCGCCTTGTGCCCGCACGGGATGTTTCCTAAAGTCGGCGTCTGTGAACAAGGAGACGGCAATGAACATCCATGGCGCCACAAGCAAGGGATTGGTCCGCACGACCTGCCTGTTGATCCTATTGGCGACCAGCGCATGCTCGTCTTTTTTTGACAAACCGCAACGTCGCCCCTGCGCCGGTGCCAGCATTCCCGCCGAACTTGCCGATTTCGTGATCTTTGATGGTCCTGGCCGGGATTTAATTGACGTGAACCACACGGGCCGGATTCGCGAAGTGGAGACCTCCTGCAAATTTGAAATAGATGAGAAAACCAGCGAGGGAACCATGAGCCTCGCGGTCGCGCCGGTCTTCGAACTGGAGCGTGGCAGCGCCAACAAGGACCGTCAGGCCTCGTTCAACTATTTCATCGCCGTCACGGAGCCCGGGCGCAAAATCCGCGATAAAGTGACCTATCCGGTCACAAAGGAATTTACAGGCAACGCAACACGCATGGTGGCCAAGGACAAGACCATCACCATAAACCTTCCCGTCGGGCCTGAAATTGGTGGAACCGCCTATCACGTGTATGTGGGCTTCCAACTGGACAAGGCGCAGGTAGAATTCAACCGCAAGCGTCTCAATCAGCTTCGATAAAGGAAAAAACCGTCGGCGGTGGTTGATTTCGACGAATGAATACATACACTCTTCAGGCAATATCCATGTGACCCTCGCGGGAGAGTCCGACGGCATGATCCGTCGGCGCCGAAGGAGCAACGGCCCCGTAATCTCTCAGGCCCAAGGACCGCGAGGGGATGGAACTCTGGAAAGTGGCGCGTTGCCTGTATCGGCTGCGAGTCCACCGAAGATGTAACCCGGACCTCCCAAGAGAGAAGGGGATTCTTTCAGGTCCGATGACAGAGGGGGCGTGAAGGGCGATTCCGGTCGTCCGCCATGCTGACACGAATCGGAGGACCCATGACCAACCCAACAAACGCTACCTTGCTACAAACACCCCTACATGCCCTGCACGAGGAACTCGGCGGCAAAATGGTGCCCTTTGCCGGATACCACATGCCCGTTCAGTATGGCATGGGAATTATCAAAGAGCACAAACACTGCCGGGAGCAAGCCGGGCTGTTTGACGTTGGTCACATGGGGCAGGCGGTGGTGCATGGGCAAGACGCCGCCAAGGCCATGGAACTGCTCGTACCCGGCGATATCCAGGGACTCGCCGAAGGCGGCATGCGCTACACCCAATTCACCAATGAGGTCGGCGGCATCCTCGATGACCTGATGGTCACCAACCTGGGAGACAAGCTGTTCTTGGTGGTCAATGCGGCTCGCAAGGAGCATGACTTTGATCTGCTGCGGGATGCCTTGCCTCTTGGCTGTACCTTGGAAACCCTGGAGGACCACGCGCTCCTGGCATTGCAGGGCCCCAAGGCTGCCGAAGTGATGGGTCGCCATGCGCCCGCAACACGGATCATGGGCTTTATGACCATGGCCCATTTGAACATCCTGGGCGTGGACTGCCGCATCTCGCGGTCCGGCTATACCGGCGAAGACGGTTACGAGATCTCGTTGCCTGCCTCCGAAGCCGCGGCCTTCGCCGCGCAATTGCTCCAAGAACCAGAAGTCGAGGCGGTTGGTCTGGGGGCCCGCGATTCCCTGCGCCTGGAGGCCGGGCTGTGTCTGTACGGCCAAGATATCACCGAATACACCACGCCGGTCGAGGCCGGGTTGCTGTGGAGCATATCCAAGCGCCGACGTGCCGAGGGGGGATATCCCGGCGACATGATCATCCAAAATCAGATCTTTGAAGGGATCAAGCACCGCCGGGTGGGCATCCGTCCGGACGGCAGAATGCCAACAAGGGCGGGGGACCCGATCATCGATCCCTATGGCACGCGAATCGGCGAAATTACCAGCGGTGGCTTTGGTCCATCGATCGGCGGTCCGGTAGCCATGGGCTATATAGAGGCCCCCCATGCAAAGGCAGACACGCCGGTCATCCTGTCCGTTCGGGGCAAGCTGCTGCCCGCGACCGTGGTCAAGCTGCCGTTTGTCGAGCAACGCTATTATCGGGGTTAATCCATCAAGGGGAATTCAAGTCATGGCAACCATCAAATACACCAAGGATCACGAATGGATCCGCATCGAGGAAAACGAAGGCACCGTCGGAATCACCGACTATGCGCAGGAGCAATTGGGCGACGTGGTGTTCGTCGATCTGCCCGCCGTGGGCGCGGCCCTGGAGACCGGTGGCGAGGCCGCGGTGGTGGAATCCGTCAAGGCGGCCAGCGAGATTTATGCCCCGCTCAGCGGCGTGGTCCTGGAAATCAACGAGGATCTGGAAGCGGATCCTTCGCTGGTCAATACCTCGGCCATGGACGGCGGCTGGTTCTTCCGCATGACCATTGGTGACACCGCCGAACTGGACGATCTCTTGGACGAGGCCGACTACAAGGGCTACGTCGAAGGGCTTGGTTAATGCGCTATCTGCCTCTGAACGAGACCGACCGGCGGGACATGCTGGCAACCGTTGGTGCTGCCTCGGTGGATGATCTGTATGTGGATGTCCCCGAAGAAGCCCGCCTTCATGCCCCGGTGGACCTGCCGCACCATGCCGGCGAAATGGCGGTAGAGCAGGCGTTGACGGAGATGGCGGGAAAGAACCTGAGCCCATCGCGCTGCCCCAGTTTTCTGGGCGCCGGCGCCTATCGCCATCATATCCCGGCGTCACTGGACTATTTGATTCAGCGTGGGGAATTCCTGACCTCCTATACCCCCTATCAGCCGGAAGTCTCTCAGGGGACACTGCAATACCTGTACGAATTCCAAACTCAGGTGGCCATGCTGACGGGTATGGAAGTGGCCAACGCCTCCATGTATGACGGCGCCACATCCACCGCCGAGGCGGTCTTGATGGCCTTGCGGGTCACCCGGCGTGGCAAGGCGATTCTGTCTGGGGGCTTGCACCCCCATTACCGCGAAGTGGTTGAGACCCATGCCCGATTCTACGGCTTTGAGGTGGATGCCGCCGAGCCCGACCCCTTGGGTGGTGAAGTGCTGGTCAACCGGATCGGCAAGGATACCGCCTGCGTGGTGGTTCAAGTGCCGAGCTTTTTCGGTCAGATTCGCGATATCACCGCCCTGGCCGAAGCCTGCCACGAGGCGGGCGCGCTCCTGATCGCCGTCAACACGGAAGTCATGTCCTGGGGCGTGCTGCGCGGCCCGGGCGAGATGGGCGCCGACATCGTCGCCGCCGAGGGCCAGTCCCTGGGCAATGGCACGAGCTTTGGCGGTCCGCATGTTGGCCTGTTCGCCACCCGTCAGAAACTGCTGCGCCAGATGCCGGGCCGATTGGCCGGACAGACCACCGACGTGGACGGACAGCGTGGCTGGGTGCTGACCCTGAATACCCGCGAGCAGCATATCCGACGGGAAAAAGCCACGTCGAACATCTGTACCAACTCCGGCCTATGCGCTCTGGCCTTTACCATCCATTTGACGCTTTTAGGCGAGGATGGTTTCCGGCGGCTGGCCCAGACCAATCATGCCAATGCCGTCAGCCTGGCGGGACAATTGTGCGCTCTGCCCTGGGTCAAGGTTCTCAACGACAGCTACTTCAATGAGTTCACCTTGCGCCTGCCCACCGATGCGGCACCCGTCGTGGAAGCCCTGGCCGAAAAGGGTATTCTGGGTGGTGTCCCTGTATCCCGGCTGCTGCCCGATGCGGGCCTTGACGACCTGTTGCTGGTCGCCGCCACAGAGACCACAACCCCGGCCCATATGGAATCCTTTACCCAGGCGCTGACGGAGGTGCTGTCATGAGCGACCCGATCCAAACCACCGTCACCGGTAATCGCGGACTGCAAATCGAAGAACCACTGATTTTTGAACAGGACACGCCTGGAACATGCGGCGTCGACCTGCCCAAGCCGGACGTGACCACCGACCATCTGGGGGGCCAGGAACGCCAGGTCCCCATTGGTCTGCCACGTCTGTCGGAACCGCAGGTGGTCCGCCACTACATGCGCATTTCTTCGAAGAACTATGCCATCGATTCCGGCTTCTATCCGCTCGGCTCCTGCACCATGAAGCACAACCCACGGCTCAATGAGCGCATGGCGCGGCTGCCCGGTCTGGGCGATTTACATCCTTTGCAGCCCGTAAGCACCGCCCAAGGGGCGCTGGAATTGATCGATACTTGTGCCCATTGGCTCAAGACCCTGACCGGCATGCCCGCCGTGGCCATGTCTCCCGCCGCCGGGGCACACGGGGAACTGACCGGACTCATGTGCATGCGCGCCGCCTTGGAAGCCCGAGGCGATGCCCGCGCTAAGGTGCTGGTTCCGGAATCGGCCCATGGCACCAATCCGGCCAGTGCCCATGCCTGTGGCTACAAGGTGGAATCCATCCCCGCCAACGACCGGGGCCGGGTGGACCTGGATGCCCTGATCGCCAAGCTTGATAACTCCGTCGCCGGGGTGATGATCACCAATCCCAATACCTGCGGCCTGTTCGAGCCAGACATGATCAAAATTTCCGACGCCGTGCACGCGGCGGGCGGCTTTGTCTATTGCGACGGCGCCAACTTCAACGCATTGGTTGGCCGTGTGCGGCCCGGGGATCTGGGCATCGACTGCATGCACTTGAACCTGCACAAGACCTTTTCCACCCCGCACGGCGGCGGCGGTCCGGGCAGCGGCCCGGTGGTGCTGTCGGAAGCCCTGGCGCCCTATGCCCCCTTGCCCATCGTCGTGCATGGCAAAGACGGCCTCACCTTGGCCGAAACCACCGACGCGGTGGACGGCGATCCCATAGGCCGGGTCAAGGGCTTCCACGGCCAGTTCGGTGTCTTCGTGCGCGCCCTGTCCTACATGATGAGCCTGGGCAGCGACGGCTTGCGCCAGGTGGCCGAGGATGCGGTGCTCAACGCCAACTACCTGATGGCCCGTCTGGACGGTGAACTGAGCCCGTCCTTCGAAGGACCCTGCATGCATGAATGCCTGTTCGACGATCGCTTCCTCAAGGATACCGGGGTGACCACCTTGGACTTCGCCAAGGCGATGATCGACGAAGGTGTCCATCCCATGACCATGTACTTCCCACTGGTGGTGCGGGGCGCCCTGCTCATGGAACCCACCGAGACCGAAAGCCGCGCCTCGGTGGATCAATTCGCCGATCTGGTGTTGGGCCTTGCCGCCCGCGCCCGCGATGGCGACGAGGACTTCTTCCATGAAGCGCCGGTCCATACTCCTCGGCGCAGGCTCGACGAAACCGGGGCAGCCCGATACCCGGTGCTGCGCTGGACGGCGGAGGAGTCTGGGGAGTCTAACTCTTAAAGCATCCGTCTTGATCAAGGACTGAGAGGCGGATTTAAAAGTATCATTTAGATATCAAGGCAGTAGATTTTTGATCTGGCCAGGAAAGGCCGACGACACGGGGCGGCGCCCCGTTAGGAGGTCTTGACGCCGCCAGAGCGGAAATATACGCCCTTGAGATCAAAGGAATACTTTTGAATCCGCCTCTGATACTTTAACTCTCGAAAATGATGCAATGCCGGTCACCCTCGGCCTTCGAGGGCCGCTGACCCCACCTTACCCTTTTACGGTCAGGTACCCTCGCTCAATGGCTGTTTCCAGGGCCTGGAACGCGTGGGCCAGTTCGTCGTAGGCGACGCGCAGTTCGCGCAGACGCTCGACGGAGCTCATGGACAGATTGCCCGAGGATACCGTGTCGGCGACCGCGAAAAGCGCCATCAGGTATTCGCCCCGCATCCGCGCGGTGGCATCGACAATGGGCTTGATGGTTTCCGCCGTGAGTTCGGGAATCATCGGATCGAGAATTTCCCGGTTGGCCTGTTTGACCGCAGTCTCCATCATAAACCGCAGGCGGTTGGAGGTGCGCATATCACTCCGCATACTGATGTTCTCCGCACAATGGGTCTGAACCTGATCTCACCGATCCAATGACAGTGTTCCGCAAAGGGGATAGCACCGCAACAACAAAAAAATCGGCACCGGCCAAAGCCGATACCGTCTTATAGGAGGTCGATGCTTAAGATTCGGCTTACGCCGAAAAATCAGGCGGCCTGCGGGAAGCGCAGATTCAACTGTTCCTGAGCGGGCATCTCGCGATGAGAGATGATCCCGTGCAAAGCCATCAACTCTTCAGCCTCGGCACGCAGTTCGGCACCGGTGGGCATGGTGGCGGAGGTGGCGTCCTGCAACAGTTCACGGGCACGATCTTGGAGATAGGCCAACAGCGTGGCCCGAGCTTCAACGGTCATATTCTTATTCCCCGATCTCGGCGTCGACCCAAGTCCCTGACCGGCTTTGGGTCACACGCAGTCAAAAAAATAGGTCCCGGCGACTGAATACCGCTGGAACACGGGCGTAACAATATTGCAATATCGTAAATTTTACAAATGCGGATTCCACATGGGAGCCATGCAGAATCCAAGGAGCTCATCCGAAGGCTTTAGTATTCGTCCTCGTCGCCACTGGGAAACAGGCTGGCCACATAGTCCAATTCCTTGCGCAGGCCACGGCGCGTGATCAGCTTTTGCTGAGCCGCCGGGGGCAGATCGGAAAAGGTGATCACATGACGTTCCAACAAAACGTCGATCAGGTCCTCCAGCACGCGGGCCAGAGCCAAATCGGATGATATCCAATCGGCCTGTCCCTGGCCGAGCAGGAACTCCACCACCTCGGGGGAATCCCCGCTGACTTCCTCTTCGGCCCCCACTTGCGGAGCATCATACATGGCTTCGATGTGGCCATCGGCATTGCGGCGAGCAAACGGCATGGAGCCTCCGAGTCGGATATCTGTTCCGCGAGTGTACCCGCCTGCCACCGCATGTTGAAAGAGGAATTACGGCAGATCGAACAGCAGAAGTTCCGCGTCCTTTACGGCCACGATCCGAAGCTTGTCCACATCACGGACCGCCGCCCCGTCCCTTTCGCCCACCGATTCGCCGTTGATACTCACCGACCCCCGGGCTGGAACCAGATAGGCACGGCGTCCAGGGACCAGGTCATGGATGACCTCATCCCCTTCGGCAAGATCCGCCGCATAGAGGGTGGCGTCTTGGTGAATCATCAAGGTATCGGGGATCCCTTGCCCAGAGGCCACGGGGACCAGCCGCCCGCGCCGGTCCCCGCGGGGAAAGGTGGTGCTTTCCCATCGGGGCTCCAGGTGCCGGGTATGAGGCTGGACCCAGATCTGGAACAATCGCAGATCTTCGTCCTCGTGATTGTATTCCGAATGGATGATGCCCCGTCCGGCACTCATTACCTGGATATCCCCGGCTTCGGTCTTACCCTGGTGACCCAGATTATCCTCGTGGCTGACCGCGCCTTGGCGGATATAGGTGATGATTTCCATATCCCTGTGGGGATGCATGGGAAAGCCGCCCCCGGACCGGATCAGGTCATCGTTCCAGACTCGGAGGGGGCCGAAGCCCATGCGGTTCGGGTCCACGTACTCGGCGAAACTGAAATGAAACCGGGCCGATAGCCAGCCATGCTCGGCACGGCCCAGGTCTGCGAACGGGGTGATGGTGATCATGGCGGCCTCCGTCTGAAAGGGGTTCCGTTTCCCTTTATATGGGGAACGGAACAGACCGCGCGAGAGCCGAGAACGGGAAGGATTATCCCATGAATGGGAAGATCAACGCCCTTCCCGCCACCATGCAACACCCAGCCCCCCGATCATGACCAAAGCGAACAGTAGGCCGGGCAACAAGGGCAGGTCGCGGGCTCCGGTAACCTTGGTCACGCCGTTGCGTTGCAGGCCAATCCAGCCACGCCCCTTCTGCGCTCCGCCCACCCGACGGCGTTGAATGGCGGGAATGCCCTCTTCATTTAGCACCACCACCGCGCCGCCGGTGCGCTCCACGAGGGGGGCCAACTTTTCCGCCGTGGCCCGGGGTTCGCCGAATTCCGGCGTTTCCGGTCCGACTGCCAGGGTGCTCAAGGAACCGCTTGTCACCTGATAAGTGCCGGGCAAAGGCGCGGCCAGGCGGGCTTCGAAGCGGCCGGGGTTGACCGTCTCAAAGGCCAACCGTTGCTCGGATCCATCTGGCGCGATGACCCGGACCTGGGGCTTTGTGGCTTCTTCCAGAGTCCGCAGCCGCATGCGGAGCTCTCCTTCAATCATGCGCGCGGTAAGGCGTTCCTCCTCCAGGTCCGGTTCCTTCATCAGCCAATGGATCAGGCGGCGCAGCAATTCCCCATGAGGGCCACCGCCGTCATGGCCGCGGGCCCATAGCCACACCTGATCACTGAGCATCAAAGCCACCCGCCCGTCTCCCTGGCGATCGAGAATCAGCAAAGGCAGATCGTCGGGTCCTTCCATCACCACCTCGCCACGGCGCGCCGCCCCGGCGATGATGCGGTGCCAACGTCCCGGTTCGCTGCCCCGTAGCGGCTCGGTGACCGGATGACGCAGACCGATCTTGCTGGCCCGGGGACGATAGGGTTGTTCCAATACCCGACCTGTTTCGGGCAAGGCCGGCAGCAGATCGCCCAGGTCGGTGGCGGCGGGACTGCCCTCGCCGGCGAACTCCGGTCCGGCGGCCAGCAGGAAGGCGCCGCCTGTTTCCACGTAGTCCACCAGGTTGCGGTAATACTCCGGCGCCATCAGGTGCCGCACCACATAGCGATCAAAAATCACCAGATCGAAATCGTCCAGGCGCTCCTCGAACAGTTCCTGAGTCGGGAAGCTGATCAAGGCCAGTTCCCGCAAGGGCGTCGGGTCAATACGGCTGGCCGGACGCAGGATGGTGAAATGCACCAGATCCACCCCCGGGTCGGATTTCAACAGATTGCGCCAGACCCGTTGTCCCGGATGGGGGCGCCCGGAAACCAGCAGGACCTGCAACCGGTCGCGTACGCCTGTCACCACCCTTGCTGCCCGGTTGTTCAACGCCGATACCTCACCTTCCAGAGTCGGCACCTCGGCCTCGACGACCAACGGCCCGGCATGGGACAGTGGTAGATCAAGGGTCTGTTCACGACCGGTGCGAACGGCAATGGTTTGCCAGGGCTGCCCGTCCAAGCGCAGGGTCACGCTCAAACGGCTATTGGGCGGCGCACCCGGATCGAGCACCCGCAGCGTCAGGGGAACAGTCTTGTCGACCATGCCGAAGGCGGGCGCGGCGGTGATCTCGATCCGCCGGTCGCGGGCATGGGGACGACCGGTCAACAACAGATGTACAGGGCCCGGAAGTGGTTGGTCCGCCAGGGCTGACGGATCCCGGTCCTGACCATCGGTGACCAGCACCGCCCCGGCGAAGCGGTCCGGCGGCAGATCGGCCATGGCCCGTCGCAGAGCAACCGCGACTCGGGTCCCGTCGCCATTGGCATCGTCGCCCACCCGCACCTCACGCCATTCCAGGTCGGTAAGGCCCCCGGTGGTCTGGCGCAGTCGGGCAACGGCTTCTTCGGTCTGTTGCCGACGGTTCTCCAGCTCCTGACTGGCGGATTGATCAATCAGCATCAGGGCGATGTCGGGCAGTGGTTCACGCTCCTGCCACTGCGCCCGTGGCCCGGCCAAGGCCAGCAGAAGCAGCAATAGGACGAGGGCCCGCCAAGCGCTGCCCCGGGCCCGCCGGATGAGCATCCAAACCAACAAGACCAGTGCAATCACGGCGAATCCGCCCCACCAGGACCAGGGGATCAGCGGCTCGAAGATCCATTCACCAATCATCGGACAACCTTTCCAGGATGGCATCCAGATGCACCTGATCCCCCTTATAGTTGCCGGTCAGGGCGACCATCACCAGATTGATGCCAAAGCGAAAGGCCAGTTCCCGCTGCCGCTCACCCCCGGGGGAAACCGCATGCAGCGGACGCAGGGTCTCGTCCACCGCCCAAGCCGCCGCCCAATCATTGTCACCGACGATCACCGTCGCCACGCCGTCGTTGGTGCGTTGGTCGGGTCGCTCCACCCACAGGGCTCCGCTGTCCAGGCGTCCGGGAAAGGTCTGTAATAGATAGAAACTGCGCCCGAGCACATGACCGGCGGGCAGGCTCATCAGCCGGGGAACGCGCAACGGCCCCGTCAGGCGGCGCAATCGCTCGCCGGAGTCCCGGGCCAGCAGGCCACGCCCGTCGAACAGGATCAACCCGCCTCGGCGCAGGTATCCTTCCACCCGCCGCGCGGTCTCCGCATTCAAAGGCGTCGGCGAGGCGGGCAACGGCCAGTAGATGAGCGGAAACAAGGCCAGATCATCGGTCGCCGGATTCACCATCAAGGGCTCGGCCAGTTGTACCGAAGTGCGGCGCATGACCATCCAGGTGAGCCCGTTCATTCCCGCTTTGGCCGTTTCATCCACCTGCGCATCGCCACTGACCACGTAACCCAGGCGTTGTTGATTGGCCAAGGCCGATGGATCCGGCGCGGCCATGGCCGGGACCGCGAAAAGCAACATGACTCCGGCCACCGCCAAGCCTCGGGCCCAAAGGGACAAGGTCATATCGATCAGCAGCAAGACCATGGCCGCGGTCCATAGGACCCCGCTCAAGTCCCGCGCCGGTTCGCTGCCATAACCAGCCAGACGCGCCGTGGCGGGCGGTTCGAGGCCCCGGAAGCGGTCTTCGTCCCAAGATAAGTTGACCACGGCCAGAGGATGGGGCCGTCCATAAAGACCCGGTGCCGCCGCTTCGGGCTCTCCCATGATCAAGGTCGCGGTGCCCGGCGCTACGTCGGTCAATTGGCCAAAGCCGTTCAACAGGGTCGCGGCGGATAGCTGTTCCCCGTTTTGGGGGGCCGCCGCGGTACCCGGCCCCAGCCGTGCCATTCGGCGCATCATCTCCACGAACAGCCCGGACAGAGGCAAATCGCTCCAACGGGGATCGGCGGTGGTATGGAAGAGAACCAGCCAGCCGCGCCCTTGTCGCCGGGCGGTAACAAGCGGCGTACCATCTTTCAACCGCGCCCAAACACGGGCAAGCAACACCGATTCCGGGCGAGCCAGCACTTGTCGGCGCACTTTGATATCGCTCGGCACGGCCAGTCCCGCGAAAGGACCATCGTCGGGGAATGCCGCCAGGGACAAAGGCTTGGTCCAGGAAAGCTTGCCACCCAACAATCGGTCCCCGGCGCGCAGGTCCACCGGCAGAGGCAGGCTCGGCGCATCGGCCAAACGCGGTCCGGCAAATCGAAGCAGGACGCCGCCCTGGCGGATCCAACCATTCAGGTCCGCCAGTCGAGCATCAGACAATGGTGGCGGATCGGCCAACACCAGCAAAGCCAGGGGACGCTGCCGCAGATCGTTCAAGGGTCCTCGCCGCACATCTTCCGTGCCGTCCAGGGCGCGGGACAAATAGTGCAATGGATCAAGCACCCGGGAAGCGCTGCCGTCGCCATCAAAGGTGGCCAGCCCCACCGGGTGACGACGCCAGGAATCATCAAGCAGGTATAGGCCACCCACCGTCCGCGCCGCCCCATCTACCGCCAGGTCCAACCGAGCCAATTGCCGGGCCAGTTCGGCAGGGGGGCGCGCGGTGGCGACCGCGTCGCTTTCTCCCGGCGCGAACGTCAGATCGATCCGATCCAGCAGGGTCCCCGCCCCATCGCGCAATTGCACCCGTGCGGTGATGGATTCATTGTCCGCCAGTCGTCGAGCCGCCAGGCGTAGTCCGTCCCCGTCCCGCTCGGGTGGCAGCAGACGGACCAGCGGCACCCCATCACGATGCAGGCTGACCTCTCCCAGGGATGACAACAGTTCGACCAGGCTTTTGGGGTCTTCTTCTTGCAGGCTATCCGACAGCCAGACCGTGTCGGCTTTGAAGTCCGGTTGATCGACGAGCCATTGGGTCAGTTGGTCCGAGGCGCCCGCGCGATCCGTGGGCCAGGGGTGGGGTTGCAGATCCTTGAGTGTCTGGCGGGCGCCACCGGGGGTCAGGCGCCGGGGGGCGGGAACATCGCCCCCAACCTTGGCCGGGGCGGTGGTGAGCAAAACCAAGGCGCGCCCCTGGGGCTCCAATCGCGATACCAGGTCGCTCATCATGCGCTGTCGGGCGGGCCAGTTTCGTGCCGCCGCCCAGCCATCATCGACCACCAGCAAGACCGGCCCCTGACCTCCCTCCGGGTCCAGGGAACCCAGTAATGGACGCGCGGCCCCGATAATCAGGCAGAGCAGCAGCAGCAATCGCAACAGCACCAGCCACCAGGGGGTGCGCGCCGACGTCTCCTCGGTGCCCGGCAGCCCGAACAAGAAACGAATCGCTGGAAAGCGCAGCTCCCGCGCCGGCGGCGGCATCAGCCGTAATAGAGGCAGCAGCAACGGCACGGCGATAAGCGCCACCAGCGCCCAGGGCGCGGCAAAGGTGAATCCGAGGACGCTCAGCACGGTACCGCCGCCAAATTCTCGTACAGCGCCAGCAGGATCGGCTCCACCGGTCGGTCCGTATGATGCCAGGTCAGCGTCCAGCCCAGGTCCCGCACCAGGGCCTCCACCGTGGCGCGCTGGTCGGCCACCGCTGTCTGGTAGTCGGGACGCAGGCTCTGGATGCGACCAACACGCAGGGTGCCCTCGTTCTCCGGGCCGCTGACCCGATAACGCCCATCGAAAGGCAAAGAAGCTTCCGCCGGATCACGGATCACGACAAGATGGCCGCAACCGCCGCGCCGCGCCAGTTCGGTCAAGTCGCGGGTCAGGGTCTCGGGATCGGTCAACAGGTCGCCAAACAGCAAGACTCGCGCGTGGGACATCACCCCGGCCCGTACCCGGGGGTCGCCCATGGCGGGACCGCCGTGATCCAAGGCCAGGGCCATCTGGCTCAGGGTCTCGCGGCTGCCGCCGGTAGGCTCGCCCTCTCCCAACAGCCCCACCCGCTCGCCACCGCGTGCCAAAAGCAGGGCCAGGGCCAGGCAGAGCACCCCCGCCCGTTCCCGCTTGCTGGGCAGATTTCGGGTCGAGCGATAGTCCATGGAGGGCGACCCGTCGCACCACATGAGCACCGTCTGCGCGGCCTGCCATTCCTTTTCACGGATGAACAGATCATCGGAACGGGCCGAGCGCCGCCAATCGATCCGTCGAGCCGAATCCCCGGACTGATAGGGGCGGTATTGCCAAAAGGATTCCCCGGGCCCGGCTCGCCGCCGTCCGTGCAAGCCCGCCCGAACTCCATCGGCAATGCGGGTCGCCGCCGCCAGCAATGGTGGCAGTTCCTCGCCCAGATGGGCGGCCTGACGGTGAATGGCGGGAGAGAGAGGATCGGTCATGGCAGGGCGTCGCACAGCCCATCAATGATCGATTGCAAGGATACCCCATCGGCCCGGGCGGCGAAATTCAACGCCATGCGATGGCGCAGGATCGGTTTGGCCAGGGCCCGCACATCCTCCGCCGACGGCGCCAAGCGGCCATCCAGCAACGCCCGCGCCCGCACCCCCAGCATCAAAGCCTGCCCGGCGCGGGGCCCGGGACCCCAGGCCACATGGCGGTTAACGTCATCAGACGCCGACTCCCCCGGGCGCCCGGCGCGGGTCAGGTCGAGAATGGCCTGCAACACGCTCTCGCCCACCGGCATGGCGCGAACCATGTCCTGGGCGGCGAGCAGATCCCGAGCCGTCATGACCGTGCCAACGCGGCCCTGGTTGCTGCCGGTGGTCACGCTGAGCACCCGCTTTTCCGCTTCGAGTTCGGGATAGGTCACATCGATTTGCATCAAAAAGCGGTCCAACTGAGCTTCGGGCAGCGGATAGGTGCCTTCCTGTTCCAACGGATTCTGCGTCGCCAGAACATGGAACGGACGCGGTAGGTCGTGATAATGCCCGGCCACCGAGACCCGGCCTTCCTGCATGGCCTGCAAGAGGGCCGATTGGGTGCGCGGGCTGGCCCGGTTGATCTCGTCGGCCATCAGCAATTGACTGAAGACGGGACCGGGTAGAAAGCGGAAGGCGCGCTTGCCCGGCTCCGGTTCTTCCAGCACTTCCGATCCCAGGATATCGGCGGGCATCAAATCGGGGGTGAATTGCACCCGGCGTTCTTCCATGCCCATCACCGCGCCCAGGCTTTCCACCAATCGGGTCTTGCCCAGGCCCGGCACGCCGACCAGCAGCGCATGACCGCCAGACAGCAAGGTAACCAGGGCGTCCTCGATCACTTGTTCCTGACCAAAAATAACCTCGCCCAGGGCGCGGCGCACTTCGTGCAATCGCGCCGCAAGAGCTTCCGCCGCCGCCACCGCATCTTCACCCTTGGCGTCCGCTTTATCAGTACCCATATGATCCATGCCGATATCCACTCCGTGATTTCGCCCCTTGCTCAAGACACCGGAAGGACCGGATCTTCATGAAGCCTGCGCCCTCGCAACTCGCCGCCGCCCCTGCATCCGAGTCGGGATCGGCTCCGGTATTATGTGGGGAGCTGGACATCCGCATCGCAAGGGACGGCACTTGGTATTATCACGGCTCTCCCATCGGTCGGAAAGAGTTGGTTTGCTTATTCGCCTCAGTATTGCATCGAGAGGAAGACGGATCCTACTGGATGATCACCCCAGCGGAGATGGGGCGCATCGAGGTGGAAGACGTCCCTTTTGTCGCCGTTGAGCTGTTCACCTGCCAATCGGGCCGCGAGCAAGCGGTCAGTGTGCGCACCAATGTTGACGAAATGGTGACGCTTTGCGGCGACCACCCCCTGCGCCTTGTTGCTGACGAGAAAACCGGCCAATCCATCCCCTATGTGGAAGTTCGTCCCGGGTTGGATGCACGTTTATCACGCTCCGTGTATTATGAATTGGTGGAATTGGGAATCGAGGAACGACTCGACGGGGAATCCCAATACGGTATCTGGAGCATGGGCAGCTTTTTTCCCCTGGGCGCCTTGGAAGAATAACGGACAAGCGTGAACCGGCAGGCGATCATCGAACGATTTACGGGTGGCGCATTTTCGACCCCCGACGAACAGCTTCCGCCTCCCCGAGGGGATCGGGAACTCAATCCGCACATGCGCCCCAAAGCCGATCTGTGTCCCGCAGCGGTGTTGATCCCCCTGGTCGATCGCACGGATGGTCTCACGGTTTTGCTCACCCAGCGCACCGATCACCTGGAACACCACCCGGGGCAGATCAGCTTTCCCGGTGGTCGTATCGAAGACATTGACGTCAGCGGATCTCATCAAGGCGCCATCAATGCCGCCCTGCGCGAGACCGAAGAAGAGGTCGGCCTGCACCGGCGCCAAGTTTCGGTCATCGGACTGCTGGACGATTACGAGACCCGCACCGGTTTCCGCGTCACCCCGGTGGTCGGTATCATCTCGCCGCCCTTTACCCTGCGCCTGGATCCCTTCGAGGTCGCTCAGGCCTTCGAGGTACCGCTGGACCATTTGCTCGACCCGGCCAATCACCAACGCCATCGGCATACGGTCAACGGCGCGGAACATATGTTTCATGCCATGCCCTACGAGGATCATTACATCTGGGGCGCCACCGCCGGGATGCTCATGAGCCTGTATGAATTCCTGAACCCGGGGACCCCCGCATGACCCGTATCCTGCTACAATACCTGCTGCCGCTTTTGGCCCCGTTGATGGTCTATGTGATCTGGGTCATCGTATCGAAAAAGGCCGGGGATGATGGCCTGTTGGTGACCATCGCCAAAGGCCCTTGGTTCTGGCTGCTGTTGGCCGGTTTCCTCCTGACCATGACCGTGCTCGGCACTTTGGCCATTGTGGGCAGTGGCGACACGGAGGGTACCTTTCAGTCGCCGCGCTGGGAGGACGGCAAGATCGTCCCCGGTCGCATCGTCCCCGCCGAGCCGGGAGAATAACCATGGCCGGGTCGCGGATTCCCCCGCAGCCCTGGATGACGGCGCCGGAAACGCGCAGCCTGTTCGCGGCACTGGAAAAAGCCGGGGACGAAGCCCGCTTTGTCGGCGGCTGCGTCCGCGACGCCGTTTTAAACCGACCGGTCAAGGATATCGATATCGCCACCCACCTGCCGCCGACGGAGGTTATCCGGCGGCTGGAAGCGGCGGACATTCATGTGATTCCCACCGGATTGGCCCATGGCACGGTCACAGCGGTGATACATAAGACCCACTTCGAGATCACCACCTTGCGCGAAGACCTGGAGACCGATGGGCGGCGGGCCAAGGTGGCCTTCACCGATGACTGGACCGCCGACGCGGCGCGCCGGGATTTCACCATCAATACCCTGTTCTGCACCCTGGACGGTGCCATTCATGATCCCTTCGATGGCTTGATTGATCTGGGGGAGGGGCGGGTGCGCTTCGTCGGTGATGCCCGCCAGCGCTGCGAGGAAGATATCCTCCGGGTACTGCGTTTTTTCCGCTTCCACGCCCATTACGGTCGTCCACCGCCGGATGCCGATGCCCTGGCCGCCTGCCGGGCTTTCGCGCCCCGGTTACCCGACCTGTCCGGTGAGCGCATCCGCAACGAATTGTTCAACATCTTGCTGGCCCCCGACCCGGCCAGCGCCATCGATCTGATGCACGCCCAAGGTGCTCTCATGCCCATTCTTCCGGAATCGGGGGACGGCGAGACGGAAACCCTGCGCCAGCTTTCCTGGCTGGAGGCCAATACCTGGCGCATTGAGGGAATCGAGACCGATTCCGTACGCAGGCTTTCAGCTTTGTTGAAAACCGATCCGGCGGGAGTGGCCGCGTTCGCTCATCGCCTGCATCTATCCAACCGGCAGCGGAACCGGCTGGCCACTCTGGCCGACCCGGCCTTGCGGCCGGAACCTTATGGGTCGCCCCATGATCTGCGAAAGCTGCTTTATAAGGAAGGATCGAACTTGGTCCGCGATCGCCTCCTGTTGGCCTGGGCCCACGAATTGGCCACCACCCCGGATCAAGGGTTGGACGACAATGAACGTTGGATGGAACACTTGCGAGCCTGCGCGGCCTGGGAGCCGGTCCCCTTTCCCCTGCGCGGCAAGGACGCCCTGGCCGTTGGCGTGGCCCATGGTCCGGCCATGGGCAAGATGCTGAAAAAGGTCGAGGCCTGGTGGATCAACGAGGATTTTCAGCCGGATAAGGCGGCCTGCCTGATGCGGCTGCGGGAGCTAAACGCCGATCACTGATGCGCGGAAGGCCCATTGCGGCGGCGCAGGCTATCAACCATTCGCCGGGCGGCGTCCTTGGACTCGAAGCAATTGACCAGGACCCCATTGACGCTCACGCACCAATCCTCGGGCGTTTTCCCTTGATGGATGATGTAGATGAAGTGGTCCATGCTCGCTCCTTTTTGTTACCCATAAGGATGGCATCGGCCACTTCATTTTGTTAGCGGAATAAAACCACTGAAACACCACCGGCCCGCTGTTGCAGCACCGGTGGCGGCTGTTCCCGTTACCAGAAGGCGAGCACCCGGTCGCCATCGACCTTGGCCTCGAAAGAGGTCAGCGGATGGTTGCCTTTTTCGATGCACTCGCCGGTGCCCAGATCAAACTTCCATTCATGCTTGGGGCAAGTCAGATGCTTACCGGCAATGGCCAGTTCCGGAATATCGGTGACCTGATGTGGGCAGGTGCTGTTGTAGACCTTCAGGGTCTCTCCCTCGCGATAGACGAAGACGTTGCGGTAGTCCATGGAGACATAGGTGGCCTCGCCTTCGGGGAAATCGGCCAAAGCGCCCAGGTCATGCCAGGCGGGCTCGGCATTCAGCGCATCGGTGGCGAAATCAGTGATGTTCATGGACAGGATGATATCGGTGGCCCAGACGATCTTGGCCAGCCCCAGGGTCGGGAAGGCCATCAACAGGGCATCGATGATTTCATTGGGGGTGCAGCCGTTGCGCAGGGCGCGCGACAGATACTGCTTCAACCCGCCTTCGGTCTGTACATCGACCTTGGTGATGACCGAAATCAGATCGCGGGTCTTGGTATCCAGGTGGGTTCCGGCTCCCTTGAGGAACTGGAAATAGTGGGTCATCGCCTCCGGTCGGGCGGCGATCAGGTAATTGAGGGCGTCACTCATTTTTTGGACTCCTGTGTCTTGGGCTCACTGAAAGAAGGTTTTTTTGATTTTGCCCGGGATGATTCCCAGACTTATCCACAATCTAATGCAAAGAAAACCGCGCCGAAAGAGGATCCACGCCCCACCATTGTGGATATCTTAACCAGCCCGATGGCAATCAAGTTGTTACGTTAAACGAATCCTGTAAGGTGTGTGTCCCATGAGAGAACAAACGAATCATCGCGGTAGCAGCTATTGGCTTGGACGCCTGTCCTCCGAGCACCCGTCCATCCATGCGCGGGTTAAATCCGGAGAGATCCCCAGCGTGCGCGCCGCTTGTATCCAGGCGGGTCTGATAAAGAAACTGACTCCACTGGATATTCTGCGTCGGGAATGGATGAAGGCCTCCGAGGAGCACCGTGCGGAATTCCTGGAATGGGCTAAATCAACCTCTGGGAATGGCCCCACGAAAAAGACCGATTTGGTCGGCCCCGATGGCTACCTTACCGGTCAGACAGTCGCCCGAATCAAGTTCTTGATTGCTGCGCGCGGACAGAATCAGGCCGATGTGATGGAATTCATGGGTTACAAGCGTTTGGACCGGCGTCTGGGCTTGGCCATGAAGGGTAATTGGCCGCCGACCCGCGACTTCGTCGAACAGGTCCAGCGCTGGATCGACTCAGAGGCCTGAAACGCCTTCACCGAATTCGAACAACAAACGGGCCGATTCCCAGGGGAAGTCGGCCCGAAGTTTTATTGCAGCCCGCCTGCCTGTTCGATGAAGGCGATAATCTCGTCGACGCCCTGGCCCTTTTTCACCTGGGCGAAGACAAAGGGGCGCTCGCCACGCATTTTTTTCGCATCGCGATCCATGACACCGAGATCGGCTCCCACCAGAGGCGCCAGATCGGTCTTGTTGATGATCAGAAGATCCGAGCGGGTGATGCCCGGTCCGCCCTTGCGCGGGATCTTGTCCCCCGCCGACACGTCGATGACATAGAGGGTGATGTCGGCCAGTTCCGGCGAGAAGGTGGCCGAAAGATTGTCGCCGCCGGATTCCACGAACACGATCTCCAGTTCTGGAAACTTCACCGTCATATCGGTCACCGCCGCCAGATTCATGGAGGCATCCTCGCGGATGGCCGTATGGGGACAACCGCCGGTTTCGACCCCGGCGATACGCTCGGGGTCCAAGGCGCCGGAGCGGGCCATGAACTCGGCGTCTTCGCGGGTATAGATATCATTGGTGATGGCGGCGATATCGTATCGGTCGCGCAAGGCCATACACAGGCGCTCCAACAGCGCTGTCTTGCCCGAGCCCACGGGACCGCCGATACCAACGCGAAGAGGATTGCTCATGATCGAAATAGCCTCGTGTATTGGGTTTCGTGTCGGATGGACATCCAGTCCACCATGAGAGCCGCCGAACCGAAATCATCTGGATCACGGGCCCGCGCGGCGGCCGCGGACTCGACAATGATCGGTTCCAAGGCCAACAAGGCCCGCTGCCCATCGGTTTGGCCCAGGGGCACCAGCCGCACCACCGCCGAAACCAGATTGGCGGCAAAGGCATTCAAAGTGGCGACCAGGGCCGATTGCAAGGGAACATGCGCCAGGGCGGCGGCGGCTCCGAGCGCCACGGCATAGGCTGGCTGAATATCCTGTCCCCGCAATTCTTCTCGCCATTGCAAGAGCTGGGGTTCGGGCCAGACCTGGACCAGACAATCCACGAAAGCTCGCCCCTGAGCGCGGCTTTCCAGGGCCATTTCGGCGGTTCCGCGCAAGGCATCGGCCCGCTCGACAAGGGCGGAAAGACGATCCCAGTCCCCCGAATCCATGGCCTCGTGGGCGGCGCGAAACAGGGCCGCATCAAGCCGTCCGGCACCGAAACGGAGGATGCCTTCCAGCCAACAAGTCAGGCTCTCGACGTCCTTGATATCGCCCGTCTCCACGGCCTGCTCCAAGCCATGGGAATAGGCGAAAGCACCCACCGGGAAATTGGGCGACAGCCAGGTCATCAGTTTTGAAAGACCCTGGTCAGTGAGCATGTCCACCTCCCGACGCATAGGCGCCGCCCTCCGGTTCGAAAGGCGCGGTTGTCCGGCTAACCGCGCCTCCCAGACCTTCGACCATATGCACCATCACCAAGTCATCGGCCATGCGCAGGCGGCCTCCATCTAACACTTGCACCGCTGTGTGGCGATTGCCGATATGCCAGGCAATGCGGGCCGCATGGGCGGCGTCGGTGCAGGCGATATCCACCACCGATTCCTCTGCCGCCCGTACTTCAATGACCCCGCCGCCGTCCAGTTCCAACCCGTCTCCATCGCCCAGCAGCACCGCGTCGGGCAGATCGAGCAGGAAAGCTTCGCCGCCGTCATCGATCATGCGGATGCGTCTTTTGTGACGATCGGCAAAGGCCAGGGTGATGGTTCCGACGGGATCGCCGGTCCAATGGCCCTGGGGCAAAACAGCGATGGCGCGGCGCAGGCTCAATAGAGGAAGTACCTTTGCGCCAGGGCCAGTTCCGCGGCCGGTTCACAGACCAGCAATCGCCCGTCGGCGCGGACCTCATAGGTTTCCGGGTCCACCTCCATGGCCGGGGTATAGTCATTGAGAACCATGTCCCTCTTTTTCACCGCGCGGCAGCCCGACACCGGCAGCAGGGTCTTGGACAGGCCGAACTTGGCGCCGATATCCGCTTGCAGCGCCAGGCCGGAAACGAAGGTCACCGCCGATGCTGTCAAGGACCGTCCGAAGGCGCCGAACATGGGCCGGTAATGCACCGGCTGCGGCGTCGGGATGGAAGCGTTGGGATCGCCCATGGCGGCGGCGGCAATGGTGCCGCATTTCAACACCAGATCCGGCTTGACGCCGAAGAACATGGGCTTCCATAGCACCAGATCGGCCAGCTTGCCCACCTCGATGGAGCCCACATGATTGGCGATGCCGTGGGTCAGGGCCGGGTTGATGGTGTATTTGGCCACATAGCGGCGGACGCGCAGGTTGTCGTTATCGCCTTTTTCGCCATCCAAGGCGCCGAACTGTTTCTTCATCTTGTCGGCGGTTTGCCAAGTGCGGATGATCACCTCGCCCACCCGGCCCATGGCCTGGCTGTCCGAGGCGATGATCGAGAAGGCGCCCAGGTCGTGCAGGATATCCTCCGCGGCGATGGTCTCGCGCCGGATCCGGCTTTCGGCGAAGGCCACGTCTTCGGGGATCTTGGAATCCAGATGATGGCAGACCATCAACATATCCAGATGCTCGTCGATGGTATTGACCGTGAAAGGCCGGGTCGGGTTGGTCGACGACGGCAGCACGTTCTGTTCGCCGCAGACCTTGATGATGTCCGGCGCATGGCCGCCGCCCGCGCCTTCGGTGTGGAAGGCATGGATGGTGCGGCCCTTGAAGGCGGCGATGGTGTTTTCCACGAAGCCGGATTCGTTGAGCGTGTCCGTATGGATGGCCACCTGCACGTCGGTCTCCTCGGCGACGCCCAGACAGGTATCGATGGCCGAGGGTGTGGTGCCCCAATCCTCATGCAGCTTCAGGCCGCAGGCCCCGGCGGCCACCTGTTCGGTCAGGGCGCCCGGCTCGGACGCATTGCCCTTGCCGAAAAAGGCCAGATTCATGGGAAAGGCTTCGGCGGCCTGCAACATGCGCTCCATGTGCCAGGGGCCGGGGGTACAGGTGGTGGCGTTGGTGCCTTCCGCCGGACCAGTGCCGCCGCCGAGCATGGTGGTGATGCCGGAATAGAGCGCGTCATCGATCTGTTGCGGGCAGATCCAGTGGATATGGCTGTCGATGCCCCCGGCGGTGACGATGCGGCCCTCGCCGGCGATGGCTTCGGTGCCCGGGCCGACAATGATGTCCACGTTGGGCTGCACGTCCGGATTTCCGGCCTTGCCGATGGCGGCGATCTTGCCGTCACGGATGCCGATGTCGGCCTTGACGATGCCCCAGTGGTCGACGATCAGGGCGTTGGTGATGACCGTATCCATGGCCCCCTCGGCGCGGGTCGCCTGGGACTGGCCCATGCCGTCGCGGATCACCTTGCCGCCACCGAATTTTACTTCTTCGCCATAGGTGGTGCGGTCTTCTTCCACTTCGATAATCAGGTCGGTGTCAGCCAGGCGCACCCGGTCGCCGGTGGTTGGGCCGAACATCCCCGCATAGGCGGCGCGGTCAATTGAGTATGCCATGGATCAGCCCTCCAGCTTGCCGTGAACCAGGGCGTTGAAGCCCTTGACGATGCGGTTGCCGCGATAGGCCACCAATGTCACCTCGCGGGTCTGGCCGGGCTCGAAGCGCACGGCGGTCCCGGCAGGGATATCAAGCCGGAAGCCACGGGCGGCCTCGCGGTCGAAGTCCAATGCCGGGTTGGTCTCGAAGAAATGATAGTGCGAGCCCACCTGCACCGGGCGGTCTCCGGTATTGGCCACCTTGAGGGTGAGGATCTCGCAGCCCTCGTTGAGGACGATGGCGCCAGCGGCGGGAAAGAGTTCTCCGGGGATCATGTTGTTCTCCTTGCGTCTTCATCCTTCGACAGGCTCAGGATGAGGATATCGCTCCAGTGTCCCTCACCCTGAGCTTGGCGAAGGGTGAGGAGAGTCCGTCAGCGAATGGGTTGATGCACGGTGACCAACTTGGTCCCGTCGGGGAAAGTGGCTTCCACCTGGATCTCGTGGATCATGTCGGCGATGCCGTCCATCACCTGATCGCGGCCCAGCACCGTGGCTCCGGCGCTCATCAAGTCGGCCACCGAGCGCCCGTCCCGCGCCCCTTCGACGACGAAATCGGAGATCAGCGCCATGGCCTCGGGGTAGTTCAGCTTGACCCCCCGCGCCAGTCGCTTGCGCGCCACCTCGGCGGCCATGGCCACCAGCAGCTTGTCTTTTTCCCTCGGTGACAGGTTCATCGATTCTCCCTCCTAGATATGCCAAAGGCGCGGCAGTTGCGCTTCGTGTCCCCCGGTCAGATTCCGAAAGGCCGCCCAGAAATCCCCATAGGCCCGACGCAGTGGATAGGGGTCTTCGGCCAACAGACGGATCAGCAAAAGGCCGTTGACCACCGTTGCCCCGCCCCTCACATCCCGGTCCGCATTCTCCAACAAGGCGCGGGCGGCGTCCAGCCGTTCCGGCGCATCCTCGGCGCCATAAACGATGGTGCCCAGAGCCGTCGCCCCGCCCAGCCCCGCCGGATGGGCGATGACCCGTTCGATCTCGTCCTCCAGGCACAGAGCATCGGCCCAGACCAGTTGGCCGTCCCGGCGGATTTCCCAGTGGTCCCGCACCAGCCCCCGGGTGATCTTTTCCCCCATGGCGCCCCGTCCCAGAACCAATAGCTCGCCCGCCAACAATTGTCCGCCGGGTGCCAGGTCCACCGACGTGCGGCGGCGCAGCCGGGCACCCTCGAACAAAATGGTTTCCTGGGGCAGCCATTCCATCCAGGCGTCGCCTCTGCAATCAAGGGACACGTTAATAATGCAGTCCTGTCCAGCGGAGCGATAGATCTTCTCCGCCGCCTGCACGGTGACCAGGGCGGAAGCCCCCTCCCCCACCGACGCGCAGAGCTCCAACCGGTCACCACCGACCAAACCGCCTGATGTGGTGACGAACACCGCCGAGGGAATCTCGCCCCTGGGCGGGGTGGGAAAGACGATCCGGATGGGATCGCTGTGATAGAGGTCTTTCAGGCGAGTCACGCCCTGGGCATCGGCAGCAAAGGACACGCGGCCCTCTCCCGCAACGGTAACCTTGGGCGGTTCAGCGACCTCAGACCGTGAGATAGCGACGGACATTGTCTTCGACCAGCTCCTCGCGGCTGCCTTGCATGACCACTTCTCCCCGGTCCATGACCAAAAACGAGTCGGCCAGGTCGCGGGCGAATTCGAAGTATTGTTCCACCAGAACCACCGCCATGTCACCCCTGTTGCCGAGCAACCGGATAACCCGCTCGATATCCTTGATGATGCTGGGCTGAATACCCTCGGTGGGTTCGTCCAATACCAGCAGCCGGGGCCGGGTAACCAGGGCGCGGGCGATGGCCAATTGCTGTTGCTGGCCGCCCGACAGATCGCCGCCGCGACGGCCCAGCATATCCTTGAGCACCGGAAACAGATCGAAGATCTCGTCTTGGACATGGCGCAGGGCCCGGGGCAGCGGCGCGTAGCCGGTGTGCAGGTTTTCCTCAACAGTCAGCAGCGGAAAAATCTCACGCCCCTGTGGCACGAAGGCGATGCCCTTTCTTGCCCGGTCATAGGGCGCCATATGGGTGATGTCTTCGCTATCCCAGGTGATGGTGCCGGATTGGATGGCCTGTTGTCCAACCACGGCGCGCATCAGACTGGTCTTGCCCACCCCGTTGCGGCCCATGACGCAGGTCACCTGGCCCAGTACCGCGTTCAGATTGACCGATTTCAGGGCCTGGGAGGCGCCATAGAACAGATCGACGTTTTCAGCATGCAACATTCGTCAGCGCCCCAAATAGCTTTCAATGACCCGTTCGTCGGCCTGCATGGCATCCAGCGAGCCCTCGGCCAACACCGAGCCCTCACAGAGCACCGTCACCTTGCAATCCAACGCCCGAACGAACTCCATGTCATGCTCGACCACCACCACCGAGTGATCCCCGGCGATGGTTTTCAGCAACTCGGCGGTTTCCATGGTTTCCGCGTCGGTCATGCCCGCCGCCGGTTCATCCACCAGCAGCAGTTCCGGCTCCTGCATCAACAACATGCCGATCTCCAGCCATTGCTTCTGTCCATGGGACAGGTCACCGGCCAGCTTATGACGGAAATCATGCAGGCGGATGGTCTCCATGATGTCCTCGATGTGATCGGACTGTTCGCGGCTGAGCTTGAAAAACAGAGACTGGAGAACGTTGCGCTGGCCCCGCAAGGCCAGTTCCAGATTGTCGAAGACGGACTGGGTCTCAAAGACCGTGGGCTTTTGAAACTTGCGACCGATGCCCAGGTTGGCGATATCCGCCTCGTCCAGCTTGGTCAGGTCGGTGCCGCCGTTGAATTGCACGTCGCCGCTATCGGGCCGGGTCTTGCCGGTGACCACGTCCATCATGGTGGTCTTGCCCGCTCCGTTGGGGCCGATGATGGCGCGCAGCTCGCCCGCCTCCACATAGAAGCTCAGTTCGTTGAGCGCCTTGAAGCCGTCGAAACTCACCGACACGCCATCCAGATAGAGGATCGTGTCATGCTTGCGGGGAGAGGCGGTACTCATGGTGTTTCTCCCAGAGCGCGTTTGGCGCGCCACTTACTGAACAGGCTCTGTTCGCCGCCGAAGCTGGGCAGGGTACCGACGATTCCCTTGGGCAGGAAGATGGTCGACAGGATGAACAGCAGTCCCAGGGCATAAAGCCAGGCTTCCGGCAGCGCCCCGGTGAAATAGCTTTTGGCGAAGTTGACCAGGATGGCGCCGAGCACCGCCCCGTGCAGCGAGCCGCGCCCGCCGACAGCCACCCAGATGATGATCTCGATGGAGGCCGCCGGGGCGAATTCCGACGGATTGATGATCCCCACCTGGGGCACGTAGAGCGCTCCGGCGACCCCCGCCAGCATGGCCGAGACCACGAAGACGAACAGCTTGTAATACTCCACCCGGTAGCCGAGGAACCGCGAGCGGCTTTCGGCATCGCGGATACCGATCAGCACCCGCCCGAGCCGCGAGGCAACGATCAAACGGCACAGGGCATAGGCCCCGGCCACCGCCAGGGCGCTGAGAGAGAACAGCCACAATCGGGTACCGGTGGCCTGGATATCGAAGCCCAGGATGTCCTTGAAGTCGGTCAGGCCGTTGTTGCCGCCGAAGCCCATGTCGTTACGGAAAAAGGCCAGCAGCAGGGCGAAAGTCATGGCCTGGGTGATGATCGACAGATAGACCCCCGTCACCCGGCTGCGGAAGGCAAACCAGCCGAACACCAAGGCCAGGGCCCCAGGCACCAACAGCACCATCAGCAGGGCAAAGGGAAAGGAATCGAAGCCGTACCAGTACCAAGGCAGTTCCTGCCAGTTGAGGAACACCATGAAGTCCGGCAGCTCGGCATTGCCATAGACGCCCCGATCACCGATCTGGCGCATTAAGTGCATGCCCATGGCATAGCCGCCCAAGGCGAAAAAGGCCCCATGGCCGAGGCTGAGGATGCCCGCGTAACCCCAGATCAGATCCACCGACAAGGCCAGCAGGGCGAAAGCCAGATACTTGCCGAGCAGGCTGACCATATAGGTGGGCACATGAAAGAAGCTGCTTTCCGGCACCATCTGATTGAGCAACGGTACCAGGATCGCGGCGCCCAGCATGGTCACCAGCAAGACCTTGCCGCCGGTACCTCGGGTGATGATGGCGAAGGGTGAGGGATGCTGTACCATGACCTATGCCTCCACCGCGCGACCCTTGAGCGCGAACAATCCGCGCGGGCGTTTCTGAATGAACAAGATGATGGCGACCAGCACGAAGATCTTGGCCAGCACGGCCCCGGCGTAAGGTTCCAGGAATTTGTTGGCGATGCCCAGGCTGAAGGCACCGACCAGGGTACCCCACAGATTTCCCACCCCGCCGAACACCACGACCATGAAACTGTCGATGATGTAGGCTTGGCCCAAATTAGGGGACACATTATCAATCTGGCTCAAGGCCACACCCGCCACCCCGGCGATTCCAGCGCCTAGGCCGAAGGTCATGGCATCCACCCAACCGGTGCGGATGCCCATGGAACTGGCCATGCGCCGGTTCTGGGTCACGGCGCGCATCTGCAAGCCAAAGGCGGTCTTGCGCAGAACGATGGCGATGGCCAACAAAACCATCAAGGAGAACACGATAATGGTGATCCGATTATAGGTCAGCACCAGCCCCGAAGCGGTTTCCAAGGCGCCGGACATCCAGTCGGGCGTGCCCACATCACGGTTTGTCGGGCCAAAGAAAGTCCGCACCAATTGTTGGAGAATGAGCGAGATGCCCCAGGTGGCCAGGAGGGTCTCCAAGGGCCGTCCATAAAGGAACCGGATGACACTGCGTTCGATGGCCACCCCGAACGCGCCGGCGACCAGGAAGGCGGCGGGCACGGCGACGAACAGGGAATAGTCGAAAGCCCCGGGCATATAGGCGCGAAAGGCCTCTTGAACCATGAAAGTCGTATAAGCGCCGAGCATCACCAACTCGCCATGGGCCATGTTGATCACCCCCATCACCCCGAAGGTGATGGCCAGCCCAACGGCGGCCAGCAGCAGGACGGAGCCCAGGCTGACCCCTTGGAAGATGGCGCCGATGGCATGCCAGAAGGCCAGGCTGTCCTGAATTTTTTCCAGAGCCTTGGCGGCGGCGGGGGCAACGGGATCGTCTTGCTGCGCAACGATGCGGGTCAGCAGGGACTGCACGTCCGGATCGGGATAGTCGGCCAGCACCACCAGGGCCTGTTCCCGGGCGGCCTGATCCTCGGAGGCACTCAGGGTGACGGCGGCCTGGGCCCGCTCCATGCGGCCCTTGACCGCCTCGTCTTCCTCGCGCGCCAGGGCTTTTTTCAGCAGCGGGAGACTGTCGGCGGACTTGGACGAGAACAGGGCATCGGCGGATTCCAGACGTTTGGCCGGATCCTTAGAGAACAAAGTCAGCGCGCCCATGACACCGCGGATGATGCCGCGCAGCTTGTTGTTGACGCCGATCTTTTTCAATTCGCGCTTTTTCGTCTGCCCCACTTCTTCGCCGGAAATGGGATCGGTCAGCACATAGACGTCACCCTGCTTTTCGGTGATGACGATCTTCTTGTCGCTCTTGCGCAAATAGAGCTTGCCCGCCGTCATGGCTTGCAGCACCGGCGCGGCGCGATCATCCCCGGCGGTGCCCAGGGCCTGTACGGCGGCAATCTTGGCCTTGTAGCTCTTGGCGCCGAGGGCGGCGATGCCCTCTTCCAGGGTCGCGGCTTGCGCCGAGGGACCGGAGAGCGCGATCATCAGCATCAGCGCAGCCGTCACGATCCGCATCAAATTAAACATGACCCGCCTGTTCTTGGGAAAAATGGAAAAACGAATAAGGAAAGGGGTCCCGGGGCCGATGGGTAACCGGCCCCGGGATGATCGGTAATGGCCTTACATGGCCGGCGCACCGAACTTCGGCTTCTCGCAGTTGCCACAGACCCAGGGATAGGTCCAGTCGGCGGTCAGCTTGGCGCTTTCCGGGATGAAGTCGGACCAGGCATCGCCCACCACTTCACCTTCGGTCTGCCAGACGATTTCGAACTGGCCATCGTCCTGGATCTCGCCGATCAGCACAGGCTTGGACAGGTGATGGTTGGTGTTCATCACCGCCATGCCGCCGGTCAGGTTGGCGACTTTCTGGCCGTACATGGCCTGGCGGACAGCGTCCACGTCGGTGGTACCGGCCTGCTCGACGGCCTGGGACCACATCTTGAAGCCGATGTAAGTGGCTTCCATCGGATCGTTGGTGACGCGCTTTTCGTTCTTGATGAACTTGTGCCAGGCCGTGATGAAGGCGTCGTTCTCTTCCGCATCGACGCTCATGAAGTAATTCCAGGCGGCCAGGTGACCGACCAGCGGCTTGGTATCGAGGCCAGCCAATTCTTCTTCACCGACGGAGAAAGCGACGACCGGGATGTCTTCGGCCTTGATGCCCTGGTTGCCCAGTTCCTTGTAGAACGGCACGTTGGCGTCACCGTTGATGGTCGAAACCACGGCGGTCTTCTTACCGGCGGAAGCAAATTTCTTCACGTCGGCGACGATGGTCTGCCAATCGGAATGACCGAACGGGGTGTAATTCTCCATGATGTCGGCATCCATGATACCCTTGGAGTGCAGGTAGGACCGCAGCACTTTATTGGTGGTGCGGGGATACACATAGTCGGTCCCCAGCAACACGATGCGCTTGGCGGCACCGCCGTCTTCGCTAAGCAGGTAGTCCACCGCCGGGATGGCCTGCTGGTTCGGCGCGGCACCGGTATAGAAGACGTTGCGGGAGCTTTCCTCGCCTTCGTACTGTACCGGATAGAACAGCATGGAATTCAGTTCCTCGAACACCGGCAGCACGGACTTGCGGGACACCGAGGTCCAGCAGCCGAACACCACGTCCACCTTGTTCTTCTCGATCAATTCACGGGCCTTTTCGGCGAACAGCGGCCAGTTGGAGGCCGGATCGACGACCACGGCTTCGAGCTTCTTGCCGAGCAAGCCACCCTTCTTGTTCTGCTCATCGACCATCATCAATACCGTGTCCTTCAGTGTCGTTTCACTGATGGCCATGGTGCCGGACAGGGAGTGCAAAACACCGACCTTGATGGTGTCGGCGGCCTGGGCCATTCCGGCCACAAAGGTCGTCGCGGCAACAGCGCCGGCACCGACCAGGGTGCGTATCGAATTTTTCATGTTTGGATCTCTCTCCACTCAAGGGTTGTTGTTGAACCACCCCCAACAAAGCAAGGGCCGTGCCAGGGCCTCGGCAACGCACATTAAGTCCCGTAATTGCTGAGACTCCGCCCCCGTGAGATCAATCCTTCCAAGCTAGGCACATGCCATTGGAACCCCCATATGGTCATTAATTAATCACAATCACCGCGAGTCGCCAAAAAGAGTGCCTATTATTTAATCACTTCGCCGACTGGCCGTTCCCTCTTTCAGGCGCCGCAATCCCAGGTGCCATAACGGTTGCAATCCCAGGCGGGCTCGGCTATAACCCGGCCTCTCATCGGCGGTCCGGCGGGGCATGCCCAGCCGCCAAATAAGACCAAACCTTTGTTGAAAGGATGATCGAAATGCCCAAGATGAAGACCAAGGCAAGCGCCAAGAAGCGCTTCAGCATGACTGCCTCCGGTAAAGTTCGCGGCAACCCCGCCCGCAAGCAGCACAATACCTCCAAGCGCCCCATGAGCATGAAACGTAAGGCCCGTGGCTCCATGATCCTCAACGATGTGGACGCCCGTATGGTCAAAAGCTTCATGCCCTATAGCCGCTAAAGGAGGATTGATCCATGGCACGTGTTTCCCGGGGCAAAACAGCCCACGCCCGTCATAAGAAGGTTCTCAAGCTCGCCAAGGGCTATCAGGGCCGCAACAGCACCGCTTATCGTGTGGCTCTGGAAAAGGTCGAAAAGGGCCTTCAGTACGCCTACCGCGACCGGCGCGCCAAGAAGCGCAGTTTCCGCTCTTTGTGGATTCAACGCATCAACGCTGCCGCCCGACTGCACGACATGACCTACTCCCAGTTCATGAACGGCCTGACCAAGGCTGGCGTGGAGCTGGACCGCAAGGTGCTCGCCGATCTGGCCGTACATGAGCCCGAGGCTTTCGGCAGCCTGGTCGAACAGGCCCGCTCGGCGCTGTAAATCAGCGACAATCGAACAAGGCAACGCCCTTCCCGCATGGGAGGGGCGTTTCTTTATGGGCGGTTACGCCGCTGTCGGCTGCCCGGGAAGAGAGTCCACGGAAACGCTCAGTCCGTGGGTCACCAGGAATGGGACCTGATAGAAGCGTTGGCCGATTTCCACCTCGTAGTATCCCCGCAAGCCGGTCTGCTTCCACAGCACCCGGTAGTGGCTGATCCCGTGGGGCGGGGCGGTCAACCTCAGATGGATCTTGCGTTCGATTTCCGCTTCCAGATTCAGGCCCAAGGTCCGCTTCAGATAGTGCTCGGTCTGATTCCTGATCAACGAAAACACCTCGGCACTCAATTCGGATAGGCTGCCCCGGTCCCGCACAACCACGATCCGGGTACGGGCGCTGCGAGTGAAATATAGATCGGTGGCCAGGAGGGTGGCGCCATGACTGTTGTCCAGGGGAATGTCCTCGGTGGCCAGAATCACCTCGTCTTCCTCCTCCCAGATTTCCCGGGCAAAGTGAATCATCGACTTGCCGGGTTTGAGCTTCTTGGTGGAGACGCTCGCGATTTTGCGACCGGCCTTGGCGGCAAGGGTGCCGATCCCCCATCCCGCAGCAAAGACTATGGGTACTAAATAGATCACCGGACTACCTTTTCGTCGCGCGCTTGTTGGGGATTTCGTAGACCAGGGTATGGGCCAGGGTCAGCCCGACAAACAGCCAGCTCGCGGGCCCATGCAATTTCATCGGCTTGACGATCTTCAGACCGGTCAGCATGGTCACCGCCAGACTCGCCGCCATGCCTGCCTTTACCGCTTCCTTGCCCACCCGGCGCACGCTGCGCTTTGGGGTGGCCCGGGCCTTGGGTCTGCTGCGAGGCGGACGATTATGGGGCGACACCGTTTCCCGGCGCGGGTGAAGCGGTGCGCAGGGATGGCTGCGAGAATCCGGCTGCGCGTTGGTGGCGCGGTTTTTTTCATCCGCAGGCAGTAAATCATCGACACGAGCGTCCATGGGCTGGCAATCCTTCTGAGACCTCAAATGCGATTGCGAATTATTCTCATATTATAAGTGTTGTCAAGTTGAATTAAGAGGTTAGAGGGCACCCCATATCCCCAGAAAATTTATGGAAATATAGTAAAACCAACGAGATAGCACCGGCACCCCCCGGCTCCATCGATCAAGTTTCTTTCAGCCTTTTGCCTGGGTGATCGGGGATCGCCCGGCGAAATCCTCAAGGACAGGGGCACCGACGATTCGTCGGTCTCGCCAGGGAGAGCTTGGTCTGTTTATAGAAGTTCTCTTGCGCCACCACACCGGTTGGAATGGCGGGACGGATCCTATATGCTATGCAGCATAAAACATTTGAAGCGAGGGGTAATCGTGGTGGGATTAAATAGGACGGATATGATCGAGATTGATGGGGAATTGCTGTCAGTCGATGAGCTTGCGGAGAGCTACAAGAACACCAAGGAAGAGCTCAACCACCTGACCAAGAAGGACCGCCGGGCGGCTCGAGCGCTGGAGCGCCGTCGGCAAGAGCAGTCCTTGAAGCCCTATCAGGCCGAACTGATCAAGATGCAGCGCTACCTGGAAGAAACCGATACCCGCGTGATCGCCCTGTTTGAAGGACGCGACGCCGCCGGTAAGGGTGGCACCATCCGTCGTATCACCCGCTACATGAATGAAAAGCACTATCGGGTGGTGGCCTTGGGCAAACCGACCCAGATGCAACTCAGCCAGTGGTACTTCCAACGCTATGTGCAACAGTTTCCGCGCGGCGGCGAATTCGTGCTGTTCGACCGGTCTTGGTACAACAGGGCCATGGTGGAGCCCGTATTCGGTTTCTGCACGCCTGAGCAATACGAAGCCTTCATGGAAGGCGTCACCGGCTTCGAGAAGGATCTGGTGCGCAACGGAACCATTCTGGTCAAGATGTACTTCAGCGTCACCAAGGACGTCCAGGCCGAACGCTTCGAACGCCGCATGACCGACCCTTTGCGGCAATGGAAGTTGTCGGAGGTGGATGTGCAGGCTCAGGAGCGATGGGAAGACTTTACAGACGTCAAATACAAGATGTTACTGAGGACTCATACCACCGTGGCCCCCTGGACCATCGTCCGTTCCGACGACAAGTATCTGGCGCGAATCAATGCTATCAAGGTGTTGCTCAACGCTGTGCCCTATGAAAATCGCAATCCGGAACTCGACTATGCCCCGGACCCGGAGATTATCGTTTCCGGTGCCCGAGAGCTGGAGATTTTGAAGGCGATGCGTATTCAACTGGGTATCGCCGATTAAAACACGGCGTTCAAAATCCGATAGCGCCCCTTCCCGTTGGGAGGGGCGTTATTCTATTGGAACCTGCGAAAGAACTAGATCACGTCGTGTCCAATGGGTCCGTTTGGACCCGACAGCCGCTATAGCAAATTGAATCAAAGCGATCTTATGCTCTAGATCACGTCGTGTTTGATCGGATTCGATCAAACATGAAAAACGTGATCGATTCCAATAAGGTCGCGCGTGTCTAGCGGGTCCGATTGGACCCGACACGCGCTAGGCGTGGCAAGGCTTTCCTTACCCCCGCAAAGCCCCCCCTGTCGCTTTCTCCACCGCTGCCACGACCTTGGCCGCTACGGTTTCCAAGTCCTGATCGGTCAGGGTCTTCTCGGTGGGTTGCAGGACGATGTTGACGGCCAGGGACTTCTTGTCGTCGCCCAGGTTGCCGCCGATGAACTGGTCGAACACCCGCACGTCGGTGATCAAGACCTTGTCGGCCCCGCGCACGGCCCGCATCAGGTCTCCGGCTTTCACGTCCGTATCGACCACGAAGGCAAAGTCCCGTTCCACCGGCTGGAAGGCCGACAGATCCAGGCGCGGGCGAGTGGTGGCGGCCTTTTTCTTCGGGAAGGGTACCCGGTCGAGGAATACTTCGTACCCGGCGGCGGCGGCCTTCAGGCCCAGGGCCTTGAGCACCTTGGGGTGCATTTCACCAAAGGTGGCCAGCACATTGGGGCCGAGGCGCAGGCAGCCTGACCGGCCCGGGTGATACCAGCCCGGCGCGTCGGTGGAAACTTGCAGCTTGTCCACCGGGGCACCGACGGCAGCCAGCACCGCCAGGGCATCGGCCTTGGCATCGAAGGCATCCACGCCGCGCGGCGGATTGGCCCAGTTGCGATGGCCGGTGCGGCCGGAACGCAGGCCGGTGGCCATGACATCCTGGCCCTCAGGCGTGTCGTCCCGGAACTGCGGGCCGACCTCGAACAGGTCCGCATCGCGGAAGCCCCGGTCGGCATTGCGCGCCGCGGCGGCGATCAGATTGGGCAGGATGCTCGGGCGCATGACATTCAGATCGGCGCTGATGGGATTGACCAGACGCAGGCTATCGTCCACGCCGCCGAACAGCTCCGCATGACCCTCGGGCAGGAAGGAATAGGTCACCACCTCGCGCAGGCCACGCTGGGCCAGCAACCGCCGCGCCGCCACATGGCGTGCCTGCGTGGGCAGCCAGGCCGCTTCCGGCAGGTCGGTGGTGCGTTCCAGAGCCACGGCGGGGATGTTGTCGTAGCCATGCAGACGCAGGATTTCCTCCACCACACAGGCTTCGCCGACAATATCGTGACGCCAGGCCGGAGAGGTCACGGTCCAGGTCTCAGCCCCTTTGTCGATGCCAAAACCAAGCACGGTCAGGATGCGTTCCTGTTCCGACTCGTCCACCACCACGCCTCCCAGGCTCGCCACCCGATTGGGGCGATAGGCGATGGTCTTCGATGTCACCGGCTTTTCACCGGCCACGATGATGTTGGAGGCTTCACCGCCGCACCAATCGAGCATCCAGCGGGTGGCGATCTCGGTGGCATCGATCATCAGTTCCGGGTCCACGCCGCGTTCGAAGCGATAGCGGGCATCGGATTGCAGGTTCAGCTTGCGCCCGGTCATGGCGGTGCGCACGGCATCGAAGTAGGCCGTCTCGATGAACACGTCCGTCGTCGTCTCTGTGCAGCCGGACTCCTCGCCGCCCATGATCCCGGCAATGGCCTCGGCACGCGACTGATCGGCGATGACGGTCATTTCCGCGTCCAGCTCGTACTCCTTGCCGTCCAAAGCCAGCAGCTTCTCGCCGTCCTTGGCCATGCGCGGGCGAATGCCCCCATCGCACTTGGCCAGATCGAACACATGCATGGGGCGGCCATATTCGATGGTCATCAGGTTGGTGATGTCCACCAGGGCCGAGATGGGCCTCAGCCCCACGGCGGTCAGCTTATCTTGCACCCATTGCGGACTCGCACCGTTTTTGACGCCTCGTACCATGCGCCCGACGAAATAGGGGCAGGCGTCCCTGTGGGCTTCGTCGAAGTCCAGCGTCACCCCGACCGGGCTATCGAAGGCCGCCGGCACCGGTGTCGCGTCCAACGGCTTCAGGATCCCAATTCCGGCGGCGGCCAAATCCCGGGCCACGCCCCGCACACCCAGGCAGTCGCCCCGGTTCGGGGTAATGGCAATTTCGATGATCGGATCGCCCAGGCCCATGATGGCGGCGGCTTCCTCGCCAATCGGGGTACCCTCGGGCAAATCGACAATCCCCTGATGGTCGTCGGACAGCCCCATTTCGCGCTCGGACAGCAGCATGCCACGGCTCTCGACGCCACGGATCTTGGCCTTTTTCAAGGTCACGTCAATGCCCGGAATATACATGCCTTCGCGGGCGAAGACGCCGGTCATGCCGGCCCGGGCATTGGGCGCGCCACAGACCACCTGAAAGGTCTCCGACCCGGTATCGACCGTGCAAAGCTGAAGCTTGTCGGCATCCGGGTGCCGCTCGGCGGCGGTGACCTTGGCGGTGACGAAGCCTTTCAAGGCCGCCGCGCGATCCTCGACGCCTTCCAGTTCCAGACCGATCATGGTCAGGCCGTCGGTGATTTCCTTTAAGGGCGCATCGATTTCAAGATGCTCCTTGAGCCAGGACAAGGTGAATTTCATCGGCTCAGCCCTCCGGTCATGCTGGGCACGTCCAAGGCCGCGAACCCGTAGTGTTTCAGCCAGCGCAGATCGCTTTCATAGAAGGTGCGCAGATCGGGAATGCCGTACTTGAGCATGGCCAACCGCTCCAACCCAACCCCGAAGGCGAAGCCCTGGTACTTGGTGGAATCGATGCCACAGTTTTCCAGCACCGCCGGATTGACCATGCCGGAGCCGAGAATTTCCAGCCAGTCGTCGCCATGGCCGATCTTGAACTCACCGCCCTCTCGGGTACAGCCGATGTCCACTTCCGCCGAGGGTTCGGTGAACGGGAAATAGCTGGGCCGGAAGCGCACCGGCAGATCGTCGGTGCCGAAATAGGCGCGGCAGAAATCGATCAGGCAGCCCTTCAGGTGACCCATGTGAGTCTTCTCGTCGATGACCAGACCTTCCACCTGATTGAACATGGGCGAATGGGTGGCGTCGTAGTCACAGCGGTAGGTGCGCCCGGGGCAGATCACCCGGATCGGCGGTTTCTGCTTGAGCATGGTGCGGATCTGCACCGGCGAGGTATGGGTGCGCAACACCGTGCGCTGACCGTCCTCGGTCTCGTTGGGCAGATAGAAAGTGTCGTGCTCTTGCCGCGCCGGGTGCTCGGGCGGAATGTTGAGGGCGCCGAAATTGTACCAGTCCACCTCGATGTCCGGCCCTTCGGCAACGGTGAAGCCCATCTCGCCAAAGATCGCCACCACCTCGTCGATGGTCTGGCTCAGGGGATGGATGGAGCCTTGGGGTTCTTCGCGGACCGGCAGGGAAACATCGATGCGTTCCTCGGCCAGGCGGGCATCCAGTTCCGCATCAGCCAGAGTCTCCTTGCGCCGTTCGATGGCCTCGGCGATCTCGTTTTTGACCAAGTTAAGCGCCTGGCCGGTGGCCTTGCGCTGCTCCGGATCCATGCCGCCCAGGCCCTTCATCAGGCCGGAGATGGCGCCCTTCTTGCCCAGGGCCGAGACTCGTACCTCGTCCAGGGCTTTCAGGTCGGTCGCTTCCTCCACCGAGGTCAGCAGATCGGACCGCAATTGATCCAGGTTGTCCATGGTCGCTCTCTTTCTTTCTGATCTTCGGCGTCGCAGGCCATTCGACGCACCTTTTACCCGTAGAAACCGCCAAACGGAAGGCCTCAGTTGGTCGGGGCCGTTCTCACCCGTTGCACTTGTGAACGAATGGGAAATAACCACATACTACCGGCACAAAAAACCCTTGGGAGGAATTTCACATCATGAAACCTATAATTCGTCTTTCGGCATGGCTCGTCGCCGCCATGCTGTTCGCGACCCCCGTCCTTGCCGCCGACATGGCCCACAAGCTGGTCATCCATGTGGACGAGAACGACAAGGCGCGCATGAACCTGGCCTTGAATAATGCCTCCAACGTCATCGCCTACTATCAGGAAAAAGGCGAGGATATCGCCGTTGAGCTCGTTGCCTATGGCCCCGGACTGAAGATGCTGACGGCGGATTCGCCCGTCGCCGCGCGGATCAAGAGCTTTGGCGAGAATTATGACAACGTGGGCTTCATGGCCTGCGGCAATACCCACCGCAAAATGAGTAAGAAAGCCGGTAAGGACGTGGTCCTGATGCCCCAGGCCAAAATGGTCCCGGCAGGCGTGGTGCATCTGATGGAGCGTCAGGAAGCGGGCTGGTCTTATTTGCGGCCTTAAGGTCTTTCGTGTTTGATCGGATCCAACAAAGTCGCGACTGTCCAACGGGTCCGATCAGACCCGACAGGCGTTAGGCCATTTCCCGCAGGTAATAGATCAAATCCAGCGGTGGCGGCACCGATGGCACCTGGGTCAGCATGTCATGAACCTGGCCCCGGTGATGGGTGCCGTGATTGAATAGGTGGGCCAGGACAAACTTGACCGGAGTGTGCATTTCTTCGCCGGAGGTGGCGCGGTATCGCACGTCCCCGGCCAGAATGTCATCGGTCAGGTTTTCCGTGTAGGTGATCAATAGCCGGTCCTGCTCCTCGCGCGCCTGACGCAGGTCGACAAATTCACTGTGCAGTGTCTCATCGAGACGCGATATCCCTGAATCCATGGCCTCCAGGCGGGCCAACCAGATCTTTTCGCCCACCAGCAAGTGGTTGAGTGTGCCCAGAATGGAGCCGAAAAAGGCCTGGCGCTCCTTGGTGATTTCCTCGCGCGGCAAATCGGCGCAGGCATTGCACAAACGGGCGTTGGCCCAAGCGTTGTAACGGGCCAGGGTCACGAAGTAGTCTTGCATGCGGGGCTCCTCCGGAAACGATCATGAACATCCCGGGCGCGGAGTTTATGAGGTTCGCCGCCTCATGACCAGCATGTTTCCGGCCAATACCATGACCACCCCCACGACGGCGGGCAGGCTCCATTGGTAGCCCTCGACCCAACTGGAAAGCGCCAGCGCAATCAGCGGAAACAACACGCTGGCATAGGCCGCTCGCCCGGCCCCGATACGCCGCACCAAGGTCAGGTAGGCGGCAAAGGCGACCACCGTGGAGATCAATGAAAGAAACAACAGCGACATCACATACCCCGGGGCCCAATCGAAATGGAACGGCACCCCGCGAAGGGTGACCAAAGCAACACAGAACAGTGCCCCATAGGCCATGGCCAGGGCATTGCCTTGCACCACCGGCAGCCCCCGTTGCTTGTTTTCTCCAGCGAGCAAGAGTCCGGTCGAAGCGGAAAGGGTGCCAAGAATCACCAGGATCATCGCTGTCATTTGCCGGGTCGGGTTCGCCTGTTCGATTTCCGGCCAGAAAACCAGACATAGCCCCACCAGACCGACCAAGGCGCCAATCAGCACCTGGCGTTCCAAGGCTTTTTCGAAGAACAGCGCGCCCAGAAAGAGACTCCACAGGGGCAAGGTGGAAAATCCAATGGCCACAAGACCACTGGTCAGATCCCGCGACCCCAGGTAAATGAGCCAGTAGTTGACACAGAACAACAACAGTCCCTGCAGGGCAAAACGGCCATGGAACGCTAGGCGAAATTTCAGGGATTGGCGCGCCACTACACAAAAAAGCAGCATGACCAGAGCCGCCAGCGCGAAGCGGTAAACCAGCGAGGCTTCCGGCGCCACGCTGCCCAATTGATACTGGATGGCCAGCCAGGACGTGCCCCAGCTGCCAACGACAATTCCATAGAGCAATAGATCGAACATGGTCACCTGCTTTCGAAACCAGTATAGCTTGGTCCGCCTTGATCGCCGGATTCGACCGGTCCCAAAAAAACGAGCCTGCCATGACTTTCATTGACCGCCTGCCCATAGGCATTCTCTTCATTGCCGCGCTGACCCTCGGCCTGGCCCCATTTACGCCCGAACCCCATGTATGGGAAAAACTGAAAATGCTCATGGCCGGTGAGCTAAGCCGCCCTCTTGACATTTTTGACCTGCTGTTGCATGGCACGCCGTGGATCTTGCTTGGCCTTAAGGCCCTGCGACTCGCGACCCAATCCGGAGGCTCCAGGACGTGAACGACAATCCCTTTATCGTTAGCATGAGACGCAATCCCAAGGCCTTTCTGGACGGGCTGACCTCCAGCGAATTAAATGCCATCGCCGAAGCCTGTGTGCGGGTCATGGAACGGCGGGCCAAGGAAGGTGATGAAACCGCCGGTCCCTGTTTGCAGTCTCTCTATCGGGCCTTGGGCGAGGTCGAGGTGTGAACAAGGGCGGAAGGGCCGGTTCACTCTTGTTGCTCGTCGCGGGCTACGGTCTCTTGTTCGCTACCCTCGTGGTCTTTTTTCGACCTCCTCAGTTCCCCTTGAACCTGCTGGTCCATTTTCCGCTTCAGTACGCCGTCGTGGGCCTTGTCCTGGCTGTCCTGTTCGGGCTGAGCCGCGGCCGGTACTGGGCGATGGGGATGATTCTTTTGAGTATCGCCAACGGTTTCGTGATCGTAAATGGGATCAACGGTCCCCCGGTCACGTCGTCCGCCCCTTCCGACAAGCTGCTATCCTTCAACTTGAACCTGACCGCTCGCCATGGCGAAGCAACAGCCGACTGGATCCGGGAGACGCAAGCCGATTGGGTCCTGCTTCAGGAGGTCACACCCTCCCATCTTCCATTTCTGGAATCGCTCAAGGACAGCTATCCCCATCAAGCCATTCGGCCGCATCCATCGTACTGGGGGCTCGCCATTCTGTCCAAGCACCCATTGATCAACGAAGTGGTCACCCAAAATCAGACGGCCAATTTTTTCACCTTGTCCGTCCAGTCCGTTGGGAACAATGGCGGCGGGCTGACAATCCTAAACACTCACCTGGAACCACCGGTCTCCCATGAGAAATTCCAGCGCCGTGAAATTCAACTGGCCGCCTTGAAAATGGCTCTTGACCGGATCAAGGGGCCGTTGGTGATCGGCGGCGACTTCAATGCCACCCCCTGGTCGCCGCTCTATCGGGATCTGCTGTCACAAAACCGGCTCCTTGCATCGGGATCCGTTCTTTGGTCATGGCCCAGCGGGTGGTTGCTTCCGGGCATTCCCATCGACCACTTTTTTGGGCGGGATGGCGCCCAGGTTCGCGTCCTGTCCGCCGGTCCCGATCTGGGGTCTGATCACAAGCCTTTGCTGGCGGATGTGGCCTTTTGACATAATTCCATGCTTCCGGAAGCATCGTTGACGCAGGCAAGCGATCCGCCTACCTTCAACCCATGGATACCGATACCGCCGCCAATCGTCTGGAAGCCTTGGGCAACGCCACCCGTTTGTCCGTCTATCGCCTGTTGGTGAAAGCCGGAGAACAGGGCCTGGTGGTGGGGGACCTGCGTCGGGCGCTGGACATCCCTCCTTCCACCCTGTCGCATCATCTGGCCCATCTGGTGCGCGCCGGATTGGTGATCCAGGAACGCAATGGGCGGGAGCTGGTCTGCCGGGCCGACTATGGGGTAATGGACAGCCTCCTGGGCTTTCTCACCGATGAATGCTGCGCTGGTGGCACCTGCGCTATCACCAAGACTGGCTGCTGACGGTTCTATTGCCATGATCTCCATAACGGAAACCATCATCCTTGCCGATGACGAAATCAATGAGCGCTTCATCCGGGCCTCGGGTCCCGGCGGTCAGAATGTCAACAAGGTCTCCACGGCGGTGCAACTCCGCTTCGATGCCGCCCATTGTCCGACCCTGCCCCATGCGGTCTATCGCCGCCTGGCCACCCTTGCCGGACGACGCATGACCCGCGACGGGGTCATCGTGCTGACTGTCGATACTCATCGCAGCCGCGAGCGTAATCGTGAGGAAGCCAAACAGCGGCTGATCGAGTTGATCCGTACGGCCGCCAAACCGCCCAAATATCGGCGCCCCACCCGGCCCAGCGCCGGGGTCAAGGAGCGCCGTTTGGAACGCAAGAAAAAGACCGCCCAGATCAAAAAGAATCGCGGCCGCGTTCGTCATTTCGATTAAAGTCTTTCGCGTATAATATGACCCATTGTGACCGAATCATTTTGCCTCAGGGGCAGGAGCGGCGCGCAGGGCGTAGCGGGGCTACGGTCAAGGGTCGCGACGCTCCCCTTAGCGCGTGTCGGGTCCAATCGGACCCGCTAGACACGCGCGACCTTATTGGAATCGATCACGTTTTTCATGTTTGATCGAATCCGATCAAACATGACGTGATCTAGGCAAAAGGATCGGCCCGCAGGGTGGCCTCCGGTGGCCGCCCGCGGCGTCAAGCTCCCTCACCGATGCGCCGCATCGCTTTCAGGACCTTTCCTGGCGGTTCGACTCACCGGAGACCATCACAATGGGTCATATTAAACGCGAAAAGCTTTAAAAAAATGGCCGTGTTCCCGAAGGAAGCACGGCCAAGTCGAGGTGTGTTCACTGAGCAGAGATAATGCGTGAACGCCCTAAATCATGATTCGGTCGGCAGGCCCGCGTCCTTCCAGGCATTCAAGCCGCCAACCATATGGACCGCACGCGCGTGGCCGGCCTGCAAAAGCTGCTTGGCCGCCACGGCGGAACGCTTGCCCACCGCACAATGCAAAACCACCGTCTTGTCAGACAACACCGGGAAGCGATCGCCTTCGAACATGGAAAGAGGCATCAAAAAAGCGCCACCGATCCGCTCGGCTTCAAATTCGTTGGTTTCGCGGACATCCACCAAAACGGCATTCCCCGCGTCCAGCCAGCGATTGACCGTCGGCGCGTCTACTTCCTCAATGGCCCATTCGGTTTTTTGCAACATCGCTCGAATCTTTCCTGACCGACCCAACGGGCCGGATAACTAGCCTTTGTTTGTGTAATACATAGTAAATAACATTTTTAAAGGTGTCAATATATTTTTAAAAACATTATATTATTGTTAATTTAGTCATCCTTTATGGGCGAAGGGGAGCCTCGCTTAACCGATTGGTCCTGAGTTCTCTCTATGTGCCACATTGCGCCCGATGGCGCATCATGTGGTCAGCCAAGGTGCAAGCCACCATGGCTTCGGCCACCGGGACTGCCCGGATTCCCACACAGGGATCATGGCGGCCCTTGGTCACCACCTCCGCCTCCTCGCCCCAAACATCCACCGTGTGGCGGGGGGTGAGAATGGAGCTTGTGGGCTTAACAGCAATACGACAGACGATGTCTTGCCCCGACGACAGACCGCCCAAGATTCCACCGGCATTGTTGGAATCGAAGGCGACTTTGCCATCCACCATGCGCATTTCGTCGGCGTTTTCCTCACCGGTGAGCTTGGCGGCATCGAAACCAGCGCCGATCTCCACGCCCTTGACCGCGTTGATGCTCATCAAGGCCTTGGCCAGATCGGAATCGAGCTTGTCGTAGACCGGCGCGCCCCAACCGGCCGGTACGCCGCTGGCGGTGACTTCGACCACGGCACCGATGGAAGACCCCTTCTTGCGGATGTCGTCCAGATAAACTTCCCAACGTTCGGCGGCGGCGGAATCGGGGCACCAAAAGGGATTGCGCTCCACTTCGTCCCAGTTCCACCGGGCCGCGTCGATGGCGTTTGCGCCGATCTGCACCACCGCGCCACGGATGGAAATGCCATCGCCCAATACTTTGCGGGCAATGGCTCCGGCGGCCACCCGACAGGCGGTCTCGCGTGCCGAGGAACGTCCACCACCGCGATAATCGCGGATGCCATACTTGGTAAAATAGGTATAGTCCGCGTGCCCCGGACGGAACACGTTCATGATGTCGCCGTAGTCCTTGGAGCGCATATCCTGATTGCGGATCAACAGGCCGATGGGGGTGCCGGTGGTTTGATTTTCGAACACACCGGACAGGATTTCCACCGTATCGGGCTCGCGGCGCTGGGTGACGAATCGCGAGGTTCCCGGGCGACGCTTGTCCAGCCAATGTTGAATGTCGGCTTCGCTCAATGGCAGCCGGGGCGGCACTCCATCAACCACCAGACCGATGCCCGGTCCATGGCTCTCACCAAAGGTGGTGAATCGAAATAGATGGCCGAAGCCATTCCCGGACATGCCCTATAGATCCTCGTCCTGAGATCGGAACCCGCCCAGCATTTCGGCGATCTCCGCCGCCTTGTCCACGGCCACCATGCCGACGGCGTGATAACCCGAATCCACATGATGTACTTCGCCGGTAACCCCCGACGACAGATCGCTGAGCAAATAGAGCCCCGCATTGCCCACGTCGTCCTGTGTGACGTTGCGGCGCAGGGGCGCATTCAGTTCGTTCCAGCGCAGAATAAAGCGGAAATCGCCGATCCCCGACGCAGCCAGGGTCTTCATGGGTCCGGCGGACATGCAATTGACCCGCACGTTGCTGCGGCCCAGATCCTCGGCCAGATAGCGCACACTGGCTTCCAAGGCGGCCTTGGCGACACCCATGACATTGTAATGGGGCATGACCTGTTCGGCGCCATAGTAGCTGAGCGTGATCAGGCTGCCGCCGTCGGGCATCAGCCGCGCGGCGCGCTGGCACACGGCGGTAAAGGAATAGCAGGAGATATCCAGGGTTTTTTGGAAGTTTTCCTGGCTGGTATCCAGGTACAGACCCTTCAATTCGTCCTTGTCCGAATAGGCGATGGCATGGACGACGAAATCCAGCTTGCCCCATTGCTTCTCGACCTCGGCAAAGGCGCGATCCAGATCGGCCATATCGGAAACATCGCAGGGAATCAGCAGGTCCGACCCCACTTTTTCCGCCAGCGGTCTGACGCGTTTCAACAATGCATCGCCTTGGTGTGTAAAGGCCAGTTCGGCGCCATGGGCGCTAACAGCTTTGGCAATGGCCCAGGCAATGGAACGATCATTGGCGACGCCCATGATCAGGCCGCGCTTACCAGCCATCAAGGGGGCAGGTTCGGACATGAAAGCCTCTTTACCGTGGTTGGCGGGATGATCCCCTTCGGATTCGGCGCATCCTACAACAAATGCACCGGGCGTCAAAAGTCCCTGACGCTTATTGGATCACTTCTGTCAAAACGCAGGCTGCGCCGGTGATTACCCGCCGTTGCCCGGTACGGTCGATCACGGTCAGGGATTGTGCGTCCCCTTGCGGTTTTTGGCTGGTGGTCGTGGTGAAAATCTCGACTCCCGCCGAATAGCAAACCACTTCCCAGACCGGTTTTGCCTGGGCCGGCGCCGCATTGATGCAGATGGCCGTGAACACGGTCGCCGTGAGCGTTGCCAGGTATTTCATGATCCTTGCCTCCCCATTCCAAAACTTTCCGGAAAATAGGATAGACACAGCAACCCCCGGGCACCAATCATATCCGTCCCGTGCGATTCTCAAGGACAGGGGCCATGGCGACCATTTTATTGGGCTGGGAGTTGGGTAGCGGTATCAGCCATGCGAGCCATATGCTGACGATCGCCGACGCCCTGCGCGCGCAAGGGCACACCCCTGTCTTAGCTCTGAAGGATATCCCCGAGACCCATCAAATGATGCACGGCAAGGGTATCCCGGTGATTCCCGCCCCACCCCTGCCTCCCGTGCGGCGCAACGCCCGGGGTCGCTTGATGGCCACCGCCGGGTTTGGAGACATCCTGGCAGGGTTGGGCCTGGACGATCCTGGCCGCTTGGCATCCCTGGTCGGGGCGTGGGACAGTATATTGGGTCTCGTCCAACCGGACCTGGTGATCGCGGACCATGCCCCCCTGTTGAACGTGGCCGCCAGGGGACGGATTCCGTCTCTTTTCCTGGGCAACGGATTCACCCTGCCACCGCATGGCATGGAACGGTTTCCCAAACTCCTGCCCAATGCCGAGCACATGATCGACGAATCACTCATTTTGGAGTCGTTCAATAAGGTACAGGGCCAACGGGGGGCGGCTCTTTTCGACTATCTGCCGCAAATCTTGCAAGCGACGGATTCTTTCGTCGGCACACTGCCCTTGCTCGATCCCTACCGCGATCAGCGTCCCAAGCCCGCCAACGGCGTATTCGAAGGGTTGTCCGAGGCCACCGATGCACCATCGGCGCCCCGTGTTTTCGTCTATTTCGGTACCGAGATCCAGAGCTTGCATACGATGCTCGAAGGCGTGGCACTAAGCGACTACCCGGCAGACCTGTTTATCCGCGGACTGAAAGAGAGACCGGCGAACCTGACCAACAATTCCAAGCTTACGTTCCATTTTGAGCCACCGGATCTTCAGCACATGCTGAAATGCTGCACGGTCGCCCTCCACTATGGCGGCCTGGCCAGCACGGCTTCCTGCCTCGCCATGGGACGGCCTCAGGTGATTGTCGAAACCCGCCCCATGGAACGCCGTTTCAATGCCTACCCGATCATCCAAGGCAAGCTCGGCGGCGGGCTACGCAAGGATTTCAAGGCCGCGTCCCTGGCGGCATTTTTGCGCGCCTTGCACGAAGATTCCACCTGGATGGATCGCGCTTCCGCGGCAGCGCGCGAGCTCTCCAGCGATCTGCGTCAGCCTGTTTTGGACCGGGTTGTGCGACGGTGTTTCGAAATTATCGACGCGGCGTGACGGCCGTCACAGCGCCGCGGCCTCAACAGTCCTATTCTACAGACAGATCGCACGGCGATCCTCTCTCTCTTTCCTCCCTGCCTGACCGGCCTTCATTGGCCGGTCTTTTCTTTGTATTGACGGACGTTGGGGACCGATCCCATATATCAACCCATGAAACCGATTCTGATCCTTGCCGCCTTGTTGCTTGCCTCTCCGGGCGGGGCGGGAGAACTGCCGTCATCCGGCCCCATCGGCACCCTCAAACGAGGCCCCGACGGCAAGCTGATCATGGTCGCTCCGGCTCCTGAGACCGAGACCAAGGCATCGGAGTCGACACCGAACCGTCCCTATTTCACCCCCACCAAAGACGACCATCAGACCACCTTGCGCAAGATGCAGGCCCAGGTGGATGCGGTGGTGCGGGCCGCCCATCGGACGGCACCGGGCAAGCTAACCGATCAGGAAAAGGCACTGGTCGAGCAGTTGGCTGCCTCGGATCGACGAGTGCGGGCCCATGAGAACGCCCATTACACCGCCGGGCGCCCCTATACCAAACCGCCTATCTATTTCGAAGTGACCGGCCCGGATAAGAAGAAATACGCGATTTCCGGCCAGACCCCCACCGACATGGGGATTCCCGACAATGACCCGGAAGCGGCCATTGCCAAGCTAACCGTGCTCAAGCGCTCGGCCCTGGCTCCCATCGATCCTTCCAACAGTGACCGGCAATGGTCCATGGAGATTGATGCGACGATTGCCAGGCTACGCGGTCAGCGTAAGTAGGTACCGTCCTCGCCAATTTTGCCCGGTCCATCCAAAACCCAGATCCCTGCGGAATTGCCCTGTACATGGAAGCTGATGGAGCCGTCGCCCACCTGGATTTCGTGGCCGCTGACACAATCCCGGTATAGCCCGTTGTGAATACCATCCATGTGGATATCCTGACCGCCGCCCATGGACAGACCGACCACGGCATAGCTTTGGCCGTCGTTGAAATCGCGACTGAAGCTGACCCCGGAACCCCATTCGTTGACATGGCCCATTTGCCCCTTCTGGAGCGCGGGCACGGCGCGGCGGATCTGGTTGAGACGGCGAATATGGCGATACAAAGGATGACTTTGGGTCTCGGCGATCCGCCCGTTTTCCAGGTGATCACCAAAATAGGCGCGCCCGGTCTGGCTCAGGCAGTCGCGCTCGCCTTCCACATCCTGCGGCGCTCCTTTCATGAACTCGATTTCCTCGCCGTAGTAGAGGCAGGGAATGCCGCGGATGGTCCAGATCAGGTTGTAGGCCGCCGCCGCCATCCACTGTTCGCCCTTGTAGCGGTACTTGAAATCGTTGTCGGGACCGATGTCATGATTTTGCAAAAAGGTCACCAAGGTGGTCGGATCGCCATAGATCCAATCCATGGACAAAGCCTGGCCCACCTGCTGATAGCTGCCCTTGGACACATTGTCGCGGAAGGTGGAGAACAGTCCGAAATCCAGCACCGCGAAGCCTGAGTCCCCGCCCGAATGGGGGTCCTGAGGATCATGGCCCAGGCGCGTATACCACCAGGGACGAATGAACGAGGGACCATTGTCGCCGCCGCCCAGATCGCCCCAGCCCAATCCCTTGACCAGGTTCTCGCCAAACACGAAGGTGCCGGGCTTGTGGGCTTTCCAGGCATTGACGTACTTCAACAAGGTATCGCGCGGCACATGTTTGACCGTGTCCAGCCGGATGGCATCCACCCCCATATCGAGATAGCGGTTCACGGCACCAACCAAATAGTCAAAAACATTCTTATTCTCCAGCTCCAGGTTGATGCAGTCTCCGGCGATATGTTTCATCTGCACCGCCGCGCTTTCCCAGTCGCCGCCGCAGATGAAGCCATACTGCATATACCAAGCCGGGTCCAATTGTTGAGCGTCGATACCAAAAAAACGACCGGGGTCGTAACCGGGCTTGGGCACCGTCTCGCCTGTCTTGGGATCCACCAGGGGCTCCTGGCCTTCCGGATCGCGGTCGAAGCGCTCACGATACCAGTCCGGCGCAAGCGGGTTGTCGATGTCGTCGCGATTGTCCCAGGCATAGTTGCCCAGGTTGCCCTGGTAAGGACCGTGGTTCTCGTCCCCCTGCCGCTTCCCGTCGGCGACGTAATACTTGGTTGGCAGATGGTCGATATGGACCTTGCCGCGAATGCCGTATTGACAGGAATGGTTGATCACCACGTCCTGGATCAACTTTATTCCGCGCTTGTGCATCTCGTCAATCAGGTCCTGATAGGTGACGTCTGGACTTTCCAGGCGCGGATCGACACGGGTCCAGTCGTAGGCGTGATAGCCGTGGTAATCCAAGCCCGAGCGGTTTTCCACCGGCGGGGTAATCCAAATGGCGGTGAAGCCCAGATCCTTGATGTAGTCCAGCCGCTGGATCAGCCCCTTGAAGTCGCCGCGCCAGTGGGGATCCACCGGGTTGCCCGCCCCGTCGAACTCAATACGGTCGCGGCAGAAAAAGTTATTGGACGGGTCGCCGTCATAGAACCGCGTGGTCATCAGAAAATAGATCGTCTCTTCGCGGAAATCATCGCCGGTGACTGGTGGCGGAGTCGGTGCCGGTTTCTTGGGCCGTACCTTGGTTTTGGCCGGCTTGCGGGCGCTCCAGGTGCCATCCGCCTCAAACCAGCCGCCCCGGTCGGTCCATAGGTCGGGCGTTTGATGTCCCTGGTCATCGGTGACGACGAAGCGGGCGGTCGTGACCTCACCCCCGAACTTGAATCGATACCAATCGCCTCGGTCCTTGGTCATAAGCAATCCGGGCCAGACGGTCTCGGTGCCGTCGGTATCCCAGAAATGCAGGTAAAGGGGATCGGCCCAGTCATCGGGCTTGCGGAAACGCACGGAGATTGTTGGCATGGATGCCTCGAAGTCAGAGAAGATTAAGAACGAGCAAGGAGACCACCAGGAACAAGATGGTCATGATGCTGCCGGAGCGGACGAAATCGATCACCCGATAGCCAGCCGGGCCCATGATCAAGGCATTGACCTGGTGGGTGGGGATGAGGAAAGAGTTGGAGGTGGAAACCGCCACGGTCAGGGCGAAAATCGCCGGATCGGCATCCGCCGCGATGGCGATATTGATCGCCAACGGCACCAGAAGAACCGTCGCCCCCACATTGGACATGACCAGGGTAAAAACCGTGGCCAGGGCGGCAACAGCGGCTTGCAGCCCCCAGACCGGCACATCGCCCATGCCAGAGATGATCTGCCGAGCAATCCATTCGGCGGTGCCCGTGGCCTGTACGGCTTGTCCCAAGGGGATCAAACTGGCCAATAGAAATACGGTGGTCCAATTGACCGCCGAATAGGCCTCGTCCATGCTCAGGACCTTGGTGATGATCATTCCTGCCGCGCCGGTCAGCAGACAGAGCGACAACCGCAGGTCGGAAAACAGCACCAACCCCAGAGCAATGCCAAAAAAAATCAACGCGGGCAGCACCTTGTTGGGACGGAACTCCTCATGCGGGTAGTCGGACGTGACGACCACCAGATTGCGGTTATGCTCTAGGCGCGCCAGGGCCTCCCAAGTGGTATGGACCACCAGGGTATCGCCGGCCTGAAACTCCATGATGCCTATATTCGTGGCTTCATGATCCTCGGATTCGATGCGGCTCAGGCATTCCCCGCTACGGAACACCGCCATCAGCGATAGCCCGTAGGTTTTTCTGATTTCCAAGGAGCTGGCAGATTGGCCGATGAAGTTGGATTCAGGCGGTATGACCACCTCGGCGATGCCCGCCTTGGTGATGGCCAGAGCATCGGAGAAAGATTCCAGTTCATCGCGGATACGCAGATCATTTTGCTCGACGAATAGCCGCACGCCCACCGGGGAGCCCATTACTGCCAGCTTCGCCGGGCCTTCGATCAGCACCTCGGGTGGTGGTTCGAGACGCGTGCGCCCTTCGAAGTGGGTGGCAACGATATAGATGTTGTAGCGCTCGATAAGCTCGATGACACTGGTGCCGGTGATCGGGCTGCCTGGCGCCACATAGACTTCGTAGATGCGGCTGTCGAACCCGTAAATGCGGCTGAAATAATCCGAGACACTGCTGCCCGTGGGTTTGTCATCGGATTGATTGGTCGGCAATACAAACCGCCCGGCGATGACGAAGTACAAAATGCCGGTGATGATCAGGGCCACCCCCACGGGAGTCACGTCGAACATGCCGAAGGGCTCCATGCGGGCGTCAGCGGGCAGGGTCTTGTTGGTGGTCAGAATCAGGTCGTTCAGCAAAATCAACGGCGAGGACCCGACCATGGTCATGGTGCCGCCGAGAATGGCGCAAAAGCCCATAGGCATCAGCAGTCGGGACAGGGGGATCTCGGTATGCAGGGACAGCCGTGAGACAACCGGCAGGAACAAGGCCGCCGCTCCCACGTTCTGCATGAAGGAGGAAATCACCCCGACCGTCCCCGAGACTATGGGGATCAGACGATGCTCGGTAGAGCCGCCGTAACGTAGGATCAGAGCGGCCACCCGCGACATGATTCCGGTGCGGTCGAGCCCGGCACCGATGATCATCACCGCGATGATGGAAATCACCGCATTGGAAGCGAAACCGTCGAACAGGTGGAGAGGATCGGCCAGCCCGCCCAAACCGGGAAAGGCCGACAACACGCCAAGCAGCACCATGACCAGCACCGCCGCCACATCCACCCGAACGATTTCCGACACGAACAATCCGACCGTGAAAGCCAACAGGCCAAGCACAACCGCCATTTCCAATGTCAGGCCAAGGCTTTCCATGAAAATCCTACTCAGGAGAGACAAGGGAAATCTTAACCTTGCACCGGCGGGCATCAAAGGTGTTTTTACCGCCCCGGACCGAAGAACAGCGGACTTGACCCGGAAGGGGAAAGAGAGTGCAGTGAGGGGGTCCCAAACGACTCCCGCGTTGACCATTATGCCGACCATTACCATCGCCGACCGCACCATCGGAGAACATTGCCCTTGCTTCATCGTTGCGGAAGCAGGCGTGAACCATAACGGCGATCTTGACCGGGCATTCAAGTTAATCGACACCGCCGCCGAGGCTGGCGCGGACGCGGTGAAATTTCAAACCTTTACAGCCGAGAGAGTGGTCTCGCCCCAGGCCCCCAAAGCGGCCTATCAAGAGCGCAATGCCGGGACGGCCGAAAGCCAGTTTGACATGCTCAAGAAGCTTGAGCTGTCCATTGCCGATCACCGGGCCTTGATGGACCGCTGCGTGGAACGGAACCTCGTCTTCTTGTCCTCGCCCTTCGACGAAGAAGCGGTGGATCTGTTGGATGATCTGAAGGTGGCGGCCTTCAAGGTGCCCTCGGGTGAAATCACCAACCTGCCCTATCTGCACCGCATGGGCCGATGCGGACGACCGGTGATCCTGTCCACCGGCATGACCAACCTGGAAGAAGTGATGGCGGCGCTGGACGCCCTGACCGACCGCCACGACATTCCCATCTGTTTGCTCCATTGCACCTCCAACTACCCGGCCAGCCCGGAAAGCGTCAATCTGAGAGCCATCAATACCATGCAAGGCAAACTCGGCCACCCCATCGGGTTTTCCGATCACACGGAGGGGATCTGGATCCCCATTGCCGCCGCAGCGCGGGGGGCCTGTATGGTGGAAAAGCATTTTACCTTGGACCGCTCCCTGCCCGGCCCCGATCACAAGGCCTCCATCGAACCACCGGAATTGAAAGCCCTGGTCGAGGGCATCCGTTTGGTGGAATCGGCACTGGGCGACGGCATCAAGTGCCCGCAACCCGAGGAAATGGATACCCGCAACATTGCCCGAAAAAGCGTGGTGGCGGCCCGCATCATCCCCAAGGGGAAGGTTATTGAAGGCGATGACCTGACTCTTTTGCGCCCCGGCACCGGACTTCCGCCAGGCGAATTCCCCAAAGTGGTCGGTCGCACCGCAGCTCGGGAAATCAAATTCGGCGAATTGATCGTTTGGGAAATGCTCAAATGAGGCGAATCGGCGTGGTGACCACCTCGCGGGCCGACTATGGTCTGCTGCGCCCGGTGCTCGACGCCATGGGTCAGGATTCGGCCATCGCCCCGGCCTTGTTCGTTTCCGGCTCTCACCTCTCCGAGGCGCATGGCCATACGGTGGATGATATCCAGCGGGACGGCTATCCGATTCTTGAACGTATTTCCTGCCTGGGCGACGGCGATGGCCCCTTGCAAACCACCGAGGCCATGGGCCGGGCCGTGGCGGGCATGGGCAAGGCTTTGGAGCGCAACCGTCCGGACCTGCTATTGGTTCTGGGCGACCGCTTCGAGATGTTCGCCTGTGCCAGTGCCGCCGTGCCCTTTCGCGTCCCCATCGCCCATATCCACGGTGGTGAATTGACCTATGGGGCCATGGACGAGGTGTTCCGCCATGGCCTGACCAAGATGAGTCACCTGCATTTTCCCGCCACCGAGGCGTTCGCCGCCCGGCTGCGGCAAATGGGTGAAGAAGACTGGCGGATCACCGTCTCCGGCGCCCCCGGATTGGATCGATTACTCACCGGCAGAGCCGCCACCGCCGACGACATTGCCGAACGCTTTGGGATCCGCCCCGCCTCGCCGCCACTGCTGGTCACCCTGCATCCGGAGACCCTGGGCGCCCTGCCGCCCGCCTTGCAGGCCAAAACCCTGGTCGGCGCCCTACGTGAGCTGGATTGGCCGACGGTCATCACCACCGGCAGTGCCGACCCGGGCGCGGCGGAGATGGCCACGATCCTGGCCGATTTCGCCAGCGGTCGAGAGGACTGCTGGGTGGTTGACCATCTGGGGTCGGAGAACTATCTAGGACTCATGAAGAGCGCCGCCGCCGTGGTCGGCAATTCGTCATCGGGAATCATCGAAGCGGCCAGCTTCGGCCTACCCGTGGTCAATGTTGGAGATCGTCAGAAGGGCCGAACCCGGGCCGCCAATGTCATCGACGTGCCCTATCACACCGGACGCATCGCCGATGCGATCCTGAAGGCTGTGAGCCCCGGCTTCCGCGATGGACTGGCGGATCTCGGCAATCCCTATGGCGACGGCCATGCCGCCGACCGTATTGTCACCCGATTGCGCGATGAGCCCCTGGGCGCATCGTTGCTGATCAAGGAATTCATCGACTTGGAGAATCCGGAATGATCGACCTTTACACCTTCGCCACCCCCAACGGCAAGAAAGCCTCCGTGATGCTGGAGGAGGTGGGCCTGGACTACCAGGTTCATGTGATCAACATCATGAAAAATGACCAGTTCAAGCCGGACTTCCTGAAGATCAGCCCCAACAATAAAATCCCCGCCATCATCGATTCCGACGGCCCCGGCGGCCAGCCTCTCTCCCTGTTCGAGAGTGGTGCCATTCTTATTTACCTGGCGGAGAAATGCGGTCGCGACGACTTGCTGCCCCCCGAAGGCGAAGCGCGCTATACAGTCCTGCAATGGCTGATGTGGCAGATGGGAGGCTTTGGACCCATGCTTGGTCAAGCCAACCACTTTCTTAAATTCGCCAAGGAAGACGTGCCTTACGCCAAGACCCGCTATCACGATGAGACGGTTCGCCTCTATGGGGTGCTCGACCGGCACCTGAGCAACAGCGCCTATCTGGCCGGGGAAACCTATACCATCGCCGATATCGCCACTCTGCCCTGGACCCTGCGCCACGAGTTCCATGGGGTGGACCTGGCCGACTTCCCGGCGGTGGAGGCCTGGGCCAAGACCCTGAAGGCGCGCCCGGCGGTGCAAAAGGGATTGCAGGTTCCAGAAATGCCATAGATCAAGTCGTTGGCGTGTCCCGGGGGCGTGTCCCGGGGGCGTGTCCCGGGTCAGGCCAGTTCTTTGGTTACCTTGTTGAGGAGTGTGTAGAGCACATTGATATCCACCGGCTTGGTCAGATACTCGTCGAATCCGGCTTCCTTGCCATTTCGGATCGACGAGGGCATGGCATCGGCGCTCAGAGCCAGCACGGGGATATGGGCGGTTTTTTTGCTACGCTTTAAGTGGCGTACCGCCTCGGTGCCATCCATGCCGGGCAGATTGACATCAAGGATGATGACGTCCGGCAGTTGCTCTTCGGCCATGGCCAAGCCCAATTCAGCGGTATGGGTGGAGATCAGGGAATAGTCAGGCAGATCCGCCATGAAGTCTTCCATGAATTCCAGGTTCGCAGGATTGTCCTCCACGTAGAGCACCACCCGGCCCTTGGGGCAGATTTCGGTGGGCAGGCCTTCCGGGATATGGGGCATGCAGGGGTGTTTCGGCAATTCGCCCGCCGCAATGGGCAGATCGATCCAAAATGCGCAGCCTTCGCCGATGGTGCTTTCGAAACCGATGCGTCCGCCCATTTCCTCCACCAGCTTTTTGGTCAGCACCAGCCCGATACCCGTGCCCTCCACATCGGTGGTCTCGGCACCAAGGCGATTGAAGGGCCGGAACATATCCGTCTGTTTCTCCACCGCAATCCCGGGGCCCGTGTCGGTTACCTTGATCCGTAACAGGCCAGGGGAGATCGCACCAACGTCTACCCAGATTGTGCCGCCCTCTTTGTTGTACTTGACCGCATTGGACAACAGATTCAACACCGCCTGTTTGACCCTTGTATGATCAGCCCAGATCACGTGATCGCCACCTTCGCTACGATCATGGATACGAATTTGTCGCTTGGCGGCCAGAGTCTGGGTAAAGGAGAGACAGTCATACATAAATGAATCCGTATGCACCGGTTCCAATGACATGGTCAGCTTGCCAGCCTCGATCTTGGCCAGGTCCAAGACCTCGTTGATCAGGGTCAGCAGGTATTCGCCACCCTTGATGATCTGCTTGGCTTGTCCTTTTTGCCGGTCGTTCAGCGGGTTTTTCTTGCTGGTGGAGAGCAACTGGGCAAATCCAAGGATGGCGTTCAGCGGCGTCCGCAGTTCATGGCTCATGGAAGACAGGAAATCGGATTTGGCGCGGTTGGCCTGCTCCGCCGCCTCCCGGGCCCTGTTGATCTCTTGTTCCTGCATCTTCTTTTCGGTGATGTCGATATTCACCCCGGACATATTAGCCGGATTGCCCTCGGTGTCGCGGACCAGGACCCCTGAGGCAACGATCACCCGGACTTCGCCATCAGGCCGTACGATTCTAAACTCCGACTGGAAATTGCATTCGCCAGCCAGGGCCGCGTTGATGTCGGCTTTGGCCATTTCGAGATCGTCCGGATGCAAGGCTTTTTCCCAAGTCTCGTAGGGTTCCTCGTTCTCCGGTCTTTGCTGACCGTAGATCCGGTACATCTCGTCGTCCCAATCCAGGTGATTGGCGATGATATCCCAATCCCAAACTCCGATGCCTCCCGACTGGGTCGCCAAATCAAATCGGGTCAAGGTCCGGCGCAAGGCTTCTTCGCTGCTCTTGAGCTCGGTGACATCCTGGGCCACATAAACCACTTGCAACACGTCACCAGACTCATCCTGAAGCGGCAGGTATCGAACCGTATAATGATGGTCTTGACCGTTCTGGGCGACAATCTCCAGTTCAGAATAGATTTCTTCGCCGTTGAAACAGCGATCAATCTCTTTCTTGATGGAGGCTTCATACAAGTCCTGCCCCATCACTTCCGGCAGGAACAGATCGCGCTTGGGGGCGTTGACCACGTTGAACAGGCTGCTGAAGGCGTTGTTCACTTGAACCACCCGGTGGTCGGCGGAGATCACCGCAATCGGATCGGGGGAAGCGTCAATGACTTGATGGCTCAGTCGGAATTGGGCGGTCGCCCTCTTTTGCAGGCTCAAATCGCGCGTGATGCCCGTGAAGATCTTGCGCCCTTCCACCGTTGCTTCGCTGACCGATAGGTCCATGGGAAAGGTGCTGCCGTCCTTGCGTAGCCCAATGACTTCCCGACCGACGCCAATAATCTGCGCTGTCCCGCCGGTGAGATAGTTTTTCAAATAGCCGTCATGGCGCCCGGCGAATGGCTCGGGCATCAGCATTTTGACATTCTTGCCCAGTGTTTCGAAGGCCTCGTAACCAAACAGACTCTCTGCAGCCCCATTGAAGGACTGAATAGATCCTTCGGCATCAATGGTGATGATCCCATCCACCGCATTGTCCATGATCTGGCTTAGGCGTGTTGCCCGTTCGCCTGCCTGACGAAGAAACCGCCCGATGACATAGATGGCCACCAGCGTTCCAAGAAAAAACAGCATGAAAATGGCGATCTGCAGCCACAGCAGGATATTCGCCTCGGCCTGATACTCGCTATAGAATTCCGCCGCCTGGGAGCGGGATGTGACCCAAGACCGCTCGAGATAGCCCAAGGCCTCCAAGGCCGGGCCGTCATCCACCTTGACGGCGGCATCAATCTCGGTGACCAGATATCCCTCATCGATCATGGCACGGGCTCTTTGGAAAGCGGCCCGATACTGCGCCACGGTCCGCATCACCGTGGTCAAGGCTTCCCGTTCTCCACCATTCAGATCCAATTGGCTTAGCTTATTGATGGCCTGATCCACCTCCTTGAGCCGCTGGGCAACCAGAAAGGCCTTGGCTGGATCTCGGCGCAATACATGGTTTTTGAAGTGATGGATGAAACCGCCATAACCCAACTGCCTCACCAGTTGCTCCAGGGCCAGGCCTTTTTCCTGCGGTTTGCGCTCGTGCACGGTGATCAAGGTTTCGATTTTGGCGGTATGCTGGCTCACCTGATAAAGCAGCCCCAACATGACTCCGCCAATAATCAGAAAGACCAGGATTACCCAGGCCACCCAGCCTTTCTTCAGCTCTGACAATTGTGATCGCGCCGACATCGATCTCTTCCCATTCCCTGCGATGCGCCTCGCGCGTGTCGGGTCCAATCAGACTCATTGGACAGGCGCGGCCCCATTGGAATCAATAGAAAACGGTGGATACCATACATCACCCAGCACCACCGTGATGAGCGTCACAAACATGCTTTTTCTTTTCTCTCCCTGTTTTTCATGGCGCGAACCCGTTACCATCCGGCCATGGAATCCATTGTTACGATTGTCCTGCCCGTATTCGGCATCATCCTTACGGGATACCTGACCGGACATTTTAGAATCCTCGGTGACGAGAGCAGCGCCGCTCTCAATCGGTTTGTCTATGCTGTCGCCCTGCCTGCCTTGCTGTTTCGGGCCATGGCGCGGGTCGATCCAGTGGAAATCCTCGATGGGCCGTTCATCGCCGCCTACCTGGGCGGGGCCATGGCGGTATTCCTGCCATCGGTTTTGCTTTCGCGATACCTGTACCGCGATCGATTGGGCACGGCGGGCCTATTCGGTCTGACCGCCGTTTGGGGCAATACCGGATACATGGGCATTCCCCTGGCCCTCATCGCTTTTGGGGAGCAGGCAGCCACACCGGCCATTGTCATCGTCGTGGTGCAAATGGCGCTGTTTGTGGGTCTGGGGCAGGCCATGGTCGAGATCGACCTGAGTGTCCGCGAACGCCTGGGCGGGGTCTTGGTGGACGTGGGAAAAGCCTTGATCCGCAGCCCTATTCTTATGTCCCCCCTCATCGGTCTAGCCTGGGCTTTCACCGGGTGGGATTTGCCTGCGCCGGTGGACACCTATTGCGAAATCCTCGGATCCGCCGCCGGGCCCTGTGCCCTGTTTGCCATCGGTCTTTTCCTGGTAGGTTGCCCGGTTCGCGGCAATTTGGGGGCCGTTGGCATTATTGCCTTGTTGAAGCTGCTGGTCCAACCGGCGGTGACCTGGGTTCTGGCCTATCATCTGCTCCCGGTGCGCGCCGACTGGGCCGCCGTCTTGATATTGCAGGCCGCCCTTCCCACCGGTGCGACGGTGTTTGTGATTGCGCAGAAATACAATTTGTTCGTGGAACGCTCCTCGGCGGGCATTCTGGTCACCACGGTTCTCTCCGTGGTTTCCCTTGCGGTATTGCTGCCCCTCTTGCGCTGACCAAGCCCCTGCGGGGCTACTTGAGAAACGCTCCCATACAGTCGTCAAACAGATCCGAGCTTTTGAGAACACTCTTCAAGTCAGTGGGCGCTGATCCGCGCTCATTCATGGTAATGAGTTTCTTGACCACTCGCTCAATAACCGCCGTTCCGGGCGGGGTCTTCATATGGCTTTCCACGTAGTCTCGCCCCAACTTATACCAAAGCCCCTCGATGAGACCGATGCGCTGATCGAACGGCAAAGGCATCAAGGCTTCCAGCACATGTGAATTCATATGCGGCAGGTAGTCGGTAATGCGCGCCAATTGATCATTGGTCCAGTGCCCCGCCTCGCGGATCACCCCGGGGGTACAGGAAAGGAAGATATCGAACTTCCTGCCCAGGACCGCCTTGACCTGGGCTATGCGGGTTTCCACCGGTGGCTTGCGTTTTCTCTTCTTCTTTTTCTTCTTGGATGAGGTCTTTTCCGGCGGTAGCGGCAATTCACGCATGGCCCAGGAACCGAACGCCCGGACCACCTCCGGGTCCTCGATTAACAACAGATGTTCGCCCATGGCGATGATCTTGGCCTTGTGGTCCAGCCCTTCGGCGACGGCTTCGAGAAACTCCGGGCTCCAGACGAATAACCGGTCAAAGTAGTTCCCCAGCCCTTTGCGCAGGGCCTGCAAGAAGCCGATGGGATGCAGTTTCAACAGGGCGTCGATCAGCCATTCCTCCTGATCCAGGATCTTTTCCAGATGCCCATGCAACCCGTGGTTCATTTCCGACAGGGCGACCGGATGGAAGCGGGCCATCTGGCGCAGCCTTGGCAATTGGGATAGATCGGTAATAGCCAATGCCGCCAACCGTTGCTCCAGGATCCCCTTCACCTTGATTTTATGGTGACTCTGGCCTTCGGTGACGATCATTTGGGTCAACAAATGCAAATAGTGGTGCTTCACCTCGGCCCAGGTCATGCCGCAGGCGCCCAGCGGCCCCTGGGGTTCCCCATTGTCAAAGGGTAGATCCTGTCCGGCATTCTGGAAAATGAGCCCCCCATCCGCCAACGTTTGGTCGGTAAGCCTTAGGGCCACTTCCATCAATTTGGCATCGACTTCCAAATCAGCCAGGTGTTTTCCGGCCAGCTTCCTTGATGCCGGATCATCCAGTTTTTGTAGAAATGGTAGAACGCGGTGCCCGGTCACCCGGCGCATGCGCATCAGTCGAAGCCTCTCGACCTTGCGCCACATGGCATCGGGATGTTCCCAAGGCTGGGCGCCGGTATGTTCATCAATGATCAGGGCGGGCGTTTCATCTGTCATAACCTAAAGGTGCCCTATGAACACCCAGAGATCAATCAGCGATCATTTTGTTGCGCAGGCAGCCAGAAACAAGGAGTTGTCCGGTTCGATGGCTCGCCATTCCGGGTTGGTCGGACGGCCATCGGGATCGAACGAGGTGGACACGGCGATATCCATGAATTGCGCTTTGCGGCAATCCACCAATTGGTTGACGATCCGCGTGGCCTCCAGCTTTTTGACGAGAATAACTTCCGTCATGACCAAACCTGGGAGTTTTTCGTTTCGTCGAGTCTGTGCTTTATCCAGGGCGAGAAACCGATTGATCCGCGGTTTGTAGTAGGTCCAGGGCTGCCAAAAGCCGGTGGTTTCGAAGGACTCGACCACTTGGATATGCCCCGGCAGCTTGGCAACCGTTCGGTCATACCAAGTGTATTCATCCCAAATGGAATAAAACAGCGCCGTTGCCCCGGCCACGAGCGGCAAGACATAACGGGGCGGTTTGCGGCGAATGATCTTAAAGAACGACCAGACGAGAACAACGACCCCGAAAGTAACGCCGAGGACCGTAAGCAGGTGGTACATGGCGGGAATTCCTTAGATCATGAAATCCTTGAGCGGCTTGCGCTTGCCCATGGAGCGTTTCGCGGCCTGGGCCAAAAACAATTCACCGCAGGCAATTGCATCGATCAGGGCATTATGGGCCCGATAGCGCGGTAGATTATAGGCTTGCCGCACTTTGTCCAGCCGCAGATCACCTCTTTTTGCTTCCTGATTGCGTCTGCGGAAGGCCTTTTGTTCCAAATGCATGGTATCTACTGTCGGGATCTCGAACGACGCGCCATAGACCTTGCGGCAGGCCGCGTTCAGGAACTTCCACTCGATCTTGGCATGGTGGGCCACCAAGACCCGCCCGGCCAGGATGGGCAGCACCCGGGCCAGCCCCGCTTCCAGCGACGGGGCTTTCTCCAGTTCATCATGGGTAATGCCGTGTATGGCGGCTGAATCATCGGTCAAACCGGAGGAGGGGCTGACCAGTTGGTGGGCCGCTCCTTCCATCACCAGCCTTTGATTACGGATCACCACCCAGCCAATGCTGACGATCTCATGCTCCTTGGCATTGAGTCCGGTTGTTTCCAGATCCAGCGCCACGTACTCCGCCTCCCGATAGTCAACCTTGGGGTTGGTGCAGGGACTTTTGTAGTACTCCTTGAGCGGACCTTCCGGAGCCTTGTGCGCCAACCATTCGCGGCGCATGCCCCAGGTGCACAGAAACCTTAGCATTGGTGCGTCTCCTGTCGCCTATGTACCGATGTGATAGGCGCTGGCCATAGCGTTTTGAAGCGTCTTGACCACGGAGAAGGCATCGCGAAGATGACTACGCTCGAAATGAGACAGATCATCCGGGGACATAAAGTTGTCGGCCCTTTCGCCTTCCTTGATCTTGGCTGCCTGATGATGCAGCCGGGTAATGGAGATGAACTCGTAGGCGTCCAGCAAATCAGCGGCACCGGAAGGACTAATGGCGCCGCCCTCTTGAACCAGCTCCAGCCGATCATTGGTATTCACCGCCTCGATCCCCATGGCCAAGGCATTGACCCGCGCGATATCGACAATGGGCACGACGCCGGTATGCTTGAGGTCAAACTGATTCTTATGCTCGCCACCGAAACCCAGCACGAAATTGCGGAAAAAGCCCACCGGCGGTGAATGGGTCAGTGCATTGGCCACCATATGCATCAGGAAGATGCTGTTGACCTTGGCCTTTTCCAGGATCATCGCTTGCAGATCCGTATAGAGGTTCAGATCCCCCCAAATGGGGCGCAGATCGAAGAAGATACACGACAGCATCAGCGCCTTGGGCTCCGGTTCTTCGATCCAGCGGCTGAAATAGCGCAGCCACTCTCTTTGAGGCTGCCGCCATTTGTCTGTCATGGCCATCATCTCGCCGGGACAATAGATATAGCCGCAGACATCCAGGCCATCGCAAACGAACTTGGAAAGAGCCTTGAAATAGGCCCCGTGCTCGGCTTCGTTATAGTCGTCATGCAGGATCATACAATTGTCTTGATCGGACCGCCCGGTCTGTTCCTGGCGGGCCTGAGAGCCACTGGCCAGCCACAGATAGGGCACCGGCGGCGGGCCTAATTTCTGCTCCGCCAGATCCAGCAGGCGCAAGGTCGCCGCATCACTGATGCTGGTAATGATGTGACCGATGTTGTGGGCTGTGGCGCCAGACTCCACCAGATGCACCAGCAAATGCGGAATCTGCGACACCACTTCGGCGATTTCCTCGGCCTGGGTGCGCTTATGGATATCGCCGACCATATAGACCGCCGACATGGTTTGTTTGCGCACCAGGTTGGTGTTGGTTATCACGCCGATCACTCGGTCCCCACGCACCACCGGCAAATGGCTGATGTTGCGCCGGGTCATGGTCAAAACCGCATCAAAGGCGAAACCCTCCGCCTCCAAAGTGATCGGGTCCGGTGTCATGACCTCCGTGACAGGGGTGCGGAAATCGTATCCCCCCGCCACCACCCGATTGCGCAAGTCCCGGTCGGTAAAGATTCCGGCCAATTGATCGTTCTGGCATACCATCAGGCAGGAAACGTTATTATCGCGCATCTTGATGGCCGCGTCCTGGACCGTATCCGTTGGTTTGATGGTCACCGGGTCCCGGGCCAACAATTCCTCTACGCGAACAGCCATCAAACTGAGTTGATCATCGGAATCGGCGTTACTGTGGGCCTGAGCCCCGCGCAACCGGTCTGCCCCTAGCGGGGCGAAAAAATAGGAAAACTGTGGAAACTCGCTGCGCAGTCGATCGAATTCCTTTTTGGGCAGCATATAGAGCAGGCAGTCCTCGATGGCGGTGATTCGGTTCAAGGCTTTGCCGTCGCGCAACAGGCTATGGACACCAAACACATCACCGGCACTGAGACGAGCCAGAAGCTGACCTTCCTTGGAATGGGTTTCCACTGCCCCGGTGCGAACCACGAACAGCGAATCGCTGGGCTGCCCCACTTCCAATATCACCTTGCCACGGCGGGCATAGGTACTTTCAATTTTTTCCGGCAAAACCCGCAAGACCTCGCGCGGTAACATGTCAAAAGGATGATAACCCGCCAGGAAGTCGCTGATTTCCAGAAGTTCGATGTCCATGCCCGTATCCGCCAATGATTCAGTATTCACACGCAAACGGACCCCGCCGAGGCGGGGTCCGTAATCTTGGGTCACGTCACGAAGACGCGAAGATCAGGTCGATCGATCCTAGTGATCGCTCGCGGCACCCGCACCCTTCGGCACTCGGATATCCTCCACCAGATGCTGGATGTGCTCCGGCGGCGGCGCGGTGACCTTGGAAACGGTCAGCGCAACAGCGAAGTTGATCATCGCACCCACGGCACCAAAGGCCTCCGGGGAAATCCCCATCAGGTGATTAGCCGAGGTGTTCGCCGCCATGGCGGTACCGGGGATGAAGAACCAGCCCTTGAACCAGAAGATGTAGAGCAGGGTCGAACCGATACCGGACAGCATGCCCGCGATGGCGCCAACATTGTTCACCGACTTGGCGAAAATGCCCATCATCAGAGCCGGGAAGATCGACGACGCGGCCAGACCGAAAGCCAGGGCCACCACCTGGGCGGCAAAGCCCGGCGGGTGTAGACCGAAGTACCCGGCGACACCAATCGCACCAGCCATCGCGACACGGGCAGCCAGAAGCTCGCCCTTTTCCGAAATGTCCGGATTGACCATGGATTTGATGATGTCATGAGAGATCGCCGTCGAAATAGCCAGCAGCAGACCCGCCGCAGTCGACAACGCAGCAGCGAGACCACCGGCCGCGACCACCGCAATCACCCAGTTGGGCAGATTGGCGATTTCCGGATTGGCCAGAACCATGATGTCACGGTCAACCTTCAGCTCAGAACCCTTCCACCCGAAGGCGGTGGCTTTGTCGCCGAGACCCTTGGCATCGTAGTACTGGATGCGACCGTCACCATTCTTGTCTTCGAACTTCAGCAAACCCGTCTTTTCCCAGTTCTTGAACCAGGTCGGACGCTCGTCGTACTTCAGCGAGCCCTCGGGGCTGCCGACTTCACCGGGCTGAATGGTGGTGGAGAGGTTGTAGTAAGCCATCGCGCCCACGGCCGGAGCAGTGGTGTACAGGATGGAAATGAAGACCAGCGCCCAACCGGCGGAAGCACGCGCGTCACGCACTTTCGGCACGGTGAAGAAGCGGATGATCACGTGCGGCAGACCGGCGGTACCGATCATCAACGAGAAGGTATAGAGCACCAAGTTCAAGGTGTTCGTCTTCTGCGCTGTGTATTGCTTGAAGCCCAGGTCGGTCAGAATGCCATCCAACTGGGTCAGCAAAGGCGTACCGTTGGACAGATCACCAAACAGACCAAGCTGCGGCAACGGATTGCCGGTCAACTGCATGGAGATGAAGATGGCCGGAATGGTGTAGGCCGCGATCAGCACGCAGTACTGAGCAATCTGGGTGTAGGTGATGCCCTTCATGCCGCCGAGCACCGCGTAGAAGAACACGATGGCCATACCGGTGAACAGGCCGGTGGCGAAATCCACTTCGAGGAAGCGGGAGAACGCAACGCCGATACCCTTCATCTGACCAATAACGTAGGTCAGGGAGGCGATGATCAAGCAGGCCACGGCCACCATGCGGGCAGCCTGTGAATAGTACCGATCACCAATGAACTCCGGCACCGTGTATTTGCCGAACTTGCGCAGGTACGGGGCGAGAAGCATGGCCAGCAGCACGTAGCCACCGGTCCAACCCATCAGGAACAGAGAGGCATCGTAGCCCAAGAAGGCGATGAGGCCGGCCATGGAGATAAAGGAGGCCGCAGACATCCAGTCCGCTGCCGTCGCCATGCCGTTGGCCACCGGGTGAATGCCGCGACCAGCGGTATAGAACTCGCCAGTCGATCCGGCGCGCGCCCAGATGGCGATACCGATGTAGAGGGCGAAAGTGGCACCCACCACAAGAAATGTTAATGTCTGAAGATCCATTTGCCTGGTATCCCTTTCTTAATCTTCATGGACGCCGTGTTCGCGATCCAACTTGTTCATCAAGTGGGCGTACACGAAGACGATAATGAGGAATACAATCATCGAACCTTGCTGGGCGAACCAGAAGCCGATGTCAGTCCCACCGACCCGGATGCCTTCCAGCGCCGGACGGAAAAGGATTCCCATTCCATAGGAAACGAATGCCCAGATCACCAAAAGAATGGCCACCAGGCGGAGGTTCGCTTTCCAATACGCACCTCCTGAATTGTTCTCGGGCATGAATCGAGTGCCTCCCTGTTATCAAAAAATCGACGCCGCCCCCGCAGCGTCTGGTTCAACCAACCGCCTTGGGTCTCCCTCTATTCTCCCACGCACGACGGCGCGGCCGAGGCATTGCCAAGGACAGCTATGGTAAATAGCAAATTCGCACGCGCAAAAAAACGCAAAAAAACGGTTGTACGCAAATTTCTTTCCTAATATGCAAAAAAATCGCATCTTTTCTAAACGGTAGAGCCGAAACTAGAATGATCTACAAACCCTCGGCATCGCTGTGAAATCACCAACAATTTACACGAATCACCAGAATCGGCCTTGCAATGCGATATAAAATCTTCGTTCTCGAAAGAGGTGGGAGGTAAAAATCACCAATTCGCGAGAATTCCCAGACCCTATCCACACTATATACTTGGAATGAATTCTCGGGCTCCAAAAAACAATAATGCCATGGTATAGGGAACCGCATACGGAGGTTTCAACACCTTTTTGAGGTCATCGAATAGGCCTTTCAGGTTCTTTCCGTACGATCCCCGTTGACCCGCTGAGGAAAGGTATTTGATCACCCGATGACCGCCCCGGCGCCAGAAGAATGGATCCGTCTGCACCAGGCCCTTCAGGCCGCAGGGTTTGCCGTTCCCCCCCAATTCAGCGACGCGCGCCGCCTAGGGGGCGGAGAGCACAATCCGGTGTTCGGGCTGCGATGGGATTCGAAACGGGTGGTGGTCCGACTCGCCGAACCGGCCCGTAACCAACGTATCGACCGAACCCGGGAACTGGCAAATGCCGAAGCGGCGGCAAGCTGCGCCGTCGGCCCGAAGGTTCTCTATGCCTCCGCCGCCGATGGGACCATGGTCACCCCCTGGATCGACGGCATGATTCCAGGCGAGGACGATTTTCGCGATCCGGATCTAATCGGCAAGGCCGCGGCGGTCCTGCGGCGATTGCATTGCTCCGCGGCCACGTTCTCAGGCGAGCTTCCCCCGCTTGTATTCCTCGACAACCAGGAACGGCGGATCCAAAAACGCAACCTGGATATCCCCGATGACTTGCGATCCTTGACCCCTCATTTACGAACCATGCGGTCGTGGGTGGACACCCATCCGGGTCAATCGGCGCCCTGCCACTTGGATCCCATTGCCGCCAATATGGTGGACACCGGCCAGCGCATCGTGCTGCTCGATTGGGAGTATTCCGCCGTTTGCGATCCCATATGGGATCTGGCCAACCTCGGAGCCCGCAACGATTTTACGGCGGACGATGACGCGGTGCTGATTAAGAGCTATTGCCAAGAGGCTTCTCCGCCGGAAATCTGGCGACGTTATCTTTTTTTCAAGGCGCTCTGTGCCTTGAACTGGGCCCTGGTCTACTTGCTCCAGGAATCGGATGGCATGGAGCCCGACGGCCCCCGCCATACAAGTCCTTGGTGGATCAAGACCATCGGCCAGGCGGTCGAATCCGCTCTGTCCAAGGGGTTTCTCCCCCATGGAATCGGAGCCCCCACTCCATGATGTCCCTTGGCGATACCGCCCTGCAAGCCAGCGAACTCTGTGCCCAATGTGGCCTTTGCTGCACCGGGTTTTTGTTCAGCCATGCCGATGTTACGGCCGAGGAAGTCGAGACGTTCAGCGATTCAGGTCTCTCGTTCTATATGAGAAGCCCCGGAAAGAATGCCTTTCGTCAGCCTTGTGCCTGCTACCGGCAAGGGCAATGCACGACCTACGAGTCTCGTCCGGCGGTATGCGTGGAGTACTACTGCTCCCTTCAGAAAAAAATCATGAACGGCAGTATCGCCCTTGAGGACGGACGAAGGATCGTGGGCACGGTCAAGCGGCAGGCCGATTGGCTTTTAAGGAACGCCGATGCGCCAACGGATGAAAAGCGCAAGGGCCTGTGCCTAAGGGACTTCTTGTACGTCTTCCATGGAAAACTGGAGCAGGAACGGAAGAATCGCGATCTGACCGAGGCGGAAAAGGACTATGCCCTCAAAGCCTTCGAATGCATCAAGTACGTTGATCGCTTCTTTGCTAAGACCAGCCGTTTGGTGATGTACGCCCGATTGGTTCAGGCGATCCGAGCCGAGCCGCGCAATCGCGAACTTTAGCAGCCTGCTGAAAAAGTGTTGTCCTACGGCCCGCCTCGCCCTTCGTCCCTCGACAAGCTCGGGATGAGGAAGCTCAGGGTGAGGCTAACATGTTGAAAGGTCAAAGGCCCTCATGCTGAGTTTGTCGAAGCATGTGTCGCCACAGGCTCGAAATCGGACTTTTTCAGCAGCCTGTTAGATCACGTCGTGTTTAATCGCGTGCCCCGACAAGGGAGGCGAACACCGGATTTGGGACCCGTGAGCCTATGGGGCCATCCCCGGTCTTCATAACCCGGGATGGCCCGAAAGCATTCTAACTCCAGGTCAGGTGCTCCATGTTGTCGAAGTCCAGCCTGTCGCCGTCTTCGGTGACGATATAGCCGCTGGCATCGTCGCCCAGATCAATGGCGTCGGTACCGCTGTTCTCGGCATTGATGACATCCTGGGTCCGGTCTTCGCCATCCACCACAAGGGTCCAGTCTTCCCCGGCTTCGCCGAAGCTGCTCTTGTCCACATGCACGGTGTCGGTCCAGTTGCCTTCGCCACCATCGACGGAATCGTTGCCGCCGCCCCAGGTGAACAGGTCATTGCCCGCATCGCCCATCATGACGTCGTCGCCGGTGCCGTCGAAGAAGCTGTCGTCTCCGGCGCCTCCGACCAGCATGTCATCGCCAGCGCCGCCATCCATGACATCATTCCCGGCCGCGCCATCCATATTGTCATCGCCGCTGGTCCCGGAGATGTTGTCATCACCCGTCGACCCGGCAACCGTATTGGTATCCACCGTATCGGCCAGGATGTCTTCCACCGGCACGGTAATCTCCGACACGACCGTGGATGTATCCCCGCCCGCGTCCTCGGTGGACATGGCGGAAATTGTGAGATCGAAATCGCTACTCACGTCACTGGACGAGAAGGACATGGATAGACCTTCCGCATCTCCTTCCGTCAAGGTCCAAGAACCATCCTGATTGTCGGTTCCAGCGGACAGGGTCACGCCGTCCGGCACACCGTCGATGGTGAGGGTCAGGGTTTCCGATCCATCGGTGTCGCCCAGCCCGACATTCAGTTCAAGTGGCACGGCCACGATGCTGGCGCTATCACCAGCGCCGCCGCTGGAGCCGCCATATCCCTTGCCGCCGCCGCTGCCACCGCTACCGCCGCTGCCGCCCCAGCCTCTGCCGCCGTGGCTGCCGCCGCCGCTGCCACCGCTACCGCCGCTGCCGCCCCAGCCTCTGCCGCCGTGGCTGCCGCCGCCGCTGCCACCGCTACCGCCGCTGCCGCCCCAGCCTCTGCCGCCGTGGCTGCCGCCGCTGCCGCCCTTGCCCTTGCCGCCGCTGCTGCCCGCGCTGCCGCCGCTATCGCTGATTGTGACATCGGCATCCCCGAGAGATACGCTCAAGCTCGGATCAGCAGCCTCGACATCGCTCAAGACATCGACCGTGGCCGTGGCCTCCGCCGTCGCGGTATCGCCGCCATCGGCTTCGGTAGCCGTGGCCGTGACCGAAAGATCGAAGTCGTCGCTGACTCCTGAATCGACGGTCATGGTCAGGCCGTCCAGGTCGTCGGCACTCAGGGTCCAACTGCCATCATCATTCTCGGTACCAGCCGACAGGGTCGCCCCGTCCGGCAAGCCATCGACAACCACGTTCAGGCTTTCCGAGCCGTCCGTATCGGTAAGGCCGCTTTCGATGGTGATCGGATACTCGACGGTGGTCGACGCTTCTGTTGTTTCCGTGAATTCGACGGAAGACACCAGATAGTCGCTGAATCCGTCGTCCGGTGCGGTGAACACAATCTCGTCGAAGCCGCCGTCCAGCGAAATCTCGGTACTATGAGTGGAGCCGCCATTGGTCCCGGCATGGTCACCGGAATCATAACTACCTTCGCCGACTTTCACACCGTCTTTGAATAGTTCGTAATTGGCCACTTCGCCTTGCCCGCCGGATTCATTGGAGAACAGCCGATCGAAAGTCACGTTCACACTGGTCTGATCACTATCGAAGTTGACGTGCAGTTCTTCCGATACGCCGTTGTCGGCGCCTAATTGGTTGCTCGGGCCCGAGGCGTTGCCCGTCACCCCGAAGCCACCTTCGTTGCTGCTAGTGGAGCTGACATTGTCCACGGATTCCTCGGACAGGCCGCCGCCACTGAGCGACCGCCCGGTCACCGTGAAACCGCTGCCGGTTTCGTTGAAGTTGTTTTCGTTGATGGTGACGGTGCTCGAACTCCCCTCGGTCACATTCACCGACGGATCACCGATATCCAAACTCAGAGTCGGGGCATCGGCCACGTCATTCACGGTCACCGACAGAGTCGCCGTACTGGTGGCCGTATCACTGCCGTCGGTGGCGGTGGCCACGACGGTCAGATCAAAGTCGGCCCCCGAGTCGTCGGCCGGGGTCACGGACAAGCCGTCCAGGTCGTCCCCGGTCAGGGTCCAGGTGCCATCATCGTTCTCGGTGCCTGCCGACAATGTTGCGCCGTCCGGCACACCGTCGATGGTAACCACCAGGGTTTCCGAACCATCGGTGTCGCCCAGGGCTGAATTGATATCCAGGGCGATGGCCGTGTCCTCGTCGCCCGAGGCGTCAACCACCGTCAATGTCGGGGTATCGGCCTCCGCATCCACCGTGACCGTCACCGTTGCCGTGTCGGTCCCACCCTGGCCATCGGAGATCGTATAGGTGAAGGTGGTCTCGCCACTGAAATCGTCGTTGGGCGTGAAGGAGATGGTGCCGTCGTCGTTAAGGACCACCGTGCCGTCCGCCGCATCCTGCACCGAGGTGATACTCAAGGTACCGCCATCCGCATCGGAGTCATTGCTCAACAGGGTATCCGCCTGAATGGTCAGAGCATTGTCCTCGGTGGTCGAGAACCCGCCACCCGACCAGTCATCGCCGCCAACCATGGTGAAGTTGTCGATCTGCACATGCTCGCCACTACCCGTGGTATCGGCGTTCATTTCCAAAACCACCTGGCCGTTGGCGTCGGTCTGCACCTCGAAGCTGAAGCTGGTACTGCCGTCTTCCATGGAGGTACTGGAGACCTCGGAGCCGTTGGCGGTGATATTGAAAAAGTCCTGATAGGAGCCGGAATCCTCCCATCCCCCATCGGCGGTCATGTCGAAGGAGACGACCACCGTCTGGTTGGCGTGATCGTCTCCGAAATCAAATGTCTTGGAGGCTGTTTCGTCCTTGCCGATGATCATCTGGCCGCCGCTCTCGGAGATATCGCTACCCCAACCCGACACGCCTTCGGAGAAATTCTCCGACACCAGGCTGGTGCCCGCGCCATCACCACCGCCGGAATCATCGGTGGCCACAGGCCCTTCATTGGGATCAACCAGGTCGGCCGCTGCCTTGTCGCCATCGGCAAAACTGAAGTTTTCGACGTTGACAAAGGTATCCTCGCCGTCCGTGCCCCGATCATCGATGACCGTATAGCTGCCGTCGTCATTGAGAGTGATGGTGTAGTCGTCGAAATTGCCGGTCAGGACCGCCGTATCGGTCCCTTCGCCACCATCGATCAGGTCGTCCCCTGCCCCGCCGGTGATCTGGTCGTCGCCCGCCCCGGCATCGAAGTAGTCATCGCCATCGAAGCCAAAGCCGGACATATCATCGGCCATGGTAATAATGTCGTCGCCGCCCAAGGCGTCGTCGTAGGAATCCATGGAATAGGATCCCGGCAGGATCTCGCCGAAGTCCACCGTGTCATCCCCGGCAGTAAAGACCCCGGTTTCGGTCACCTGAATACCCTGGGTCGCCGTTGCCGTGTCGCCGTCGCCGTCGGTGATGGTGTAGCTGAAGTTGTCGGCCAGGGCCGCGCCGTCCGTATGGGTCTCGGCGGCGTCGGACTCATAGCTCCAGGAGCCGTCCGCGTTGACCGTCAGTTCGCCGTATTGGGTATCCACCGTGGATCCCGCATCCGCCGTCTGGCTGTCGCCGTTCTCATCGGTGTACTGGAAGCTGGTCAGGGTGCCACCATCGGCGCCCATGTCGTCGTTGGAGAGCACGTTGCCCGAGGCCGCGTTGCCGCCCTCGGCCACGGACACCGTGGCATCGTCAACGGCGCTCGGGCCGGTATCGGTAATTTGGATGCCTTGGGTCGCCGTCGCTGTGTCGCCATCGCCGTCGGTGATGGTGTAGCTGAAGTTGTCGGCCAGGGCCGTGTCCCCGTCATGGGTCTCGGCGGCGTCGGATTCATAGCTCCAGGAACCGTCCGCGTTGACCGTCAGTTCGCCATATTGGGTATCCACCGTGGATCCTGCATCCGCCGTTTGGGTGTCGCCGTTCTCGTCGGTGTACTGGAAGCTGGTCAGGGTGCCCCCATCGGCGCCCATGTCGTCATTGCTCAGCACATTACCGGTCGCGGCCACGCCACCTTCATCCATCTGTACGGTGCCGTCATCCAGCACCACCGGGCCGTCATCCAACACCTGAACAGTGAAGTCGTCGGTGACCACGTCGCCGTCGCCATCGGTGGCGGTGACCGTGAAGTCCAAGTTCACCGCGTCATTGGCGTCGGTGCCATCCGGATGGGCGATCTGATCGAGCTGGGTGAAGGTATAGGTCCCATCGTCGTTGACCACGACCTGATAGGTGCCGTCATCGGCGGTCAGGGTATTGGTACTGTCGTTCCAGGTGGCATCCGTAGCGCTCAGTTCAATGCTGGCAATGCCGTCGCTGCCCGCGCTGATCCCCAGGTCCCCGGTCACGCTGTCCAGACCGCCGGTCTCGTCCACCGTGCCGTCCGCCGCGTTGGCGGTAATGCCTTCGTCGCCCACGGTGAGGGTCAGCGTGCTGGTGCTGGTGCTTCCGTCCGCGTCGGTGATCTCGTAGGTGAAGCTGTCGGTCAGGTCGCCGCCGCTTTGGTCCAGGCCCTCGTTGGCCGTGTAGGTATAAGAGCCATCGGCGTTCATCACCAAGGTGCCATGATCGCCGCTGAAGGTGCCCGCCGTCACCGGACTGTCCGCCGCGCCATCGGCGCCGAAGGTATCATCGCCCGCGCCGCCCAGAACGGTCCCGGAGACAGACTGGCCTTCGGTGACACTATCCGTATCGGCCACCGCGCTCGGGCCCGTATCGGTGATCTCGATCCCTTGGGTCGCCGTCGCCGTGTCGCCATCGCCGTCGGTGATGGTGTAGCTGAAGTTGTCGGCCAGGGCCGCGCCGTCCGTATGGGTCTCGGCGGCGTCGGACTCATAGCTCCAGGAGCCGTCCGCGTTGACCGTCAGTTCGCCGTACTGGGTATCCACCGTGGATCCCGCATCCGCCGTTTGGGTGTCGCCGTTCTCGTCGGTGTACTGGAAGCTGGTCAGGGTGCCCCCATCGGCGCCCATGTCGTCGTTGGAGAGCACATTGCCCGAGGCCGCGTTGCCGCCTTCGGCCACGGACACCGTGGCATCGTCAACGGCGCTCGGGCCGGTATCGGTAATTTGGATGCCTTGGGTCGCCGTCGCTGTGTCGCCATCGCCGTCGGTGATGGTGTAGCTGAAGTTGTCGGCCAGGGCCGTGTCCCCGTCATGGGTCTCGGCGGCGTCGGATTCATAGCTCCAGGAACCGTCGGCGTTGACCGTCAGTTCGCCATATTGGGTATCCACCGTGGATCCCGCATCCGCCGTCTGGCTGTCGCCGTTCTCGTCGGTGTACTGGAAGCTGGTCAGGGTGCCCCCATCGGCGCCCATGTCGTCATTGCTCAGCACATTACCGGTCGCGGCCACGCCACCTTCATCCATCTGTACGGTGCCGTCATCCAGCACCACCGGGCCGTCATCCAACACCTGAACAGTGAAGTCGTCGGTGACCACGTCGCCGTCGCCATCGGTGGCGGTGACCGTGAAGTCCAAGTTCACCGCGTCATTGGCGTCGGTGCCGTCCGGATGGGCGATCTGATCGAGCTGGGTGAAGGTATAGGTCCCATCGTCGTTGACCACGACCTGATAGGTGCCGTCATCGGCGGTCAGGGTATTGGTACTATCGTTCCAGGTGGCATCCGTGGCGCTCAGTTCGATGCTGGCAATGCCGTCGCTGCCCGCGCTGATCCCCAGGTCCCCGGTCACGCTGTCCAGACCGCCGGTCTCGTCCACCGTGCCGTCCGCCGCATTGGCGGTAATGCCTTCGTCGCCCACGGTGAGGGTCAGCGTGCTGGTGCTGGTGCTTCCGTCCGCGTCGGTGATCTCGTAGGTGAAGCTGTCGGTCAGGTCGCCGCCGCTTTGGTCCAGGCCCTCGTTGGCCGTGTAGGTATAAGAGCCATCGGCGTTCATCACCAAGGTGCCGTGATCGCCGCTGAAGGTGCCCGCCGTGACAGGCGACGCTGCCGCGCCATCGGCGCCGAAGGTATCATCGCCCGCGCCGCCCAGAACGGTCCCGGAGACCGATTGGCCTTCGACCACGCTATCCGTATCGGCCACCGCGCTCGGGCCCGTATCGGTGATCTCGATCCCTTGGGTCGCCGTCGCCGTGTCGCCATCGCCGTCGGTGATGGTGTAGCTGAAGTTGTCGGCCAGGGCCGCGCCGTCCGTATGGGTCTCGGCGGCGTCGGACTCATAGCTCCAGGAGCCGTCGGCGTTGACCGTCAGTTCGCCGTATTGGGTATCCACCGTGGATCCCGCATCCGCCGTTTGGGTGTCGCCGTTCTCGTCGGTGTACTGGAAGCTGGTCAGGGTGCCACCATCGGCGCCCATGTCGTCGTTGGAGAGCACGTTGCCCGAGGCCGCGTTGCCGCCCTCGGCCACGGACACCGTGGCATCGTCAACGGCCACAGGGCCATCATCCAAGACCTGAATCGCGAAGCTGTCGGTGACCACGTCCCCGTCGCCGTCCGTCGCCGTCACCGTGAAGTCAAGCTGCAGCGCGTCGTTGCCGTCGGTGGTATCGGCCTGATCCATCTCGTCAAGCTGGGTGAAGGTATAGGTCCCGTCGTCGTTGACCTCCACCTGATAGCTGCCGTCATCGGCGGTCAGGGTATTGGTACTATCGTTCCAGGTGGCATCCGTGGCGCTCAGTTCGATGCTGGCAATGCCGTCGCTGCCCGCGCTGATCCCCAGGTCCCCGGTCACGCTATCCAGACCGCCGGTCTCGTCCACCGTGCCGTCCGCCGCGTTGGCGGTAATGCCTTCGTCGCCCACGGTGAGGGTGAGCGTGGAGGTGGCGGTGGTGCCGTCCGCGTCGGTGATCTCGTAGGTGAAGCTGTCGGTCAGGTCGCCGCCGCTTTGGTCCAGGCCCTCGTTGGCCGTGTAGGTATAAGAGCCGTCGGCGTTCATCACCAAGGTGCCATGATCGCCGCTGAAGGTGCCCGCCGTCACCGGACTGTCCGCCGCGCCATCGGCGCCGAAGGTATCATCGCCCGCGCCGCCCAGAACGGTCCCGGAGACAGACTGGCCTTCGGTGACACTATCCGTATCGGCCACCGCGCTCGGGCCCGTATCGGTCACCTGGATGCCTTGGGTGGCGCTGGAAGTATCGCCATCCCCGTCGGTCACCGTATAGGTGAAGCCGTCGGCAAGGGGTGCGCCGCCGTCATGGCTTTCGGCGGCATCGGACTCATAGCTCCAGGAGCCGTCGGCATTGACGGTCAGTTCGCCGTATTGGGTATCGACGGTCGAGCCGGCGGTGGCGGTCTGGGTATTGCCGTCTTCGTCGGTGTATTGGAACGAGGTCAGCGAACCACCGTCCATCCCCATGTCATCGTTGGCCAACACATTGCCAGTTGCCGTGTTGCCCCCTTCATCCAGTTGCACGGTGCCGTCGTCGAGAACCACGGCGCCGTCATCCAGGACCTGAATGGTGAAGTCATCGGTAACCACATCCCCATCGCCGTCCGTCGCCGTCACCGTGAAGTCCAGATTTACGGCATCATTGGCATCCGTGGCATCCGGATGGGCGATCTGATTGAGTTGGGTGAAAGTATAGGTGCCGTCGTCGTTGACCTCCACCTGGTAGCTGCCGTCATCGGCGGTCAGCGTATTGGTGCTGTCGTTCCAGGTGGCATCGGTGGCGCTCAGTTCGATGCTGGCAATGCCATCGCTGCCCGCGCTGATCCCCAGGTCCCCGGTCACGCTGTCCAGACCGCCGGTCTCGTCCACCGTGCCGTCCGCCGCGTTGGCCGTGATGCCTTCATCGCCCACGGTGAGGGTCAGCGTGCTGGTGCTGGTGCTTCCGTCCGCGTCGGTGATCTCGTAGGTGAAGCTGTCGGTCAGATCGCCGCCGCTTTGGTCCAGGCCCTCGTTGGCCGTGTAGGTATATGAGCCATCGGCGTTCATCACCAAGGTGCCGTGATCGCCGCTGAAGGTGCCCGCCGTCACCGCCGAAGCCGCCGCGCCATCGGCGCCGAAATCATCATCGCCCGCGCCTCCGAGCACGGTTCCGGTGACGGACTGGCCTTCAATCACGGAATCCGTGTCGACCACGGCGTTCGGGCCCGTATCGTTGACCTCGATGCCCTGGGTGGCGGTCGAGGTATCGCCATCGGCATCGGTGATGGTGTAGGTAAAGTTGTCGGCCAGGGCCTCGCCATCCGTATGGGTCTCGGCCCCGTCGGATTCATAGCTCCAGGTGCCGTCTTCGTTGACGGTCAGGCTGCCATATTGGGTATCGACGGTGACCCCGCCATCTTCGATAACCACCGATTGGAGGTTACCATTCTCATCCGTATAGGCGATGGCCATGACGGAGAGGGCGCCGTCTCCGGCGGTATCATTGTCGAGCAGGCTGCCGGTGATGGTGTTGCCGCCTTCGTCCACCGACTGGGTGGCATCGTCCACCGCCTCGGGGGCCAGGTCGGTCAGCGTGATTTCCTGGGTCGCCTCGGTGGTGTCGCCGTCCCCATCCACGACGGTATAGGTGAAGCCCTCCGACAGGCTGTCCGAGGCGCTGTGGTCGGCTTCGGCGGGTGCTTCGTATTCCCAGGTACCGTCTTCATTGACGGTCAGGCTGCCCCCGTTCTCGGTGGTCACCGTGGAGCCCGCGTCGGCGCTCTGCTGGCTGCCGTCGGGGCCCGTATAGGTGAAGGAAAGCACTTGGCCGCCATCGGCGCCCAGATTGTCGTTTTCCAACACGTTGCCAGAGATGGCGTCATCGCCCTCGCGGACCGTGACAGCGGCATCGTCCGTGGCTTCGGGGAGGGAGTCCTCGACTGAAATATTGAAATCGGTGACCACCCGATCGCCATCCGCATCGGTCGCCGCGACCTGGATCGGCAGGTCGATCGCCGCTGCCGCCGCCCCGGTGTGATCCAGGTTTTCATGCAGGGTCAACGCGTAGCTGTAGACACCATCAAGATTGGACAATTGAACAGTAAAGATCTCCTGCCCATCCTCGGTGCTGGCGGTCATGGTCTGACCATCGGTGCTCATGGCATAATCCAGCGGATTCCCGTTGGAAGTCAGGCCCATATCAAGCAATTCCTGCGACACCACCAGTTCGATGGAGCCTTCACCATCATTGCCAAAATCGATGTCCAAATTTCCGCTCACACTGCCCAAATCGGCTTCCTGGATGGCGGCGGAATCGGCGGATAGCTCCGGCGTATCATCGACAACGACTTCTGCGACTTCCTCGACGGTTTCCTGGAGGATTTCGTCTTCATTGTCGTCGTCGGCAGTCGCGGCGGCTTCCGCGGCTGGAGTGGCGGCGGCTTGAGGGGCCGGCGTTTCCTCAACGACTTCGTCTTGCTGCTGAGCCGACTGCTCGTCGGCGGGCTGCTGTTCTTGTTGTGGTGCCTGCTGCTGATTGACGGGAGCCTCGGCGGCCGCCACCTCGATATCCGGCGGCGCCACATCTTCGCGCTGCTCCGTGACCTCGGAATCTTGAGTCAGATCCTGTTCGCGGGATCCCGCTTGCTGGGTAGCGACAAATTCCTGGGATTCGGTTTCCGTCCCTTCGACCCGATCGACAGATCCCACCTCGGCGGCTTCGATGTCCGATGTGCTGGCGATGGTGCTTCCCGACTGGGCACCACCGGTTTCGATGGTTTCTTGCGTCTGGCGCTGGGTGGATTGGACGTTGCCCATCTGGGCGGTCTGTTCGCCCTGGCCATCATCGTTGTTCTGAAGGACCTGTTGTTCTTCGCCATCCTCAAGCGTGGTAAATCCCTCGCCCTCGAGGAACATCTCTTCCTCGGCCGCGGCTTTGTTTTCTTGGGATTCTTCGTCGTCCTCTTCGAAATCTTGGCTAGCTACATTTTCGTTTTCTTGTTCAGCCATGACACGCTCCTATCAGTGAGGATGTGGTGGTCGCAAGCGATCGGGCGGCCGCACCCCAAGGGTAGGCCGATATCTGTATTTGGTATCCATGGGTCGCATAAGGCGCAACCGATAGCCTCCATTCCGATTCGCTCGATTGGTTAGGCTCCCAGTATAGCACATTGTTCTCCAATCGAAATGATATTCTACATCACCGCTCGTGGAAAGCCTGTTGCAGCGAAACAAAGATGGGCTTGAGAAGGTATTCTAGCAAGGTCTTGTGACCGGTGACCACGTCTGCTTGCACGGTCATGCCAGGCAAGATGGGATTTTCCCCGGCATTGTCGCCCACATAGGGCTGCATCAACTCCACCTGCCCCTTGTAATAGGGGGTGCCATCTTGTTCGTCGATGAATGTGGTGGCCGAGATCGACTGCAAGATCCCATCGACGCTGCCGTAGCGGGCAAAATCATAGGATGTGACCTTGACCGCCACCGGCTGGCCCACTTTCACGTGCCCCACGTCCCGGGTGGAAATCTTGGCCTCGACCTTCAAGACATCATCCACGGGCACGATTTCCATCAGCACGCCACCCGCCGGAAGCACGGCCCCGACGGTCTTGATTTTCATGTCCTGAACGAAGCCGTTGACCGGCGAGAACACCTCAAGGCGCCGCACCCGATCCTCCAACTGGTTGATGGATTGAATCACCTGAGCCAGTTCCGCACTGACCGATCCCAATTCGGTCAGCACTTCCTGTCGCAGGCTGGATTTTTGATCAATGAGTCTATTTTCCACCTCGCCGATTTCCTCCAGGGCGGTCGCGGCCTGACCCAGCAACCGGGCCAGTTCCCCTTGGGTGGTGGAGTATTCGCGTTTGACGTTGAGCAGCAAAACCTTGGAGGTCAGCCCCTGAGTAACCAGGGTATCGCGCATGGCCAATTCCTCATCCAGCAGCTTGAGCTGGGACCGCACGGCCTTGGTCTGTTGGCGCACGGTATGGAGAGCGGATTTCTTTTGCCGCAGTTGGTTCCGCAGCACGTCTTGCTGCGCCTCGATGGTCTTTACCTGTTGCCGGAAAATGGCCAATTGGTCATAGGCCAGACTGGCAAAATGCGGTGGTATTTCGCCGAAGTCCGGCTGTCGTCCCTCGGCAAAGGCGCGCAGCCTCTCGGCCCGCATTTCCAATCCGGTCCGACGGGCCTTAACTTGGGACAGTTCCGATTGGGCCTGGGTCGGATCCAACCGCACCAGCGGCTGTCCGGAGCGGACCAGGGTCTTTTCCTCCACCAGGATCTCGCGAATGATCCCGCCTTCCAGGTGCTGCACCACCTGGATGGAGCCCGAGGGCACCACCTGACCGTTGGCAATCGCCACTTCGTCGACACGGGTATAAGCGGACCAAGCCACAAAGGCCACGACCACCCCGGCGATCAGAAAGATGGCCAGCCGCACCAGGCGAGAGGTCCCCGATTCCTCCAGCAATACCGACTGCGCCATGTATCGGATCTGGCGGCTGCCGCGCTGGATCTTCATGGGTGGCGGGGCCTTGTCAGCCTGATTTGCGGCCGGGACAATATTCTTTTCGGTCATGGTTACTCTCGTTAGAACAGGCCAGGCGGGATCTTTTCTCGCACTTGGTCGGCGGGCCCCGCCATGCGGACCAGGCCGCCGTCCAAAATAACAATCTTGTCCATCAATGCCAAATGGCTGGGCCGGTGGGTGACCAGGAATGCCGTCACCGAACCGCGCATGGATTCAAGTGTCCGCATGAACTGCTTGTCGCCTTCGAAATCCAGGCCATTGACCGGTTCGTCGAACAACATGACCGAGGCTCGTTTTAGGTAGGCCCGGGCCAGGGAGATTTTTTGCGACATGCTGGCCGGCAGTTGCTCCGAGCGCCCATCGCCAACACGGGTCCAAAAGCCGTCGGGCATCTGATTGATATCCTCCAACAGCCCGGCCTGATGGCAGGCCCATTGGAGTTCCTCGTCACTGGCCGTGGGGTTGGACAGGCGCAAATTCTGGGCAATGGTGCCAAAGAACAACTGGCATTGCTGCGGTACATAGGCCACGGCATGGCGCAATTCGATGGGATCGATCTGGCGGATATCCACATTGTCGATACGCACGCTCCCCGCCTGAGGCTGATACATGCCGCCGACCAATTTCAGAACGGTCGATTTGCCACAGCCGTTGGGGCCGATCACCGCGCAAAGCTCACCGGGGTTGACGTCAAACGTCACGCCCACCAAGGCTGGATCGGAATCCGGAGAATAGCGCAGGGAGACACGGGCAAAACTGACCGCGCCCTTGAATCTTTTGAGCGGCTGAATCTTGGTGTTGGGATCCCGTTCCGGCTTGAGCTGCATCAGGTTATCGATCTGACGCACCGAGGCCCGGACCTGTTCAATCTGGGTCATGGTCAAAAAGCCGGTCTGCATGGGACCCAGAATACGCCAGACAAGGATCATCGAGGCGATCAGGCCACCCACCGACATATCCCCATCAAGCACCTTGGTGACCCCCCAACCCAAAGTGGCCATGCCGGACCCGACGATCAGCACATGGGCCGTGGTGGAGGCCACGGCCTGTACCTTGGACGTGGCATAGCTGCGCATGGCGGCGCGGGCGGAAATCTCTTTATAGCGCTCGCGCCATTGCGGTTCGGCACCGGCATACTTGAGCGAACGCATCTTGCCCAGGGCTTCCACAAGAAACTCCTGGCGCGCGGATTCAGCCCGCGAGGTGGCTGCCACCTTGGTCCGCAAAATGGGCAGCACGATCAGCCCCAGGATAATAAACAGAATGAGGGTAACCAAGGGGATGAAGGCGATGGTCCCGCCCAGTAGCCCCATGACGATGACGAAGATGAAGACGAACGGAACTTCCAGAGCAATCGCCGCCATGGGTCCCGTGAAAAAATCCCGGATGGACTCGAAGTCCTTCAGCCGCGCGACCTGGGCACCAATGGTGGCGCGCTCGGTAAAGGAAGGCGCCAAATACAACAATCGTTCAAAAATAGCATTACCGATGATATGATCCAGTCGCGCGCCAATGAAGGCGATCATCCGCGAACGGATTCCCCGCAACACCACGTCCCCGATCAGGGCGATGGATACCCCGGCGACCAAGAAAGCCAAGGTGGTCATGGACCCGGTCGCCACCACCTTGTCGTAGACCGCCATGATGAACAAGGGCGTGGCAATGACCAACAGATTGGAGAAGAAGCTGACCGCCAGGATCTGATAGATCAAGGGCCGGAAGCGGTCGGTCATTTTACCCACATAGCCTTCGGTCTTGGCCTGCCTGCGGGGGTCGTCATCTTCTAGAGGCTGGAACAGATAGACCGTGCCGCCACCCCGGGGTTTGTCATTGTTGACGTACTGTTCGCCCTTGCTATCGAACAAGGACAAGGATTTGCCTTCGCGCCCGAGGATGACCTGGGCGAAGCCGCGGTCGGGCAGATACAGGCAGGGCATCAATCGGGAATCCAAGTGCCGCAGCCGCACGCGAGTGGATCGGCTCGAAAAGCCCAAGTTGGCCATGACATTGAGCAGCGCCGTCAGATCCAGGGTATCGGCGAAGTGCGGCAGGGCCTCCACCACATGGCGAGGGTTGCCGCGCCAGCCCAAGGCCTTCAACAAAGGCAGCAAACAAGCAGCCACATCGGTGGCGGCCTTAAAACCACCCAACTTGCCGCTGGTGATCTGATCATCACTGAGAGTCAGGGACGCTTCTGAACCTTCGGCCCATGAGAAGTCGGGGACAGGCAACTGGTTTTTGGTTTCCGACATCTCGTTCATGCCGATTTCTCCGCCGCTGCCGCAGGCTTCGCGATCGCGCCGCCACCGCCCGGCTTGGCGCCTCGCGGCGCCGACATGTCGCGCGGTACCAACGTGCCGTCCTTGAGATCGAATGCCCTGTTGGCCAAGCGCAACAACGACGGTCGCGGCGTCACCAGGATCAGGGTGCAGACCCCCTTCAACCGCTCCAAGGTCAGACGCAAATAGGCGTCGCCGGTGCCATCCACCGCCGTATTGGCTTCGTCGAACAGAACGATCTTCGGCTGCCCCACCAAGGCCCGGGCGATGGCAATCCGTTGGCGGATGCCCCGTGGCAGGGATTCATATGCCGCATCTCCGACCCGCGTATCAAACCCGAAAGGCAGGTTGGCCACCACTTCATCCAGACCCAGCATATTGGCCACCTCGATGGCCTCGTCCACCAGCTCCAGCCGGAACATGGTCAGGTTGTCGAGAATAGTACCCTGAAACAGTTCGCCTTCCTGCGGCAAATAGGCGATGCCCCCATGCTTGAGCACATAGGGATCGTGCTGCGTCAGCGGAATACCATCGATGAGCACCTCGCCTTCGGTGGGGCGCAAGGCACCCGTCATCAGGCCGAGCAGGGTCGATTTACCGCTGCTGTTGGAACCGGCGATGCCGACGCATTCACCGGGCAAAACATCCAGGTTGATGTCGGTCATGATCTCCGGCAGATCGTCGGCAAACTTGAACTTCACATGGCGCATTTCCAATGCACCTTCGATGGGTTCGCGATTGACGTTTTCCGGCTCTTCGTCTAGGGGCAGCTTGAAAATTTCCTTCAACCGCTTGCGGGCCAGGCTCACGGTCTGGAACCGGGTCCAAAGCCCCACGGCCCGTTGAAGCGGTTGCAAGGCTCTGCCTGACAACAATGTACAAGATGCCAGCACACCAACGGTGATCAGATTGTCCACCACCATGGTGGCGCCAAAGGCCGCCACGCCGATCATGGTCAATTGCGAAAAGAACACACCGGTGCTCATGGCCGAGGCGTTTTCCAAGGCCACTCGGTAGTCGGCCTCGGCAGTGGTTTCCTGCAGCCGTGAATAGCGCCGGAGCATCAGGGCTTCCATGGCCATGGACTTGACCGAATGGACGCCACCCAGGACCTCGATGGTGAAATTCAGCCTTCGGTCACGGGCCTGGGTGTAGTTGTCGATGGCCTTTTTCAAACTGCTGGACTTGAAGACGGTGACCAGCGCGAACAGAGCCAATGTGGTGGCCGGCACCCATACCAGATATCCGCCAAGCATCCATATCAAGGCCAGGAAAAAGAAAGCGAACGGAAGATCAAGAACAGCGGTAACCGCCTGGCCGGCGTAGAATTCCTTTACGGTGCGCAGGGAACTGATGCGCTCCAACTGCACGCCGGACCCGACGCGCTCGAATTCCTGCAAGCTGGTCCCCAGCATGTGATCAAAGGCGGCGCAACCGGCCCGATGTTCGAAGCGGGCGCCAATCCACCCGGTGATGGAAGAACGGGCAATGCGCAGAAGGGATTCCAAAAACAGGGCTGTCAGCACCCCGAAAATCAGCATCACCAGCGTGCCGCGGGAGCTGTTGGGCACGATACGGTCATAGACCTGCAACAGCGCCAACGGGAGAGCCAAGGACAAAACATTAAGAAACAGGGACGACATGAAGAGTTCCGGAAAGGCGCTCATCAGCCCACCGAATTTGCTTAGGCGTGTGGTTTTCCGACGACCTTTGGCCATCTATTGACCCGTCATGACGCTTCAGCCCCATCCCCAATGGTTCGCGACATCATTCGTGCCCGAAAAAAGTTCCCAGGGTGATCATGGACCCGTCGGGTTAACCCCGCCCTAATTTCCAACAAATTCAAGCCATCGCGGTGCACCGATCACGTCTGACAGCCTTCACCCGTGTAAAGCAGTTTTATCGAATCATTTGAGTGGAATAAAGGAAAAACTTACCCAAAAGGATGATAGATGACAGATCTCGCAAATCATGTATTTCGTTCACTGGCCAAGGATTCGCGCAGAATCTCCAGTTCAAGCCATTCTTCTTCACATTGGCCAAGTTCTTTTTCTTTATCCGCAACGAGGTTCGTTGTTTTTGAGAATTGTTCAGGATCGCGCTGATAAAACTCTGGATCCTCGAGTTGCTCATGAATTTGGGTGATTTCCATTTGCAATCGATCTATCCGTTTCGGGAGTTCCTTGAGCGCCCGTTCCTGTTTGTAGCTCAGCTTGGTGGCCTTGCGGTCCGCGGCTGGCTTTTCCCCCGTGCGCTTGGTCGGGGCTTCTTTCCTGACCGGCCCTTGTTCCCGGGCCTGTCTTTGACGTTGGTAGTCGGAATAACCGCCCGGGTATTCTTCAACACTGCCATCGCCCTCCAGAACAATGGTCGATGTGACAATTCGATCGAGAAAATCCCGATCATGGCTGACCAGCAGCAAAGTGCCCTCGAAGTCGGCCAACATTTCCTGCAACAGATCCAGCGTATCGATATCCAGATCGTTGGTCGGTTCATCCAGAATCAGGAAATTGCAGGGTCTGGTCAGCGCTTTGGCGAGCACCAAACGATTGCGCTCGCCGCCAGACAGGGCATTGACCGGACCACGCGCCTGCTTCTCGTCGAACAGGAAGTCCTTCAGATAAGCCACCACATGGCGCTGGCGGCCTTGAACCATCACCATATCGCCGCCTCGTTCGCAAAGGGTGTCCCACAGGCTTTTGTCCGGGTCCAGGCTGTCGCGGTTCTGATCCAAGTAAAGGGTTTCCAAATTGGTGCCCAATCGCACATGCCCTTCATCCGGCTTTAGGTCACCGGTGAGCATTTTCAACAAGGTGGACTTGCCCGCCCCATTGGGTCCGATGATTCCCACCTTGTCGCCCCGCAGGATGCGGGTGGCGAAATCCTTGACGATCACCCGATCTCCATAGGCCTTGCGGAGGCCTTCCACTTCCACCACCAGCTTGCCGGAACTTTCGGTTTTCTCCGTTTCCAGTTTGACCGAGCCGGTTTTATCAATTTGCTGGGCGCGTTCGCTGCGCAGGCTTTGGAGCCGTCGCAGGCGCCCCTGGTTGCGTTTGCGACGCGCGGAGATTCCCTGATGGGACCAGCGTGTCTCTTCGGCGATCAGCTTATCGAGTTTGTGCCGCTCCACCGCTTCTTGTTCCATGATGGTGTCGGACCATTCCTCGAAATGGGCAAAGCCTTTGTCCAATCGCCGCACCCGCCCCCGGTCCAGCCACAGAACCGCCCGAGTCAGCAAATTCAAAAAGGCCCGATCATGGCTGATGGTGACAAAGGCACCCTTGAAGCGGCCCAAGACATCTTCGAGCCATTGGATGGCGTTGAGGTCAAGGTGGTTGGTGGGCTCGTCGAGCAACAAGATATCGGGCTCGCTGACCAAGCCCCGCGCCAGGGCGGCGCGACGGCGCTCCCCACCGGAAAGGCTGGTCGTGGCCTGCGCCCCATCGAGTTTCAGATCTTCCAGCCAGGGCTCGACAATATGGGCATCTTCCGCTGAATGATGGGGCAGGCCATCAACCACATAGTCCAACACCGTGGCAAAACCGGACAGGTCCGGTTCCTGAACCAAATAGGTCACATGCAGGCCCGGCTGACGGAACACTTCGCCCGCATCGGGCTCCATGAGCCCGGCAATAACCTTCATCAACGTGGATTTGCCACAGCCGTTGCGGCCCACCAAACTGATGCGCTCCCCCTTGGAGATGGACATCTCCACCCCATCGAACAGCGGAACGCCGCCAAAGCCGAGACGGATGTCGCGTAGGATCAAGAGGGGGGGGGCCAAGGGGCATCTCCATGAAGGGACAAGCGCCCCTAATGCCACCCCCGGGCCGCTATGGCAACAGGCATCCTATAACAGATCGAGAAACGAATTCTCCACGGCTTCGGCCAATTTCTTGTCCTCCACCACCATGTGACGAACCAAACGGGTTTCCATCCAGTTTTCCAGGGTCGGGCCGATCATTTCTTGGAATCCGGCGTGGTTTTGGCGGCAAAGGCTTTGAGCTTCTTCCTCCAGCTCCCGGTGCAGCTTTTTGTGTTCCTCCATGATGGGACAGCCTAGGGAGTCGAAGTATTCCTCCTCGGCACGAAAATGGGTTTGGGTATAGAGCAGCAGGGCGTTGAAAGCATCTTGGAGGATCAACAGATCTTTCTGTTCATGCACCGCCTTGTGGAGATAATTACCCAATTCGATCAGCTGGCGATGATGCTGGTCGATGAACGCATCACCAATCTTGTAATCATCTTTCCAGACAAATCGTGGCATCGGCGCCTCCCGCGCACCCCAGCTCCTTGGGATAGGTCCCGAATCCTCCGATCCGTTTAATAGTATCGAGACGTTTACCCCTCTGTTACCTTGACACGGATCAAGTCAGAGAAAAGGCACAAAAAAAGGGACCCGCCAACTCCTTGGCCTGTCCCTTTGGATGGTTCTCTAAATCCCGGTCAGTGCAGATTGTCACCCAGTTCCGAGATCGCCTCTTCCACCAGCTTGTTGGCGCCGGTGGCTTTCAAGTTTTTAACGATCAAAGCCTTGGCAGCGGTCATAGCCACGTCGGTCGCCATGGCTTGGACCTCGGCCAGAGCTTTTGTTTCGGCCTGGGCGATTCGATCCTTGGCTTGCTGCTCGCGGCGCTCGACGGTGGATTCCAGATCTTCTTCGGCGCGGGCACGGATGCGTTCGGCCTCGGCCTTGGCCCGGGCAACGATCTGCTCGGCTTCCTCGGTCGCTTCACGCTGCTTGCGCTGATAACCGGCCAGCATTTCCTTGGCTTCGCGCCGCAGTTGCTCGGCCTCATCGAGCTGTTTGCGAATGGTCTCGGCCCGATCGTCCAGGGCAATGGTTGCCACCCGGAAGATGGTCTTGCCCGCCACCGCGACAAAAATCACGAAGGAGACGAACACCCAAAAGGTGGGATCGGTATAGAAGGCGGCCTCCCCGTGCTGGGCAGCCCCTTCAGCGGCGTTGGCAGCTTGTGCAAGCATCTCAGGACCGCTCCTTCATGACTTTCGTAACCGCGGCCTCGGCGACTTTTTGGGTCACGTCGATACCGGCCAGACGCTGAACCACGGCTTGGGAGACCTCTGCCGCCACACCGGCGATCTTGGCCACCGCGTCTTGCTTCAATTTATCGATCCGGCCTTCCGCCTCGGCGATTTCACCAGACAGACGCTCCCGCAAGGCGGCATCCTGAACGGCGGCCTTTTCGGAAACCTCCGCATTGACAACGCGGAAATTAGCCTGGGCTTCCGACCGGGCCTCCGCCAGCACCAACTCATAGGATCCGGCCGCGGCCTCCGCTTCGGCCTTGGCCTGTTCGGCGCTTTTCAGGTCGGCGTCGATCTTGCTTTGCCGTTCGTCGAGGATCTCGCCGATGCGGGGCAGAGCCAGTTTCACCATCAGCAAATAGAAGATGCCGAAGGTAATGATCAGCCAGATTGCCTGGGAGGAGAAATAGGTCGGATCAAATTGAGGCATAACAGCGCTCTCACGGTTGTTTACGGAGATACTTCCCCGCCACTGATTTCAAAATCAACGGATCGCACAGACCCGCCTGCCCCGAAAGGGCAGCGCCGGGTCCAGCGTTCCGACCGAAATCAGGTGAACAGCAACACCAGGGAAACCACCAGCGCGAATAGGCCAATGGCTTCGACCAAGGCAAAGCCGATCCACTTTTCGGTGCCGACCTGAGCGGCGGCGGCCGGGTTGCGAGCGACCGAAGCGATGTAGGTGGCGAACACGTTGCCGATACCGGCGCCAACGCCCCCAAGACCGATCACGGCCAGACCGGCACCAATCATCTTCGCAGCTTCTACTTCCATGGTTCAATTCCTCTTTGTCGGTAAGTCAGTTCTAAGTCGGTTGTTACGAGTGGCAAACGCCCGGGGTTTCCTCAGTGCAGATGCAGGGCATCATTCAGATAGATGCAGGAGAGGATGGTAAAGACGTAAGCTTGAAGAAAGGCAATGATAATTTCCAAACCGGTCAGGGCGCCGACAAAAGCCAGCGGCATCCACCCACCGATAAAGCCCAGCGGCACCACGAACCCGGCAAATACCTTCAAAAGGGTATGCCCAGCGGTCATGTTGGCGAACAGCCGGAAGGACAGGCTGACAGGGCGAATGAAATAGGACAGGACCTCAATGGGCACCAGCAGCGGGATCACGTACCAGGGCGTGCCATGGGGCAGGAACAAGGAGAAAAACCCAAGGCCATGCTTGACCAACCCGATCAAGGTCACGCCGACAAACACGAAGGCCGCCATGATGAAGGTGATGACCAGATGGCTGGTGACGGTAAAGCTGTAAGGGATCATGCCGATCATGTTGGCAAACAGCACGAACATGAACAGGGTAAAAATAAATGGGAAGAACCGGCGTCCTTCGTTGCCCACATTGTCGCGGACCATATTGGCGATGAATTCGTAACAGATTTCCGCCAGGGACTGCCACCGGGTCGGCACCAGCGAGCGACCGCGCATGGACAGGGTCAAGAACAAGGTCGCGGCCAGCACGACGATGATCATGAACAGGCCCGAGTTGGTCAGGCTGGCATCAATGCCGCCAATTTCCAGAGGAACGATGGGCTTGATTTCGAATTGAGCAAGAGGATTTGCCACGTTCTTAACCGCCTATTCTCTGTCTGTGTTCTCATTATCCCTGGAAGAGCTTTGCACATCCGCCCGGGAGTCGTCTTCTTTCTTTTTGTAGCCCACCGCCATGCCATGGCCGTTGACCACTCGATATACATTCATCAACCCGGCCGCCCCACCGGCAAACAGCAGGATAATCATCAACAGGGGCCGGGTCTCCAGCCATCCATCGAGATACCAACCGATCCAGGCACCGACCAAAGGTCCCACCAGGATTTCAGCCCCGATCCGCATACCCATGCCCATATCGGACGGTCGCGGTGGCAACGAGGATTGGGTTTCATCCGTTTCCGGCGTTAGGCCTCGGTCGGCCATTGCCTTATTCAGACGCGCATCCAGATCCTTAAGTGGCTGATCTTCCGGGTCTTGGACCATCCGGCCCTCAGTCCTTGCGGGGCACCCCCAATGGAAAACAATTCGCTACGCCGTAACACTTTTTCGGACAATACCGACCCCCCCACGGGCTGTCAAGAGCAAAGCCCCCACATTAACTACATGATAAATAAAGCAAAAATAGACGAAAACCGGACTTTATCCCGCAGTGCGCAATGCTTCCGCCTTCTGCAGATCAACGGAGACCAACTTGGAGACTCCGCGTTCCTGCATGGTGACGCCGAATAACCGGTCCATACGGGCCATGGTCATGCGGTGGTGGGTGACGACCAAAAAGCGGGTGGTGCCTTGCTTGGCCATCTCATCCAGCATGGAGCAAACCCGGTCCACATTGGCATCATCCAGCGGCGCATCCACCTCATCAAGCACGCAAATGGGTGCCGGATTGGTCAGGAATACACCAAACAACAGGGCCAGGGCCGTGAGCGCCTGTTCGCCACCGGACAGCAGCGACAGGTTTTGCAGCTTCTTGCCCGGCGGGCTGGCCATGATTTCCAGTCCGGCTTCCAGGGGATCATCGGCCTCGGTCAGGGCCAGATGCGCATGCCCGCCGCCGAAAAGGCGGATAAACAGATCCTGGAAGTGCCGATCCACCTCCTTGAACGAGGCCAGCAGCCGTTGGCGGCCTTCGCGATTTAACTCCGCGATTCCCCGGCGCAATTTCTCGATGGCGGCCAACAGGTCCTCGCGTTCCCGTTCCAGGGTCTCCATTTGCTCGGTCAGTTCCTCGGCTTCCTGTTCAGCCCGCAGATTGACTGGCCCCATGCCGTCGCGTTCGCGCAGCAGCCGTTGCAGCCGCCCTTCCACCGCCGCCAAATCGGGCAGGGGTTTGGATTCGTCCATACCCGACAGATCGAGCAGATCGTCAGGACGGCAATCGAGCTTTTCCACCACCCGCTCGGCCAGGCTGCGGCAAGTCTCGTTGCCCTGGGCCACCGCCGCCTCGGCGCGCACCTGTTGTTCGCGAGCCTTGGCCAATTCCGCCTCCACCTCGCGCAGGGCCCGGTCGGCATCGCGGGCCTTGTTCTCCGCCTCGGCCAATTGGTCGGCGGCCACCTTGCGCTTCTCTTCGGTCACCGTTAGTTGGGCCGCCAGCTTTTCCTTCTGGGCGGCAATCTCCTCCGGGCGGGTTTCCAAAGTCTTCAATGCCGATTCCGTGGCGCCACGTCGTTCGGCCAACTCAGCCATGCGGGTATCGGCACCGGCCTGCCGCTGGCTCCAGGAGTCGCGCTCGCGGGCGATATCGTCCAGACGCCTTTGGCGGGCCTCGGCCTCGCGGACCAGGGAATCGTGACGCCCTCGGGCCTCAATCTGCGCCGAGCGGCGTTCGCCCAGGTCCTCGCGCAGGATGCCCAGTTCCCGGCGACCGGCTTCCGGATCGGCGGCGGTGGCCAGTTCTTGCTTGGCGGAGTCGGTATCGGTCTCAATATCCCCCAGGTCTATCGCCACCTGGGCAATGGTCTCATCGATCGCCGCCAGACGACTTTCCGCCCGGGCCGCTTTTTGGCGCAGGTCGGCGCGGCGGTCGCGGGCTTTGGAAAAGGCCCGGTCGGTTTCCCGTTGAGTATCGCGGGCCCGGCGTTCGCCCTCCATGGCCCGTTGGGCCATTTCGCGGGCTTCGTCGGCGCTGGCGCGGGCCTGCTCGGCAGCCTTGACGGCCTCATCCAGCCCCGCTTCCAAATCTCGCAGGCGATTGCGTTGCTCCAGACGAATCGCCTCGGCCACCGGCGCCCCGGGCCGCACGGTCAGACCGTCCCAGCGCCACAGGCCGCCGTCCCGGCTGACCAATCGTTGGCCTTGATGCAGGGTTGCGGCCAGACGATCCCCCGCCGTGCCATCTTCCACCACACCCACCTGATCCAGACGCGCCTGCAATCTGGACTCACCGGTCACAAACAAGGAAAGGGGCTTACTGCCCTCGGGCAAGGCAGCCCCAACGACCGCCGGTCGCTCCGCCCAGTGAATGGCGGCAGCGCCATCGGTGGAGGCATTGAGGTCTTCCCCCAAGGCCGCGCCAAGGGCCGTTTCATAGCCCGGTTCCACACTCAGACCGTCGAGCACCGGCACCCCATCGGCGGATGTTTCGTGGCCGCTTTCGGTCAGACGCCGCAGGGCATCAGACTCGGCCTGGATGCGGTTGAGAGCGCCTTGGGCTTCCTGTTGGGCATCCATGGCTTGGCGTACAGCCACTTCGGCGCTGGCGCGGGTGGTTTCCACCGTTTCCAGTTCTTCCCGGGCCGTTGTGGCGGCGGCTTCGGCCTCTTCCGCATCGCGCTCGGCAGCGGTCAGGTCGGCTTCGCTGATTCCCACGGCGGCCAAGGCCTGTCGCTGCCCTTTCAATTCCGCGGCACGATTTTCCAGACGGGTCTTTTGCCGCGCCAGATCCTCCACCTGACGGGCCAAACTGGTCCGCTGGGCTTCTTCGCCCGCGACCCGGTCGGTCAGTTCATGGAGGGCCTTGTCCAATTCCAACACCAACCGGTCGGCATCGGCCAGGTCCAAAGCGGCGGTAGCGCGGGCCTCGCCTTCTCCGGCCCGAGCCACCTCGATTTCGGTGCGTTCTTCTTCCAGGCGGACCAAAGCCGCTTCGGCATCGCGGGCCAGGATGCGTTCCCGCTCCATGTCGCCATCGGCCTGGGCCAGGCGGGCATGGCCTTCCTCGCGGGCCCGCACTACCCGCTGGGCTTCCGCTTCCAGTTCCCGAAGGGTGATGGTCAGGTGCTGCAATTCGGCTCCGGCTTCGGCCTCGGCTTGTCGAAGCTGTGGCAAGCCATCGGCGGTCACGGCCTGTTTGGTGACGGCGGCGGCGGCCATGGCGGTCATTTCCGCCACCGCCGATTCGGTCTGCTTTAAATGCTTGCGGGCCTGATCCAAGGTTTCCAGGGCGGCCAGCCAGCGCAAATGGAACAACGAAGCCTCGGCCCGGCGGATATGGTCGGAGATATTGCGGTAGCGGGTGGCCTGCCGGGCCTGTTTGCGCAGCCCTTGAAGTTGGGCCTCTAGGGTCACCAGGATGTCTTCCATCCGAGATAGATTCTCTTCCGCCCCCTTGAGCCGCAGTTCCGCCTCGTGACGACGGGAATGCAGACCGGAGATGCCGGCGGCTTCTTCCAACAGACTACGCCGTTGCGCCGGTTTGGCGTTGATCAAAGCGCCGATCTTGCCCTGGCTGACCAGGGCGGTGGAGCGGGACCCCGATGCCGAATCGGCAAACAGCAACTGCACATCGCGGGCCCGCACATCCTTGCCGTTGACCCGATAGGCCGAGCCGCGCCCGCGTTCGATCCGGCGCGATACATCCAACTCGTCACTGTCGTTGAGCAGCGCCGGAGCGTTGCGTTCCTGGTTATCCAGGCTGAGCACCACCTCGGCGATATTGCGGGCCGGGCGGTTATCGGTGCCACCGAAGATGACATCTTCCATCTCGCCGCCACGCATCTGCTTGGCCGAGGATTCGCCCATCACCCATTTCAGGGCTTCGACTAGATTGGATTTGCCGCAGCCATTGGGCCCAACCACCCCGGTCAGGCCTTGCTCGATGTGCAGGTCCGTGGGATCGACGAACGACTTGAAGCCCGTCAGGCGAAGGCGGGTGAACTGCACCAACTCCGTCGATCCCCCTCGTTTCGAGCCTTACTGGGCCCCGGCTTTTGCCAGAGCCTTGTCAATGATCACTTTGAAATCGTCAAAGGACTTGGCACCCACCACTTTCTCGCCATCCACCAAGAATGTCGGGGTGGAATTGATCCCATGGGTTTTCTGGGCATCTTGCAAGCGGCTCAGAATGCCCTCGGTCAGGTCCTTGTCAGCGAAACAGGTATTGAATTGCGCCTCGCTGACACCCGCCAACAAGGCCGTTTTCAGCATGGCCGCGACCGGGTCATTGGACGCCGCCCACTGAGCCTGGGTCTTGAACAGCAAATCAAGCAGGGCCTGGCGGGCCGAGGGCGCAGCACAACGCACCGCCACCGCCGCCCGGAAGCTCACCCCTTCGAACGGGAAGTCGGTAAAGATAATCCGGACCTTGCCCGTATCCACATAAGCCTTCTTGATCTCGGGAAGGGTCGTGTTGTGGAAGGTCGCGCAATGGGGGCAGGTCAGCGACGAATAGTCGATAATGGTCACCGGTGCCTCGGCACTGCCCAGGGACAGTTCCTGATAGCCCGCCGCATGGACGCGACCGGTAGCGGCCAGAACAAAAACAACAACGAAAGCAAGGAAAATCTTGCGCATCTACTTCTCCCAAGACACAAGATGTTGACGAAATATAGGCAGGGTGTCGGGACTCCACAAGATCCTCCGTGATCTCCCTTGTCCGGCCTGTGTATAACTGAGTGACGTTCAATCGTCCCCGGGTTTCCTCCTCTGTTTCACCGCGCCGCCGAGCCGTTCCAAAGCGGCGCGCAAATCGGGATCGGTGACCCCGGACAGGCTCTCCGCCAGATCCGCTTTTTCTTCGGCATTCAACGGAGGCCGGGGCTTTTCCTTTGCCGGTCGGGGCGGCAAGGGTTTTTGCAGCACCCGCAACCCGTCGATGGCGCGGTATCCGAAATGGGCGTTCACCCGCTCGACGATTTGTGGTTCCAAATGTGTCAATTCGAGGGCCAGGGCACCGTGATCCACGGCCAGATGCAGGATCCCACGGGGTGGATTGCCGCCCCGAACCACTTTCTCCGGCGCCGTATGGGCAGCCATATGCTCGCCCATGATACGTTCCCATTGGGCCACCAGGGTGCCATCGGCCAAGCCCCGACGATGAAACAAGGGACGGGTCGCCCGCGACACCAGCCCGGCCAAGGCCTGACTGCGGCGGGATCGCTTGGGGGACCGGTCGGGAGGCTCGGCGGCGGGCATGGATGCTGGTTCCTTGAGACGGGTTGGGTTAGGAACCTACCATGCGTCAACCACCCATGGATATCAAACCGCCGTGACCGATCCCACGCCTTCGGACCGCCTGCTTGACTGGTACGACCGACACCGCCGCACCCTGCCCTGGCGCGCGGCGGCGGGCACTTGCGCCGATCCTTATCATGTATGGCTCAGCGAAATCATGCTGCAACAGACCACCGTGGTCACGGTGATCCCTTATTTTCAGCGTTTTCTGGCCCGTTGGCCGACGATCCACGAATTGGCAGCGGCGGATCTGGATGATGTTCTGACCCAGTGGCAGGGCCTCGGCTACTACGCCCGAGCCCGCAATTTGCACAAATGTGCGCAGGTTGTTTCCGCCAACCATGGCGGAGAATTCCCTACGACCGAATCGGCACTCCTCGCCCTGCCCGGCATCGGTGCCTATACGGCGGCGGCGCTGACCTCCATCGCCTTCGACAAGCGAGCGGTGGTGGTGGATGGCAATGTGGAACGGGTCGTGGCACGGCTGTTTGCGCTGACCGATCCGCTGCCTGGCGTGAAGAAAACCGTTAAGGAGCACGCGGACAGGCTGACCCCGGATCGGCGACCCGGCGACCATGCCCAAGCGATGATGGATCTGGGGGCCACGGTCTGCACACCCACTTCGCCGAAATGCGATCTCTGCCCGATCCTTGCCCATTGCCTTGGGCGCCAACAAGGGATCGCCGCCGATCTGCCCAGGCGAGCCCCGCGCAAAACACGGCCCACGCGGCATGGCGTGATATTCTGGTTGCAACGGAAAGATGGCGCGGTGCTGTTGCGCCGTCGACCACCGACCGGGCTTTTAGGCGGCATGATGGAACTGCCCGGAACAGACTGGCGGGAAGGAGAAGCTTGGCGGGAAGCGGAAGCCCGGCAGCAAGCCCCGACAGAGGCCAGGTGGCGTCTGCTTCCTGGCTCGATCCGCCATACCTTCACTCATTTCCATCTGGTGTTAACGGTGATGGCGGGCCAATGCGCTCAATCGCCATCGGGCCCGCCATCGGGTACCTGGGTGAAGCGGGAGGATTTCGGGTCTCAGGCCTTGCCGACCGTCATGCGCAAGGCCATTGACCATGCTATGGCAGGCACGGCGAAGTCTTGAGACCTATACCGCCGCCATGGTGATCCGGGGATCGCGTAGCCAGAGATGGATCCATTCGCTGTCGGTTGCCCGACGCTCTCCGCCCCGGCCATCGCGGACCAGGATCCGACCGCCCTTCAAAACACGATAATCTGAATGCTTTGACATGATTCCACTCCTCTCGGTGACCGTTGCGCTCAATTCCCGATTAATTTACTCAAGTACTGCCGCTTGTCAACGTAAAAAGGGGCGGATTAATGGCCCAAACTTCCATGTTATCGACGTCGATTGATAAGAAATATACATCTTTTTTCATGACATTAAGGGTTATTAGGGCCGCTTTGTGGGGAAGAAAATGACCTTTCATGATGGCGACAAATTTACCCGACTCCTTTCATATTTTTCAGGTGGTTTTCAGCAAAAAAAGGGCTCTGCCCCGTCAACTCCAGCATCCTACGTAAGGGTCTTATTCGTTTCACGGGGAGAAACAGCGGACTGGATTGCCCCCCTTCGCAGGCAGGCATGGCTTATGAGGCCGACGAATTAATAGGGAATCTTAGGTCTCGCGGTTGAATCGATCCCGTAATGGAGGCTATTCTGGTACGCGCGTTTGATTCGCCGCTCGCCAACCGAGGTTCTCCCTTGCACGTTCTTCTCGCCGACGATCATTCCATTGTCCGAACCGCGCTCAAATACGTGCTGTCCGAACTGACTGATACTTTGAAAGTCGTGGAAGCGAAGACCTACGGCGAGGCCCGTGATCACATTGATGATTCCGAGCCCTTTGATTTGGTCATGCTGGACCTGCGCATGCCCGAATTGGAAGGCCTGGACGATATCCGCGATCTGGTCAATCGAGCGGGCGGCTGCCCGGTGGCGGTATTCACGGTTTCCGAATCTCCCGAAGAAATGCGGGCTGTACTGAAATGCGGTGTGCGGGCCTATATCCCCAAGTCCACCGACGATTCGCTGATTGCCACCATTCTCAAGCTGGTACTGGAGGGCGGTTCCTATGTCCCGCCGGTGCTTGGCGGCGCGGCGCAACAGGTTTTGCTGGAAGAATCCGTTGACCTGACCGGTGGCGCGGCCTCGGCGGGAGCTCAACTGGAAGGCCTGACGCGGCGCCAGCGGGATGTTTTGCAGTTGATGGCGCAAGGCCTGTCGAATCAGGAAATCGGCAGCCGTTTGGACCTGAACCTCAGCACGGTGAAGTCCCACGTTACCGGGGTACTGCGGGCCCTGGGAGCCGAGAACCGCACCCAAGCCGTGCTCATATTTCAACAACAAGCCACCGCCGCGCCCCACTAGCAGGCTGCTTCTGTAATCGAGTCATTTGAGTCAAGCTGATTTCCAAGCCGTCGGTTTGAACCTGGGGTATGTGGCGCCCTTTGCTTCTGTCCGCGGTCGACGTCGTCGCCGCATGATGGGGATCAAGGGGGATCGGGTGCAGCAACCTGAAAAGCGTGGTCTTACGCCACTGCAGCCTGCGCGCTGTCATCCGAGCCCCGCGCGTCGCCACGCGTCCTGGCCGCCCTTCAGGCGATCTCGGTTTTCGTTGTGTTTAGATGGCGGTCTCCTCCTTGCGGTACTGGAAGTCCGTGCCGTCGATCCACATGCGATGCATGATTACGGCGAGACGCCGGGCAACGGCGACCTTGGCGCGTTTCATCCCGCGCCTTTTGGCGACCGCGAGCCCCCAGTGTTTGAGCCAGGACCAACGGCGGGTTCGAGTGAGAAGTGCATTGGCGGCCTCGAACAAAAGCCAACGAACCATGGCATCTCCGCACTTGCTGATGGGGCCGCTTCGGTCCTGCTCTCCCGAGGCGTATCTGCGTGGGACAAGCCCGAAGTGGGCGCCGACCATGACCGACTTTTGAAACCGTTCCGGCACGTCGAGTCCTGTCCTGAAAGCGAGGGCGGTAACCGGGCCGACGCCGGGAACGGTCATCAGGCGCCGGCAAACGCTATCATCGCGCGCAGCGGCATGAACCTGCCGGTCGAGCTTGTCGAGTTGTTCGAGCAAGGCTTGGCGCGCAAGCAAGAGCGGCTCGGCGGCTGCGCTGAGGTGCGGGTTATCAGCCGTCAATTCCCGAACCCGCGCCGCGAAAAGGCGTCCGCGCGCCATACCGACCTTGAGGCCGAAAGCTTTCAATGTTCCTCGTACCGTATTGGACAACTGACGGACCTGATGAACCAGGGTCTCCCGATGGGTCAGCACCATCCGGAGCTCCTGACTGCGCGCGGTCTTGACGTGGGTCGCGCGGTACAAACCGGTCCGCATCGCCTGGCTGATCAAGCGGGCGTCGCGACGGTCCGTCTTGACTGGGCTGGCGCTGGCAAAGGCCTTCATTTGCCGGGTCTCGATACAAATCACAGGGAGGCCCCGACTGGACAGTCCTGCGTACAGCCAAGGCGCCAGAGGGCCAGCTTCCAACCCAATTCGCGCAAAGCCACGCCCGCTTTCCTCGAGCCAAGTGGCGACCGCCTCGGGTGTGCTTGACACCTTGCCTTCGCGAATGACGGTTCCCTTTGCATCAATCTCACAGATCGAAATGCTTGCCATCGATACGTCCATTCCAACAAAATACTCCATAGCTGGTCTCCTCTGTTCCATGTCCAGGAATTGACCCGGATACTTGATCAAGACCGAGTGTGGAGACCAGCTGACTGTCTAGGCAATCCCTGACTGCTCGATTACCGCCATCTGAAAAAGTCCGATTTCGAGCCTGTGGCGGCACATGCTTCGACAAGCTCAGCATGAGGGCCTTTGAATTTTCAACTTGTTAGCCTCACCCTGAGCTTGTCAAAGGGCGAGGCGGGCCGTAGGACAGCACTTTTTCAGCAACCTGTTAGTTCTTTTTGGCCAACGGCACGCTGACCGAAAATACCGATCCGCTGCCCACCCAGGACTGACATTCCAGTTGATGCCCCAGTAGGTTGGCCAAGCGGCGGACAATGGCCAACCCCAGACCGATTCCCTCGCTGCGGTCCCGATCCGGATCTTCCAACTGTGAGAATTCCTGAAACACCTTTTCCCGCGAATCATCGGGAATCCCGGGACCGGTATCCCAGACCTGGATCAGGGCCATGGCTCCCCGGCGCCGCACACCCATCAAGATCTTGCCTCGCCGGGTATAGCGCAACGCGTTGGTCAAGAAGTTGCGAACGATGCGCTCAAGCAGCAAGGGATCGGTTTCCACATAAAGGTCGGGAATCACGCTGCGCAACTGTAGCCCCTTTTGCGCGGCGCGCGGCTCGAACTCTCCTGCCATCTGAGAAACCAACGCTTTCAGATCAAAACAACAAAGCCGGGGTTCCACCACTTCCGCCTCTAGCTTGGAAAGCTGAAGAATGGAATCCAGCAATGACCGCATGGAGCGCTGGGCATCATGCATGTCGCGCATGATGGATTGGCTCCGTTCATCCTGCATGGAGCGTTCGAGCATCCCGCTGAACATGCCAATGGCTTCCAGAGGCTGTTTCAGATCATGCCCGGCAGCAGCCAGGAAACGGGATTTGGCCTTGTTGGCCTGGACCGCCGCCACGCGGGCATCATCCAGTTCCCGGGTTCGACGTATGACTTCGTCTTCCAAGGTGTCGCGGGCGCGGGACAAATCTTCGGTGATCTTGCCGATATGATCCATCTGGTCGGTGATGTGGCGGACCATGGGCCGGAAGATCAGCATGACTTCCAAGGTCAGGGTCAACAAGGTCAGGAAAAGAAACAAGCCTTCCAGCAGCTGCATCCGGTAGAACGCCTCTTCGCCCTCGTCTTGATACAAGGCCACCATGCGGTCCAGGCGATCCACCAATTCGCCCGGCGCGGTGGACAGCACATAGCGGACTTCCGGCGAATCTCGCTGCAAATCCCCGACCGGCGAGTCAAGGGTTCGGCGCAAGCTGGCGATATAGTCCAGCATCAAACGATTGAGCGGCAACGGCCCATCGAAATAGCCCCGAAAGGCATCCTCGGTCATCTTGTGTTCCAAGGCGATGGGGCCCCCCTGACCGGTGAGCGCCCGGTGGGCGTTCTCCAGCAGATCGGTCGCTTCTTGCAATTGACTTCGGAAGATCAGGCGCTGTGCCTCTGTCTCGGCATGCACCAGACGCTCGACAAAAAGCGCCGTACGTTGCGACAACATGCGCTGGCGTCCACTGACATTCACCACAGCCAGCACACTTTTGTGTTCGGCAATCAACAGGGCCACGATGGCGAAAGCGGAACCGGCCAGCAAGGCAATGACCGTTAGCGCGAACAGATAGCGCCGGGTCATCCATTTTCCCGCACCCGCCCGATCAATAAGGTTGTTCGGTATCACGCCTGGAATCTCCGTTCATTCCTGGTTCGGAGTGTCGATGATTTCCAGGTGTAAATCCAGGGAGAACGGCCAAAGACCGCCCCAGTAAAAGCACTTTAGTATCAATACAATCCAGAATCGGTGGATTTACACTTTCGTATTGAAAAATACTTGGTCCTTTAGTACCATTTCTTTCTGGCGAGATTGTCCCAGCCAAAATCGAGTTCCGAATCAAGGGACCAGGGACACAGGCACGGTGGGGAGACTTAAACATGCAGGGCATGACCGCTCGAACGGTGGCGGACCGGGAGCAAAATGTTATCCGACATTGTCGGGCCAGCCCCAATTGTCTGGCGCGCTCCATTCAAGAAGCATCCGGCGATCCCTTTGAACGGGTGGTTCAGGCCCGTGGCCCTATCCAGCCCGGCGATCGGTTGTTTCGCGCCGGGGACCCGTTCGACATGCTTTATTGGATCCGCTCGGGAACCATCAAGACGGAAACCACCACCCGCGAAGGTCGCCTACAGGTCACCGGTTTCTTTTTTGCCGGCGATTTGATCGGCGGCGATTGCATTGGGCGAGAGACCTATAGCTGCGACGGCATCGCATTGGAAACCACCTCACTTTGCGCCATTCCCGCCGAGGAACTGACTCGGCTTTGCTGCGCCAACGAGCGACTGCAATCGACCATCATGCAACGTCTCGGGCAGCGACTGCATGCGGACCGCATGGGATGGATGCTGACCCGCAACGAGCGGGCCGAACTCCGGGTCCGACATTTCCTGTCCGACCTGATGAATCGCCGAGGCGAACCAAGCACCGATACCGGCCGCAAGCTGGATTTGCCCATGACCAAGGGAGATATGGCCAACTATTTAGGGCTGGCCCCCGAATCCCTAAGTCGGGTCCTGAAGAAACTGGAAGCCGATGGGTTGATTCGAAACGGCAAACGCATGTTTGAAGTATTGCAACCGGAAAGCCTTTTCGATCCGGTAGAACTCTAAGAGGCGGATTTAAAAGTATCCTTTAGATATCAAGGCAGTAGATTTTTGATCTGGCCAGGAAAGGCGGACGACACGGGGCGGCGCCCCGTTAGGAGGTCTTGACGCCGCCAGAGCGGAAATATACGCCCTCGAGATCAAAGGAATACTTTTGAATCCGTCTCTAAAACACCCCATTCCATTTTTAGGCGACAGCCTCATTCCGCTGCCAAGGGCACCGGGTGTTTTTCTTGCGCGCTCGAAATGAAATGCCCATATTTCTAACCGCTACTTAATTTCTGAAAGCCGATTCTCCGATGCCGAAGAATACCGAACGGCAACGCATCTCTGTCTTGGTCGCCGCCATGGTGACCGTGGCCTTGACCGTGGGGATGGCGGCGTTGATGATTCTCTATGACACGTCATTGGATCAGCAACAGCAGAGACTGGTAGAGGTCGCCGAGAGCCGGGCCCGCATGATCGAGGCCATCGCTCGACGGAATTTGGAGCTCACAAAAAACCTGGCCCAAGACGCGGAAGCTGCCGCGTTGAATGCGACATTGGATCAAGTGACGGATGCCCATAGCCGGTTCCAGGGCTTCGGAGATACTGGCGAATTCGTCATGGCCCATCGGGTCGATGATCAGATCGTTTTCGTTCTGCGCCACCGGCATTTCGACCTGAAACACCCCAAACCGGTGGGGTTCGGCGCTGAATTGGCCGAGCCCATGCGCCGGGCTCTTAAAGGGCGCTCTGGCACCATCATCGGCCCCGATTACCGGGGCGAGACGGTACTGGCCGCCCACGAACCCGTCCGTCTGTTTGATTTGACATTCGGCATCGTGACAAAAATCGATCTGGCCGAGATCCGCGCGCCCTTCATCAAGGCCGGCCTCTTTCTTCTTGGTATCAGCCTGATCGTGATCATTTTGGGCAGCATCGTCTCGGTGCGGGTCGGACAAGCCCTCGTTGATACCATCACCCGGGGCGCCGCTCAGTTGAGCCGCGCCCAACGCATCGGTCGCATGGGCAGTTGGGTATTGGACATTAAGACCGATCAGCTGACTCTGTCCGAAGAAGCGGCGCGGATTTTGGGATTGGCACCCTCAATGGATGCTATTCACCGGCAGGGACTGTTGGATTGCCTGGATCCGCCGGATAGAGATCCGGTGAACAAAGCGGTTGAGAGCATTGCCGACGGCGCCTCGTATTTCGCCGTGGAAGCCCTCCTGCCCCTCTCCGACGAGGAACGCTTCGTGAGTATTCAAGGCGAAGCCACTCAGGATGATTGGGGGCGACCCTTCCGAATCAATGGCGTTATCCAGGATATCACCGACCGGAAACGCGCTGAAATCCAGCTACTTCAGGTCACGGAAGACCTTGAAAACCTGGTCCAGGAGCGAACCTACGAGCTTACCAAAAGCGAAGAGAAAGTCCGTTTGATCATCGATTCCGCCGCCGACGGGATTATCACCATTGATTCCCGGGGCATCATCCAGTCTTTGAACGAGGCTTGCGAGGGAATTTTCGGCTATCCGCAAGAGGAACTGATGGGGCAGAACGTCAAGGTTTTGGCCGCCGGAGAGCACGCTGTCCGACACGACGAATACCTCGCCCGTTACAAGGAGACCGACGAACCTCATATCATTGGCATCGGGCGCGAAGTGACCGGACGCCGCAAGGACGGCCGCGAGTTTCCCATGGAACTGGCCGTCAGCGAGTTGCGCGTCGAAGGGGTCAGTATGTTCACCGGCATCATTCGCGACATTTCCGATCGCAAGGCCGCCGAACTGGAATTGGTGGAAGCACGTGAAAAGGCCGAACAAGCCAGCCGGGCCAAATCCAGTTTTCTGTCGGCAGTGAGCCATGAACTCCGGACGCCGCTCAACGCCATTCTCGGCTATGCTCAACTCTTGTCCGGGTCCAAGCGGGATACGCTGAGCGAGAAACAGAAAGCTCATGTGGCGGAGATCCTCAAGGGCGGCGAACACCTGATGAACTTGATCAATGCGGTGCTCGACCTGGGCCAGATCGAAGCGAACAAGTTGTCGCTGAGCATCGAGCCCATTCTCTTCCGGCCAATGCTTACAGACTGCCTTTCCTACATGGTGCCAGAGGCGGAAAAACGGCAGATCACCCTTGTCGACCGGACCGATTCCTGCGAGGGACTTGCCGTCCTGGCCGATGAAACCAAACTGCGTCAAGTGCTGCTGAACCTGCTGTCCAACGCGGTCAAATATAATATGGAGACCGGACAGGTGATCGTCGACTGCCGCACCGATGACAACCGCACCCTCCATATCAGCGTCACCGACACCGGAAACGGAATCGCTCGGGAGCGCATGGAAGCTTTGTTCGAGCCCTTCGAGCGTCTTGGCGCGGAGAATTCGGGAATCTCCGGGACGGGAATCGGGCTTTCCATCTGCAAGCGGTTGGTGGAGGCCATGGATGGCCGCATCGGGGTGGAAAGCGACTTGGGGCACGGGGCCACATTCTGGATCAAGCTGCCCTTGGCCGAGAGCGAAACCCCGCCTTCTTGAGGTTCCAGGGACACCTTTATTAACCGCTCCTTTAGCATTGCGCCGCTAGAATGCGCCTCACCTGTATTTCATCTGGCGAGGAACCGTCATGGCCCGTATTGCCCGCGTTGTCGCCCCTGGTGTGCCTCACTTGGTCACTCAGCGGGGCAACCGCCAACAACCAACCTTTTTCTCCGATGACGATTTCGTCTTATACAAGGAACTGGTCGGCGCGTTTTGCGCTCAGGCAGGGGTGGAAATCTGGGCCTATAGCCTGATGCCCAACCATGTGAACCTGCTGTTGGTGCCTTCCTCGGAAGACGGCCTACAAGCGGGTTTGGGCGAAGCCCATCGGCGCTATACCCGCCACATCAACCTGCGGGAGAACTGGCGCGGCTATTTGTGGCAGGGCCGATTCGCCTCGTTTCCGCTGGAGGAAGACTACCTGGATATCGCCACGCGCTATGTGGAACTGAATCCGGTTCGGGCCCGTTTGGCCAGGAAACCCAAAGACTATAAATGGTGCTCGGCCCGTGCCCACTTGAAAGACAAGCCCGATGGTTTTGTCGATATAGAACCCCTGCGCGAGCGCTTTGGTGCCTGGAAGCCCTTTCTCAATGGCCCCATGAGCGAAGATCAGATGGAGCTGCTGCGGGCCCACGAACGGACGGGGCGTCCGCTGGGCTCGGCTGCCTTCATCTCCGGGTTGGAGAAATCTTTGGGTCGCTCATTGAAAAAGAACAAGCCAGGGCCCAAACCCAAGCCCCGCCCAGAGACCTGACAGCGGCCGAATCTTCTCGGCTCTCCGTCGCGACAGGGGTACCATGGAGCTCTGCCGCGGGAGAGACTCATGGGTCATCATCATGCACAATTCGGACGCGCCATCACCTGGGTTGATGGCCAGTGGATGGACGGCAACCCGCCGATCCTCGGCGCCATGCATCACGCGGTTTGGCTGTCTTCAGTGGTCTTCGATGGGGCCCGGTCGGTGCGCGGCATGGCCCCGGATCTGGATCTGCATTGTGCCAGAGTGGTGCACTCGGCCCATGCCTTGGCCCTGGCACCGCCCCTGGATGGGGCCGCCGTCACCGCCATCGCCCGCGAAGGTATTCAAAAATTTGATGCCAACGCCGAACTCTATATCAAGCCGGTGATTTATGCCGAAGAGGGCCTAGTCACGCCCTTGCCCGAGTCCACCCGGTTCGTCATGGTTATTTTCGAAGCGGCCTTGCCGGAGCCGGAGGGTTTTTCCGCCGGGCTCTCCTCCTTCCGCCGACCGGCCCGCGATATGGCCCCGACCGATGCCAAGGCGGCCTGCCTCTATCCCAACGTCGCCCGCGCGGTGGCCGAGGCTCACGCCAAGGGCTTCGATCAGCCGGTGGTACTCGACCCCAACGGCAATGTGGCGGAATTCGGCTATATGAACCTGTTTTTTGTCAGTGGCGGCAAAGTGGTCACCCCGGCGATCAATGGCACCTTCCTTAATGGCATTACCCGCCAACGGGTCCTTTCCCTTTTGCGCGCGGATGGTTTCAAGCTCGAGGAACGGGCTGTTCAGTTCGATGAACTCTTGGCTGCCGACGAGATTTTCGCCACCGGCAATTACGCCAAGGTCCAGCCTTGCACCCATGTGGAACATCGCGCACTGGAAGAAGGTCCCGTGGCCCAGCGCGCCCGGGCGCTCTATTGGAAATTTGCCGAGAGCCAGAAAGTGTGACCCCATGATCCGTCTCATCAGCATGATCGTCTTTTGCATATGGGCCGCTCCGGCTCTCGGCGATTGCAGCGCGCCCTTTGCCGGCCGGGACTTGCGAGACTGTTCGTTCGCCCAGCAGAAGTGGCATGGCAAGGATTTCACCGGTGCTGATCTGCGCGGGGTCGATCTCACCAACATGGAATGCTTTGGCTGCCGCTTCGATGACGCCGATCTGCGCAAGGCCAATCTCAAATGGTCCGATTTTTCAGAAAGTTCGTTCAAAAACACCAACCTCTCTGAGGCAGACCTGTTCCACACCCGCTTTGACTATAGCAACCTGACCGGCGCCAACATGCGCAAGGCCTTCCTGTTCGGCACGGACATGAACTATGTGCGGGCCGACCGGGTGGATCTGCGTGACAGCAACATGAAAGACGTGATCATGGAAGGCGCCCGCTTCCGCCGCAGTGACTTGAGCGGAGCCTATATGCTGCGCGGGGTGATCCTGGGCAGTGATTTCCGCTGGTCCAAGCTTCGGGACATGGAAATGACCGGAGCCAGCGCCGAAGAGGTGAATTTTTCCGGCTGCGATCTGAAGAAAACCGTATTGCGCGGATCACGGTTGCTCGACGCCGTGTTCATCGGCGCCAATTTAGAGGGAGTCGTGTTCGAGAATGCGATGTTCGACAACACCGACTTTCGCGGTGCCGTCAATCTGCCGGCCGACCTGAAACCCAAAATCGGCGAACGCTGGCGGGCCAATTGATGTTTCAAGCGATGATCGTCCTTTTCCCACCTCGCGCAGGCGAAGGGCTTTAGCAGGCTGCTTCTGTAATCGAGTCATTTGAGTCAAGCTGATTTCCAAGCCGTCGGTTTGAACCTGGGGTATGTGGCGCCCTTTGCTTCTGTCCGCGGTCGACGTCGTCGCCGCATGATGGGGATCAAGGGGGATCGGGTGCAGCAATCTGAAAAGCGTGGTCTTACGCCACTGCAGCCTGCGCGCTGTCATCCGAGCCCCGCGCGTCGCCACGCGTCCTGGCCGCCCTTCAGGCGATCTCGGTTTTCGTTGTGTTTAGATGGCGGTCTCCTCCTTGCGGTACTGGAAGTCCGTGCCGTCGATCCACATGCGATGCATGATTACGGCGAGACGCCGGGCAACGGCGACCTTGGCGCGTTTCATCCCGCGCCTTTTGGCGACCGCGAGCCCCCAGTGTTTGAGCCAGGACCAACGGCGGGTTCGAGTGAGAAGTGCATTGGCGGCCTCGAACAAAAGCCAACGAACCATGGCATCTCCGCACTTGCTGATGGGGCCGCTTCGGTCCTGCTCTCCCGAGGCGTATCTGCGTGGGACAAGCCCGAAGTGGGCGCCGACCATGACCGACTTTTGAAACCGTTCCGGCACGTCGAGTCCTGTCCTGAAAGCGAGGGCGGTAACCGGGCCGACGCCGGGAACGGTCATCAGGCGCCGGCAAACGCTATCATCGCGCGCAGCGGCATGAACCTGCCGGTCGAGCTTGTCGAGTTGTTCGAGCAAGGCTTGGCGCGCAAGCAAGAGCGGCTCGGCGGCTGCGCTGAGGTGCGGGTTATCAGCCGTCAATTCCCGAACCCGCGCCGCGAAAAGGCGTCCGCGCGCCATACCGACCTTGAGGCCGAAAGCTTTCAATGTTCCTCGTACCGTATTGGACAACTGACGGACCTGATGAACCAGGGTCTCCCGATGGGTCAGCACCATCCGGAGCTCCTGACTGCGCGCGGTCTTGACGTGGGTCGCGCGGTACAAACCGGTCCGCATCGCCTGGCTGATCAAGCGGGCGTCGCGACGGTCCGTCTTGACTGGGCTGGCGCTGGCAAAGGCCTTCATTTGCCGGGTCTCGATACAAATCACAGGGAGGCCCCGACTGGACAGTCCTGCGTACAGCCAAGGCGCCAGAGGGCCAGCTTCCAACCCAATTCGCGCAAAGCCACGCCCGCTTTCCTCGAGCCAAGTGGCGACCGCCTCGGGTGTGCTTGACACCTTGCCTTCGCGAATGACGGTTCCCTTTGCATCAATCTCACAGATCGAAATGCTTGCCATCGATACGTCCATTCCAACAAAATACTCCATAGCTGGTCTCCTCTGTTCCATGTCCAGGAATTGACCCGGATACTTGATCAAGACCGAGTGTGGAGACCAGCTGACTGTCTAGGCAATCCCTGACTGCTCGATTACCGCCATCTGAAAAAGTGTTGTCCTACCGCCCGCGTCACCCTTCGACAAGCTCAGGGTGAGGCTAACAAGTTGAAAGTTCAAAGGCCCTCATGCTGAGCTTGTCGAAGCATGTGTCGCCACAGGCTCGAAATCAGACTTTTTCAGCAACCTGTTAGGCTCAATCGAACCTGCCAAATCTGCGCGATCTGATCGCGTGGGGCAAGGTAACGCCCCGCCAGGATAGATGGGGCGTCGGCGTCGATTCGAGAGCCTGGCCTATTTCTTATGCAGCTTCAACGACAGGGAGTTGATGCAGTAGCGCTGGCCGGTGGGCTTAGGGCCATCGGGAAACACATGGCCCAAATGAGAGCCACAGGCGGTGCAGGTGACTTCCGTGCGGACCATGCCGTGGCTGGAATCCCGGTGTTCGGTAATCCGGTCTTCGGCCACCGCTTGCCAGAAACTGGGCCAGCCGGAACCGGAATCGAACTTGGATTCCGAAGAAAACAGCGCCGCGCCACAAGCGCCGCACAAATAGGTTCCCGGTGCCTTTTCGTTCCAGTATTCACCGGTAAAGGCCCGTTCGGTCCCTTTTTCCCGCAGGACTCGGAAGGCATCCGGCGAGAGTTCCTCTCGCCATTGGAGTTCTGTCTTGGTGATCTTCTCGCTCATGAAACCTCCTCGCAAACCGTCTTATGAAACTAGGGATCGCGGAAGCAAGATTTCAACCACCCGGCACGACTTGTTCACACCGCAAAGGGAATGCTAAGGTGGTCTCCGACGATAGATTTGGGACGATTGAATGGCCAACAACCTGTTGATTTCGGTGTTTTGCCCCGACCGGGTGGGATTGATCTCCGCGCTCACGGCCCGTCTATTTGATTTGGGCGGTGATTTGGGTGATACCACCTTCGCCGTGCTGGGCGAGGGCGCTGAGTTCACGTCCATTTGCGAATTTCCCGCTGATTTGACCAGCGAGTATGTGCGCGCGGAACTGGCTGATCTGCCCCAATTGGCCGGTGCCACCATCGAAGTCCGCCCCTTTGAATTGGATCCCGGGCCACAGCCCCAGGCCCGCGTTACCCACCATGTGGAATGCGAGGGAGTCAACCGGCCCGGCCTCGTGGCCCGCATGACCGAGATCTTTCAAGAGTACGGCGCCAATATCGTGCGTCTCGCCGCCGATCGGCAGGACCGCAAGGGCGAGGACTACTACCTGACCCGTATTGCCGCCTTCATACCCGAGGAGCGCGCCGACAGCTGTCTGGCGACCCTGGCCAATACCGCTGGAGAATTGCGGCAAATCATCCGCTGGCATCGTACCGAGGACGGCATCTAACCGTCTCCATCCCACAAATTAAGAGAACATGCACTATGAGCAGGAAGGACCTGGATCTGGAATCGTACAAGGCGCGGCTCATTGCCCGCCAAGACGAGTTGAACAGCGAACATGACGCCACCGAAGGTGACCGGGCGACGGTCGAAGTGGATCAGCAGCGCCTGGGACGGCTATCGCGCATGGATGCCCTGCAGTCCCAGGCCATGGCCCAGGAACTGGAGCGCCATCGGCAGGTGGAACTCATGCATATCAATGATGCCCTCGAGCGGATCGAAGAAGGCGACTACGGCCATTGTACCGCCTGTGATGCCAAAATTCCGGCCAAGCGCCTGGACCTGGACCCGTCGGTGCCCCTTTGCGTTAAATGCGCCGAAAAGGCAGAGCATCACTAAAGTCTTGGAAAACCGTCGGTCTGGCGAAGGGCTTCGCCGATCACCAACGCCGCCGTCACCGCCACATTGAGCGAGCGGGCATCAGGCATCATGGGTACCCGCAAGCGGGCATCGGCAGCCGCGTGCACGGCCTCGGGCACCCCGGCACTCTCCCGCCCCACCATCACGCAATCATCTGATTCAAAATGAAAGTCCACGTGGGATCGGTCACCCCGGGTGGTCAGCAAAATCAGCCGACCGGTCCGTTGTGCTTCGAAATCCGCCCAGGAATTGTGGCGGGTGATCTGAACCAGGTCCGTGTAATCCATACCCGCGCGACGCAGGTGTTTATCGGATAAAATGAACCCACAGGGTTCGATAATATCCACCGGCAGACCAAGGCAAGCACCCAGGCGGAAAAGGGTACCCGCGTTTTGTGGGATATCCGGCTCGAACAACACAAGACGCATGGGCGATTTCACGGTTCCTTTGGTCGCGGAATGTTAAATAAGCATTTCCTTATAAAATAGGCAATAGAAGCGTTTCCGGGCTTTCCAAGAGCAATAATATACGCTATATACCCTTCCGCTACATTTCGTCTCTGGGCGAAATGCAGGGCGGTTCTGTCTTTATCGAATCGCCCGCTATCAACAGGGGGAGAGGAGTCCTCTCCGGGACCACGGCTGGCGAACTGGGGATTGCCTCCGAGGACCAACGACCCAATGGTAACAACGCAGACAGGCCCAAAAACATGGGCCGAGAAGGGGATTGTTAAGTCATGGCAGACACGGCTACCACCGCGCCTGAAAACCCGGGCGACGACGCAACCCGCCGCGATTTCCTCTTGTACGGCACTATTGCCTTCGGTGCCGTTGGCACCGCGGCCGCCGTTTGGCCCTTTATCGACTTCATGGCTCCGTCGGCCGATGTGCTGGCGCTGGCCTCCACCGAAGTGGATATCTCGGGCATCGAGGAAGGCATGGCCATTACCGTTCAATGGCGCGGCAAGTCGACCTTTATCCGTCATCGCACAGCGGAAGAAATCGCCAAAGCCACCGCAGAGGACTCGGCCGCGGACATGCGCGATCCGCAGTCGGACGCCGAGCGGGTACAAAAGCCCGAATGGCTGGTGCTGATCGGCATTTGCACCCATTTGGGCTGCATTCCGCAAGGTCAGAAGCCTAGCGAACCCAAGGGTGATTTTGGCGGCTGGTTCTGCCCCTGCCATGGTTCCCACTACGATACGTCCGGACGCATCCGCAAGGGCCCGGCGCCGCTCAATCTGCCGGTGCCGCCTTACGAGTTCGTATCCGACGACGTCATCTTGATCGGCTAACCGGGGGAGTCGAAATGTCTCATTCTACAAAAGAATTCAAGAACCCGGTCCTGAATTGGATCGAATATCGGTTGCCGATCTTCAGCTTCATCGATAGCTCGGTGGGCAGTGGGTATCCGACCGCGCGCAACCTGTCGTACTGGTGGAATTTCGGTTCCCTGGCAGGCATGGTTCTGGTCATCATGATCCTTACCGGCATTATGCTGGTGATGAATTACACCCCGCACGAAGACATGGCCTTTGCCAGTGTCGAGCGCATCATGCGCGATGTGAACTGGGGCTGGATGATGCGCTACATGCACATGAATGGCGCGTCCATGTTCTTCATCGTGGTCTATATCCACCTGTTCAGGGGGATGTACTACGGGTCCTACAAGTACCCGCGTGAACTGCTTTGGATCATCGGCGTGATCATCATCCTGGCGATGATGGCCACCGCTTTCATGGGCTACGTGCTGCCATGGGGCCAGATGAGCTTCTGGGGCGCCACGGTGATCACCAACTTGTTCTCCGCCATCCCGTTTGTTGGCGTGGACATCGTTGAGTGGCTGTGGGGCGGCTTCTCGGTCGACAATCCGACCCTGAACCGGTTCTTCTCGCTGCACTACCTGCTGCCCTTCGTGCTCTTCGCCCTGGTGTTCATCCACCTCTGGGCGCTGCATCACCACAAGTCCAACAACCCGCTGGGCATCGACGTGAAGAGCGAACAAGACACCATTCCGTTCCATCCTTACTACACCATCAAGGATCTCTACGGGATTGCCGTCTTCTTGGCCTTCTTCATGTTCTTCGTGTTCTTCGCGCCCAACTTCTTCGGCGAACCGGACAACTACATCCCGGCCAATCCGTTGGTGACCCCCGCGCATATCGTGCCGGAATGGTACTTCCTGCCGTTCTACGCCATCTTGCGGGCCTTCACGACGGACATCTGGTTCCTGACCGCCAAGCTGCAAGGCGTGATCGCCATGTTCCTGTCGATCATCTTCCTGGCCCTGCTGCCTTGGCTCGACGGTTCCAAGGTGCGCAGCATGAAGTTCCGGCCATTGTCCATGATGTTCTTCTGGCTGTTCGTCATTGACTGCCTGATTCTGGGCAAGGCGGGCGGCATGCCGGCCGAGGGTGCTTGGATCATCATCGGTCAGCTCTCGACCGCCTACTACTTCGCGCACCTGCTGTTGATCGTGCCGATTGTCAGCCGCATGGAATCAACCAAAGAACTTCCGGACAGCATTTCCGCTGCCGTGACCCACTGAGCGGACAAGGAGGAGACAATCCAATGAAGACCACCTTCATTCGTACCGCCGCCTTGGCCGCCGTCCTCGCCGTGACCCTTGGGTCCGGCGCGGCACAGGCCTCGTCGGCACCCAAGCCGCCGATGCAAGACTGGACCTTTAAACAGTCCGGACTGCGTATCGCCGGATTGAACATCATGACCGGTATCGACATCTTCGTGCACTTCGACAAGGCGCAGCTCAAGCGCGGCTTCCAGGTTTTCAAGGAAGTATGCAACAGCTGCCACTCCTTGGACCTGATCGCCTACCGCAATCTGTCGGCCTTGGGCTACACCGAAGACGAGATCAAGGAAATCGCCGCCGAGTACGAAGTGCTTGCCGGCCCCGATGACGAAGGCGAAGTCCTCGACGAGGACGGCGAATTCCTGGTCCGCCCGGCCCTGCCCGCGGACCGCTTCAATGCGCCGTTCCCCAATCCGCAGGCGGCCATGGCGTCCAACGCCGGGGCTCTGCCGCCGGACCTGTCCTTGATCACCAAGGCGCGGTTCAACGGGCCGGACTACCTCTATGCGCTGCTGACCGGCTACGAGGAAGAGACTCCGGAAGGCTATGAGGCGATCCCCGAGGATAAGTCCTGGAACCATTGGTTCCCGGGTCACGCCATCTCCATGGCCCCGCCGCTCTATGACGAAGCGGTGGAATATGAAGACGGCACGCCCGCCACCCTCGACCAGCACGCCCGCGACGTCACGGCGTTCCTGTCCTGGGCCGCGGAGCCGGAACTGGAAGAACGCGCCAGCCTTGGCCTCAAGGTCGTGGGTTTCCTGATCATCTTTTCGGTGCTGTTGTTCGCCCTGAAGAAACAGATCTGGCGCGACCTGCACTAAACCTTGGCGCCGCATTGAAATAGAAAGGGCCGTCGGATTTTCCGGCGGCCTTTTTTGTGGGGGGCGATAGGTGTGGCGCAGGCCGGAAAGACAGTATTGGAGTCAGGACTGCCTCACGCGGAGTCCGTCGAGGCATCAGGCGGGACTTCTGAATTTAGCATTTCATTGCTCATTGGACGCTCCCGCTATTGGAAAGTTTCGACAACCTCCAGTATGGCTCATCACGAAGCCGAAGGGGGCGTCCATGCCATTAGCGTAACCCCGGGGGGGAATAATTTGCGGAGTGGCACCTGTAACCCCACCGTAACCACAGTAACCCGGAGACCGCCGAGAGAGCCGGGATTTCCAAAGAAAATAACGCCCACCACCTCAGAATCGGGTAACCACACCCTCGATTTCCTCACAAGTGATCGACAAACCGTATATTTTCTTCACGGTAGCGGTGTCCAGGTAGGTCGGTACATCTCTTGCCGCAAAATAAGCCTTTTCGGTTACATGAGTCATCGTCGAGGCATCGTCAAAATCTCTTGGGGCAATCAGAACAGGCAAATTAATGTCCTGAAATTCAGCTTTTACTGAAAATCCCCAAATTGCCATTTCCGCGACTGCATATTCTAGGAATTCTGGAGATAAGGTGAATTCACCATTTACCGGACGGAGGTGCGCTGGATTCAAATTTCAAGTGCAACACCGATTGATTTGGCGAATGCCTCGATTGGCGTGAGGAAACCGAGGCATTTTCGGGGCGTTGTGTTGTAGGTCCATGTGATGTCCTCGATGTCTTGATCGGAGAATTTATTGAGGCGAATGTGCCTGGGCAGGCTGCGGCGCAGGACGCCGTTGGCGTTCTCGATGGAGCCGCGCTGCCAGGGGGAATGGGGATCGCAAAAGAAGGCGCGCACAGGCAGGCTCTTGTGGTCGTAGAACTCGCCGCCGTTGTCCAGGGTGACGGTTTTCCGGGCCCGTTTGGGCGCACGGTTGAGCAGCCTGGCCAGCGCCTCGGCGGTGGTGCGGGCGGTTTTGTCTGGAAGGGTCGCGGTGAGCAGCAGCCGAGACCGCCGCTCGATACAGGTGAGCAAACAGGCCCGTTGCTTGCGGAAGTGCACCAAGTCGGCCTCCCAATGGCCCGGCTCGGCGCGCAGATGGGCCTTGGTCGGACGCATATGGATCGGCATCCGGTCGGGGATCGGCGGATCGCGCCGCCCTTTTCGGGCCCGTCGTCCGCGACGGGATTTGGCCTGCGGCAACAGGCGGTGGAGCTTCCGCCGCCGCCCGTGGGGCCCGTAGATCCAGGCATAGATTGTCTCGGCGCTGATGGTATGCTCTGATCCTTCGAGCTTGAGCCTTCCGGCGATCTGCTCCGGGCTCTGTTCCATAGCAAGTGCATCCAGGATGTGGGTTTTCAGAGGGCTCAAGCGCTCGATTTTCGGCAGGCGGCGTTTGCGCGCCCAGGCCATGCGCTCGGCCATGGCCGGCTTGTATCCGGCCCGGGGCAGCGCGTTGCGCTTCAATTCCCGGCCAATGGTCGAGGCCGAGCGGCCCATCAGCCGCCCAATGGCCCGTTGAGATTTACCGTCTGCATGCAGACGGTAAATCTCGCATCGTTCGTCCAAGCTGACGTGTGCATATTTCTGTCCCATAGCGTTCCCAGCATAGCTGGGTGGTGCACTTGGGGTCTGAATCTAGGGTGCTCCCCATCGCTTCTCGGATTGCAAAACGGTTGGAAAGGAATGGAGGGTGTTTCCCAGTACAGGCGGTCCCGGTAATAGAGATTGCCGATCAGGGCGATGAACAGCGCCGTCCAGAGCACCGGGTGACCCGCCTTACGCATGAGACCAAAAAGTTTCCGAACCATGCTCTTCATTCCTTTCCTTGCCGACTGACGCTTAAGGTCCCGGAGAGGACTGCCCAGGTGTCCACGTCAGGCTGGGCTTGCCCAGTCCCCCTCCAGGGTTTAGGGGAATGGTGCCACTCACCGTGCCGGTCCAATCGCCGACCATCTTGAAGTCCTTGGCCGATCCCAGGGTCTTAAGCTGCTGCATCTGCTCTCCGGTCACTAACCCACCAAAGAAACGCGTATTCTTATGCCAGTCATAGTCGTCAAACCAGTGATAATCCTGCTGGCCGGTGACATGCAACTGGTTTCCCTGGCGTGTGACGGTCACTTCACCTGTCGTTTGCAGGTTGCTTTTTCCGCTGGCGAAATGGAGATCACTGATGCCATCGGCATCGATTTCGTCAAGGGTTTTGCCGATGGGAATGGTGACCGACTGGCCATCCTTCAAACTGGAAAGCTGCTGATTCACAGCGGGATCGGAAATCAGTTCGGATCCAATAGCCGTATGATTTGTGTCTTCCGCTTCGGTGATTTCCTTGTTGCTCCGCAACCACTCAGTCGGCATTTGCAGATCCTGGCCGCTACCTTCATTGTAGTGCTTGAGGGCGCGCGCCGACTGTTCCATACCCACCGCTCTGCCCCCATGTTCGAGGAGCCAGGCCTTGTGCTCCGTGGCAATCGGGACCCGTTGTTTTTTGTGAGTGTGTTGTTGATCTTGAAGGCCTCTTTCGTCCATCCGTGCCAGGTAGGCATGTAGATCTCTTTGCACGGCGGATGAATTCGATTGCATGGGGAAGCGGTCTTGGTAGGTAGCCGGTTCCCCCGATCCGCCAAGGGCCCCATCATCCCCGATCATGCCGCCGGTGGGTTCCCCATCGCGGGAGGTCGGCTGGCTAACATTGGTTCGTCTGTCGCTGGCCTTGTGCAGATTCGGGGTCTGGTTGGGATTGGCGATGCGTCGCCCCTGGGCATCATACCGATTGCCCTGCTCATCCATGGAGACCCCTTGGGCCGGTTCCCGCAGCCCATAGTGCGCCTCGACCATGCGCACATGGTCCGGATCGGCATCGGGCCCGAGGCGCTTGATCACATCATCGGCGCGCTGGCGGTTGATCCGGGCGTCTTCCGAACGGGCGCTGTCGGCGCCGAAGGGAGCATGGCCCGTGGCATGGCCCGTGGGCGCGCCGACTTCGCTGTTGAGCTTGTAAAACGCGGTGGTTTCGGTCTGGATATCCTCGTTGGTCCAGTAGTCCTCGGCCCAATGGAGGCGGCGCTGATCCGCATGGGTGCGCTCGGCCACCGACTTGTCGCGGATGGCCTGGATTTCCTCCGGCTTGGGCGGGGTCATGCCATCCCAGGTATCCTCGGGCATGCACGAGACGGGGTTAATTAATACAGCGTCACCGAAACAGCGTCACCGGAACCTAGTACAGATCGGCCCAGCCTTCACGAACTCTCTTGCTGGCGTTTCGGCGTATCTGATCGGGAATCGAGGTCAATAGGATATCTCGGATCTCCTCGACCCACCCAATGGCTCTGTTGTTAGGGTCGGTGGCGCCCTTATAACGCCTTCTCTCATAAGGATAATGCACGTCCGCTTGCCGAAATGCCTCCTCAATTGCATTCGGTTCGATCCATGGAGACTTCAGGAACGCGTCGATTTCCATAAGCAGTCCGTCCATTTCCTCTTCTTTGGTATAGACGCGATAAAAGGCAATGCATTCTTCCATGCCTTTTCCAAGATTGCCCCACCCAGGCCCGAAGCTAGTTGTTAAAAACCTTCGGAAGCGAGGAAAATCGCTATAGAAACTTTTTTCGGTCATAGAACCGCTCCAACTTCTTCAGTTCAGTACCGGATAGGATGTGACGATATGGATACCATAAGGCTTCATCTTGTCTGGAAAGAATATCACTTTTACCCGTGATGTTGGCTGTGGCTTTCCATGGGGGATATTCACTTGCTTTCCTGCTGTTCCTAGCTTGCTTTTGGAGCCTTTCACATATCCAACCGTTTTCCCAACATCCCAAGTGATTGAGTAATTTCCATGATTTTCGCGCTCAGCCTTATGCATGCCTTTGTTAATTGCAAGCGTCGTCGCCTTGTTGGCGAAATCCTGATTGATGTAGGTTGACGCAACACCACCTTTTTCCGTCCGAATCCGGTGATCCAGGTATTCTTCCGTGACCACATGCCGCCGATCCGTGTGCGCCATTTTCTCACCGGTTCCATCCGGATTATGAATGCCCCCGGGGTTGCGGTTTCCGGTGGCGGGCTGGCCGGGTCGGGAGCCGCCCTGGTTCAGCAGATCGATGATCTCCATGTCGCCGGTGTCCAGATCCCCGTCCGGGGCCTTCCATTCGCCCGGACGCGGCGGGCGGGGTTGGGTCCAGGTCTTCTTCGTCCCCTGGAAGGTGCCATGCGCCCCGCGATTTTCCCCCTAAAGCGTAAACCTCAGGGGGCCTTCTCCTTTTGCTATGTATCGCATTACGTCGTCGAGGTCCTCGGCGGATAGAATATACCCTAGGTTCTCTACCTCATCTTCAATAAAGCCCAACTTTGCGGCCACATCTGCGTGCAGTCCTTCATCGCCGGGCCAAATGTAGATGTCATTGTTTCCTGTGTGGCGGATGACACGTAGATATTTTGATTGTTTCAAATTGGTCTCAAGTTCAGTGTCTGTTGGGTTTCTAAATACCGGCAAGGGTCTCTCCGCTTTTTTGTTCCATGTAGGAGGATCAAAATAGTACGCTTTAGGCTCCGATAATTCGAGATCATACCTGTCTGCGGCAAGAGCCAGTCGCCCACCGCTCATGCCGAGCACGTCGCCATCCGGCAGGGCTTTGGGAAGGCGGCTGAAGGCGCCGCCGAGGCCCGTTGCTTCGAGCGCCAGCGGCAGGGTTTTCGAGGGGTCCTCCGGGTTCTCGATGGCGTCTTTGATGTCGTTGCTGAAAGACCTCAGCATGGAGCCCGGGATCTCGTAGAGATCAGACCATTTCGGGTCCCACTGGTCATAGGCTTCGGAGAGGTTGTCGGCGATGCGCTGCCCCCCTCCGGCGAGCCAGGAGGCCAACCGCTGTTCCTCGATGGCTTGGCGGTAGGTTTTGCGGTCGAAGTACGACTCATCTTCGGGAGTGGGTGCTGGCTGAGTCTGGTCGTTTGGGACCTCGGAGCCCTCGGACAAGTCGTCATGGCCGGAACCGCCGATCAGGCTATCGTCTCCATCCCCGCCCCCAAAGGTGTCAGTTCCATCCGTGCCGCCGAGGGTATCTTTTGATTCCTGTTTCGGCAAAAGGCCGTAATGCGCCTCGACCATGCGCACATGGTCCGGATCGGCATCGGGCCCGAGGCTCTTGATAGCATGGTCGGCGCGCTGGCGGTTGATCCGGGCGTCTTCCGAACGGGCGCCATCGGCGCCGAAGGGGGCATGGCCCGTGGCATGGCCCGTGGGCGCGGCTTGCTCGCTGTTGAGCTTGTAAAACGCGGTGGTTTCGGTCTGGATGTCCTCGTTGGTCCCGTAATCCTCGGCCCAATGGAGGCGGCGCTTATCCGCATGGGTGCGCGCGGCCAACGGCTTGTCGCGGATGGCCTGGATTTCCTCCGGCTTGGGCGGGGCCATGCCGCCCCAGGTATCCTCTCAAGATCAGTATGGATTAAGCACCGACGGCGGCCATCCTGCTCGGAAAGAAGGTAAAGACTGACCGATGAATCCATAGCCTTCGGGGCTCAAAACAGTTCGGCCCACAACGGGTACCATTAAAACCGAGCCAGCCCAACAAGCCCCGTTTTGGGGATTCATATACCCTTAGCCAAACTTTCGGTCCTTCCTTCATGCGAAAAGTCAGACTGTCGTTATCTCTGACTTGCAAGGAATAGATGGGACTGGCCTCGGGGCTCAGATGTCCAGCCGTGCCCTCGGATTGGTCGTATGTCTGCTTGGCGGGAATCGTGAAGTAGCTGAACAAAGCGAAGATGGCGCTGTCTTCAAGGACAAAATCCTCGGTGACGTATGAAATGATCAACGCTCCACATTCACCATATAGATCCTGAAATGCACGCTCGTAATTGCTGATCAGCAGATAGCCGCCTCGGCATTGGAACTGGGCCACGATCGCGTCTCCCAAGATGGAGACATAGCGGGCAATCCGTCGGCCATCAAAATGGATGTCCTGAGAAATAGGTTCCGTATAGCTAAGAAATTTTTCAGGCTGATATCTTGCGCCCAGTCGCAACGTATCTCCCTCCTTGGGGAGATAGAGGGAGAGTTTCTCCCTCTCCGGGTCTCCGAGCACCGGTTCGAAAAATCTGTCCCCGGGCTTGAATTCAAATTTGTTGATCGGCGTCACGGCATTACCCAGTCACTGTCAATTTCTCCACCTTCGTGGCCATAGGTGCCTTCGACCAGATTGGCGCCGCCCTCACCGCCCAAATACCCACCGATCATCACACCGAGCGGTGAACAGATGAAAGCGCCCGGGCCGCAGAGGGTGCCGAGCAACCCTCCGGCGGCGCCACCGACCGCTCCGCCGGTCACGGTCACCCCTTCCTTTAATGCGGCATGTTTTTTATCTTGTGCAACCATGATGTTATTGGCTGCTATGGCTGCCGTCAATAGCCAGAGGCCCCGACCTGCCTTGCCAGCTATTCTGGCGCGCCTCGTCCAATCTGAGTTGCCACTTCCGGACTTGTTGATAATTTTCTCCCAGACTGCCATTTGTTCTTTCGGTGTCAGGTCCTTGAAGTTCTTTTTTTCTCCAGCATATCTATCCAGAAGATCATCAAATGCTATTCCTTCTTTTTTCTTCATTTCAGCAATGGCTTTCGCGGTTTCGGTGCCCTGTTCCCGGGCTTCCATCATGATTTTATTGCGTTCGCCACTCGCAAGCCTCGCCGCCTCTTCAGCCGAGTATCCCCCTTGACGATACTTCTCAAGGATTTCGTCGGAAGCCTGCTTAATCCGTTCCTGATAGGACCGCCGGACACGATCGGCTTCCACTCCCTCTCGGGCCAAAGCAGCCATGTCGCCTTTTACGCCCTCAGGAATTGGGTCATCATTTGAAGCATCAGGCGAGGAAGGTGTTTCCCCATTCTGAGGGCTGGAACGGTCCACATTTACCCGACTGCCGCTGGCCTTGAGAATGTGCGGATTATGATCCGGATCGGGCGCAGGGCTGCCGTCTGGATAGGTCCACCGTCCATATTCGTTCATGGCCGGTTTATGGGTATTTGGCGGCGAAGTCGTCGAGGTGTCTCCGCTATCGCCCTTCCCGCCGTTCGTGTCCATCGGCATGCCGGTGCCGGAATCTTCGCCGGGGCGATAGAGAAGGTCTATGGGCGGCGCATCGTCTCGGCCGGGAACATACTCCAGCGTTCTTGCATTATGCATGGGATCGTTCCCGGTATTCTGATCAATCAGATTCCCCTGGGCATCATACCAATTGCCCTGCTCATCCATGGAGACCTCTCGGGCCGGTTCCCCCACCCCATAGTGCGCCTCGACCAGGCGCACATGGTCCGGATCGGCATCGGGCCCGAGGCTCTTGATCACATCATCGGCGCGCTGGCGGTTGATCCGGGCGTCTTCCGAGCGGGCGCCATCGGCGCCGAAGGGGGCGTCCATTCCATTACAGTAATACGTAACCAATAGATCGTTGTCAGATCAGGTCGGAACAATTGCATCTTATCCCTTGATACGATTCGATTTTCTGTAGACAATAAGCCTATAAACACCCTCAATTACTGCTGAAATAGAAACGGTTAGTGACAGCGCCGTGCCGAAACCAATGGTCAACAGCAAGCCAAAATGGGCCAAGTCAGAGGAAAATTCGTGCTGGGGATCGTGTTTCATTGCGGCATATCCGATAAATGCTGCAAACATGATGGATAGCAGGAATCCAGCGCTTAATACAATTTTTGTCGGTTTAGAAATCACGGTTACTGTGTATCCCAAAGCCTGTTTTCGTAAATCTCGCGGACTCTCGCCCCATAATCACTAACCTCCTCTGCCGCGAGGTTTTGGTAAGCTGTGGCAATTTGCTCAATGGAAGCGCCAGGAATTCGATCTTGCAAGCGCCGGATAAGGGTTACACCAGCCTCAATATTCGTTTCCGGCCTCTCCAGGTCATTGCGACTATACCCTAAATCCTTCCAGTAACTTGCTTTGACGTTCATCGGACGAAGCGAATCATTCTTACCAAACGGCTCAAGAAGCCTATCATAGTAACCGTGAGTAGTCTCCATATATACAATTGCTCGCACCACATCTGGGTCGACGCCTTGCTCTTTGGCTTTACGTTCAATGATTTCATTATGCTCAGGCACTTCATTGAAATATGAGAACTCATGTATAGGCTCAGAGCCATCGGCATCTGGATTGTCAGCGATATTAAATATAGCAGGGGTATCGTTGAGTATAGACCGTTTACGATCTGTCGATTTCGAAAGAATGGTCGGCTGATTTTCATTTTCGAGCGCCTGCTGGTCGCTGGCATACCCGGCATCATAACTGTCGTTGTCGTCATTCAATTGCGAAAAATCATTCTCCTTGCGTTCGTCAGTGTAAGTGCCAACCGTGCCAGCATCGTAGGCGGCATTTGCGTCAGTATCTTGGTCCAGCGCCTTTTCTGAATTTGAGGCCGTCTGGTTCGACAGCGGCGGCATCCAATACGGATTGCCGCGCTTTTCCCGTTCCTCGTGAATATCGAGCTTCGTGCCGTCGGGTGCGGTCCAAATACCATTGGCATCGATGTCATCGCGGTTTTGGCTCCAATAGGGGGAAGCCGCCTTTCCATCGTATCCGGCGGTGTGGACATTCGGATCACGGTCTGGATCGTCGATCTTGTTGCCAAATTCGTCGTACCATTGGCCGTCGTCGCCCATCGAGAGGCCGTTCGTTTGCCGGGCGTCGGGACCACCTTCCCAGCCGGTTCCGGCCTTGTGCGCATTTGGGTCCTTATGGGGATTGTCGATGCGGCGCCCCTGGGCATCATACCAGTTTCCATGCTCATCCATGGAGACCCCTTGGGCCGGTTCCCGCAGCCCATAGTGCGCCTCGACCATGCGCACATGGTCCGGATCGGCATCGGGCCCGAGGCTCTTGATGGCATGGTCGGCGCGTTGGCGGTTGATCCGGGCGTCTTCCGAACGGGCGCTGTCGGCGCCGAAGGGAGCATGGCCCGTGGCATGGCCCGTGGGCGCGCCGACTTCGCTGTTGAGCTTGTAGAACGCGGTGGTTTCGGTCTGGATGTCCTCGTTGGTCCAGTAATCCTCGGCCCAATGGAGACGGCGCTGATCTGCATGGGTGCGCTCGGCCACCGGCTTGTCGCGGATGGCCCGGATTTCCTCCGGCTTGGGCGGCGCCATGCCGTCCCAGGTATCCTCGGGCATGCACGAGACGGGGTTAATTAATGCAGCGTCATGGTAACCCTAATTAATGCAGCGTCACCGTAACCCGTCACCGTAACCCGGAATCCTTGACGATCTGGTTGCCGGCGGCGTCCAGGGCATACTTGGAGGCCGCCCCTTCGAAACCCGCCTCTCGGGCATTGCGCGCCCGCAGTTCCGGGTTGCCCTCGGTAACGGCCTGATAGCCACCGAGCCCGACCTTGCCGCCCCGGGCATGCATTTGATATTGCCTGTAGAACCCGCTGACCTCCGGGTCCATGGCCTGCCGCGCCTAGCAAATCAATTAAGCAGTGACAAATCTATCTTCCGTAGACATAGCGATGCACGTCAGCACAGGTGGGCCTCAACTCCCGGTCGCTTTCCCGCTCGAAGGAAAATATTGGAAAGTCAAAGCCTTGCTCACGTTTTCGCGCGACTCCGTCTCGGACGATCTCGTTAGTGATCTGCGCAATGGTTCCAGAGTGTTTGTTCCAATCGCTGCGGGAGATCCAGGCTCTATTTACACCAGTTCGCACATGGCTTCCATTTCCTTGATCGTATTCGCTCTTAATATACTTAACGGGAATTCTGGATTCAAAAACCTTCTTCACGAAGGGGCGGAAGAACCAACCTTGGACATAGTCACCGGGCAACTCCTGAAAATTCCCGCGCTCCGAACAAGTCGGATGAATTTCCCTGAGTGGCAAGTTCATGTACAGATGGTATCCTGCCCAGGCGGCACTGACCAAAGAAATCAAAAAACCAGCCCAGAGTACGGGGTGTCCTTGCTTTCTTGTGTCGCGGGCTAGGCCCCAGAAGCGTTTGTAAGGGCTCACTTTCGTCTCGCCGTGTTCTTGTGATCCCACCAGATTTCACCTCCAGGGCCGATGGTGCCGGTATAGACCGTGTCATCGCGCCATTCGGAAAGCATACCATAGGATTTCGCGCCACGGTAGTCGGCCAGCGCTTCCATGTCGCGGTCGGGAATGGTCCGTCTACCACCAGCTTCGATTCCGAAATTGTGCTCGGGATGCCAGTCGTAGTCGTCGTGCCAATACCGGTTGACGTTGCCCCGAACCGTGATCCGGTTGCCCTCGCGGATGGCTGTGAAGGCAGCGCCGGTCTCCATGTTCGCTGCGTTGGAGGCGTAGTAAAGTTCCGATTTAGGAAATTCCTCATTGTTAAGGTCGTACTGGGTGATGGTATGGAAACCGAAATCGAGCGTCCCTCCGTCCGGAAGTTCGGCTAGACGATCCTGAACCGTGGTTTCAACATGACCGTCCGTTCTATCTCTATGTTTCTGCTCCTCTTCTTTGACCTTTTCGTGAGCAAGCAAAAATTTCGGCTCGATCCATTTATCCTCACCGGACCCGTCACGATAGTGGCGCACGTTACCGGCTGCCACGTCCCACCCTAGCGCCAAGCCTGCAGATTCCAGCATGTCCGCCTGATTTTCAAAGTAATCCAGGTCTTCCTTGGTGGGCGGGGCGGAAGTGTTCCGCCCACGGTCCCTCAGCCATCGGGCACCATTCACCGCCGCATCCAGAACATGGGCACCTCGCGGTTTCTCCGCGGTGTCATCTGACTGATCGCCCAATGACGATCCGGCTTCGTCCATCCATCGTCCAGTTTCAGGCACACCATTATACTCGTCAAGCGTGATCGGCTTGCCTGTGGTCAGATCGAAGATAAGTGGGGAAGACTTAACAGGGCCATTGCGGGAAGCGTCCGGGCCCGGCGGCACGCCAAGCTCGGATTCACTCTTGCGGGGTTTTTGGTCACCCAATTCCTCAAGGGTATCATCCCCGCCGCCGCCGACCAGATGGTCGGTTCCGCTGCCGCCGGAAACCCCATTCATCTCTTCCGATGCAGACGGGACCTCCCCCTCCAGCATTCGGAGGTAGGCCTCCTGATCCCTTCCGTCAAGGGCGTCGAACTGGTCCTTGAAGTCCTCGATCTCGCCGGGGGTCCAGTCCCTGTCGCGACCATGGACTTCCAGGCGTTTGGTGAGATCGGGCGCGCGGCTGGCGTCGCCTGCCGAGGGCAGCAGAACATCCGGATCATAGGCCGCTACCGCCTTGGCTCGGGTGCCGGAACCTGCATTGATATGCGCATCCACCTGGCGCCGGTCGTCTGCCTGCATGCCGCCATTGCCCCGTGCCGATTGGCCGGAGGAGAGATCGATCTTGCCCGGGTAGGTGTTTTTGTACCATTGGTCCACTTTCGGGCGGACCTTGTTGTTGGCCGGGTGCCCGCTCTGGAAGTAGCCCGGCGAGGTTTGCGCCATCAGGGCCTGGGTGCTGGACCAATCTTCCACCGGAATGGTGTCGACGATCCGGTCCGCCTCGGCCTGGGCGGTCACCGGGTGGCGTTGGAAATCGCGCTTGTAGTCCTCTTCCGAGCCCACCGGCTTGGGTCCCTTGGGCTGGTTGGCCAGGGAGGGGCGGAGATTGGGCTGGGTCCAGCGGACCTGCCGGGCCTGGGCCTTATGGGCCTCGAAATTGCGGCGCTGCTGTTCCTTGATCGGGTTGATCGGTTTGGTCTGCTGGGCCTGTTGGGCCTGCATGCGGGCCCGGTGGGTCTTGCGGGCCTGGGCCTCCTGTTGGCGTTCGGCGGCCTGGGCCTGGCGGCGGGCCTGGATCCGCTGGCTGGCGGCTTTTTGCTCGGCGGCTTTCTTATCCTGATGGAACTTCCAGGCGGCATCGGAATCGGCCCGGGCCGCCTTGAGATTGGCCGCCTCCTGGCGCTTGTTGAAGGCCCGGGTCTGGCGGTCGGTGGGATCGGCGCCGAGGGTCGGGGTCGCATCGGACTTGGCCAGGGGATCGGCAAGGGTCGGCTTGGGGGCCAACGGCGCCAAGGTCGGGGCCTCATCGAACAGCGACCCGCCCCTCAGGGAGGTGTCCGAGCCATAAGATGACAGGCCGCCACCGAAATCGGGCGTCGTGCCGAAGTCCGGGGACGGCGCGGGCAAGGGCGGGGCTGGAAGAGGTGCCGGGGCGCTGGGCTGATTATCCCTGTGCGAGGACGGGGAACCCCCATCGGCGGAAGGGTTGGCGGATGACAAGCTTCCCATGGGAGGCCTCCTGTTGGGTCATGGTTGGGTCCGATGCCGCTTCCTGGGGGTGAATTCCCCGAAATGGCACTCTTTCCTCTCCTTTACCGGGAACAAACAGGACTTGTCAAGAACATTTATTGATCATAATGGGCTTTTACAGCATATTTTTTGCCTTATAAGCCATCCAAGATATCGTTAGGTATATTTTCATTTTCTGGCCAAGCGCAGACTCCCCAACGTCCGCCCCCGTTTGGAGAACCGAAATATCAGGAGAAAGAAAGTCGGGGGCATCCGATGGTCTGGCCATGGGTTTCGGTGGATTTACGGTACCGCTCCACCAAAATCCGCTTAAAAATCATTGCTTGGCAAATGATACGCGATGACCTCCAGGATCTCCGGCAGGTCCCGCTCGTCTTCCGGTTCGAACCGTATGGCCTCGGCCCGGTCGGCCACCCAATCGATCATGCCGTTGACGAAGCCGCCGTAATAGACCACGTCCCCTTCGGCCTTCTCCAGGGCAAGGACGAAATCGCCCTTTCCTCGGGGATCGAGGAATTCCTTCGTGAGTTTGGCGATGGCGGTCTCGGTCCTCATGGCGCGTCCCCGGGGCGGTCTCCCCAAAAAAAGGGCCACCGGTTCCACCAGCGGCCCTCTCATCTCATTCAATGAAACGTCGGTCACTGCACCTTGAAGGTCGCGTGGCAGGACCGGCAGACGGTTGTCACCTCGGACAGGGATTCCATCACCTGGCGGTAGTTTTCGGCGGTGGGCGGGGTGGCGGCCGCGTGCAGCACCTTGGCCAGTTCTCCTCCGGCCCCATGCATGGATTGGCCCATCTGACGGAATTCCGGGGTCATGTGGCGACCCATGCCGCGACCCATGCCATGGCCCATGCCCATGCCCTTGGCGTGGTCGGCCATCTTTTCTTCCATCTTCATGTGTTCTTCATCGCTCATGCCCCGGCCCATGCCCATGCCCATGGACCGCATGCGATTCTTGGCCGCCGCGATCTGATCCGCGGTGGCGCCCTTGGCGGCCATGGCTTCCCAGATGTGATGGCCGAAATCGAGGCGGGTGTCGGCGATCATGGCGGCTTCCTTGAAGTCCCCTTCGCCGATGGCGGAAATGATATCGTCCAGATTTTCCATATGGCCGCGCATCTCCTTGAGGAACTGCTCGCGGATCTCCGGCTTGAGAGTCAGGACCGTGCGCATGTCCTCCTCGGCCTGCACAGGCGTTGCCATGGCGGCGCCCAGGGCCACACCGGCCAGCAGCGGCAAAATCGCGTATCGCATTTGGGAACACTCCGTTTCCTTGTTGATATTGGCGCGAATGGTGCGCCCGCTTTTGCCTGCTTGCAAGCGCAAAGCGAAGCGGCAAGAATAGCCGCCCAATCACGCATCCGAACAGGAGAAGAAAGAATGAGCAATCCGGGCGTTCCGCCGGTTATCGGCGTCATCGGCGGCAGTGGGGTTTACGAAATCGACGGCCTGAGCAACACCCAATGGCGCCGGGTCGACTCCCCCTTCGGCGAGGCCTCGGACGAACTGCTCTTCGGCGAGTTGGACGGCCAGAAGATGGTCTTTTTGCCCCGTCATGGTCGCGGCCACCGCATTCCGCCCTCGGAGCTCAACTTCCGAGCCAATATCGACGTGCTCAAGCGCGCCGGGGTCACCGATATCCTGGCCGTCTCCGCCGTCGGGTCATTGAAAGAGGAACTGCCACCGGGCCATTTCGTGCTGGTGGACCAGTTCATCGACCGCACCTTTGCCCGCACCAAAAGCTTCTTTGGCACCGGTCTGGTGGGTCATGTGGGCCTGGGCCATCCCACCTGCGGCCGTATGGCCGATGCGGTGGAAGCGGCGATCCAGGAAGTGGGCATCCCCTATCAGCGCGGCGGCACCTATCTGACCATGGAAGGCCCGCAGTTCTCCACCCTGGCCGAATCCAATCTTTACCGCTCCTGGGGCTGCGACGTGATTGGCATGACCAACATGCCGGAAGCCAAATTGGCCCGCGAGGCGGAGATGTGCTACTGCCCCGTGGCCATGGTCACCGATTATGACTGCTGGCATCCGGATCACGACCATGTGACCGTCGATGCCATCATTGCCGTGTTGATGGGTAATGCCGACAACGCCCGCGCCCTGGTCAAGGCCACGGCGCCGAAACTGTCAGGACGTACCGAGACCTGCGAAAAAGGCTGTCAGACCGCCCTGGACACCGCCATTATTACCGCCCCCGATGCCCGCGACCCGGCCCTGATCAAGAAGCTCGATGCCGTCGCCGGGCGGGTGCTGGGAGGATAATGGGCACGGTCTTTTTCGGTGGTCTCGACACCTCCGGCGACTATATGCCGGACATGGTGGTGGCGTTGCGCGAGGTCGGGGTCCAAAACGTGGCCTTGGGCAGCAATGACCTGATCCAGATGTCCGGCCTGCGCGGCAGCTTCCTCGACCAGACCATTCAGGCCGGTCTGGTGATGCGCTACCGCCACGGGCCCTTGGACGACTTCATCCCCGGCGACCATCTGCCCATGGCCGAACCGGAGAATCTCGTCGGCTATTCCTTTGGCGGCCTGATCGCCGCGCAGATTGCTCATGCCCTGCCCAGCGTCAAACGGCTATTCCTTATCGGCTGCCCCATCGGCGGGGCGTTCCTGGCCCAGCTTCGGGCCAACCCGCGTTTGCTGGTGGTGGACTGTATCGACTTGGAAGAGCACGGCGATCCCTTGCGCGCCGGAATGAGCGACTTGGACCTGATGGCGGCCCTGCCCATGCTCACCGGCCAGCGGCTGATCATGTCCGGCCATTTCATCCATGCCCAAGACGGCGACCAGGGCGCCCACAACCGGCGCGGACTGGTGAAAAGGCTGCGCGCGGGAGGTTTACCGGTGCGCAGGAGTGAGGCATAACCAACAGGGCTCTGATCGAACGAAAGGTTTCACGTCATGAATATCAATGGCACCCATTACCGCACCATCTGGACCGCCGCCGACGAGCGGTCGGTGGAGATCATTGATCAGACCCGCTTGCCGCATCTGTTCGAGGTGGTGCGGCTGACCACCATGGAGGATGCCGCGGCGGCCATCGCCGACATGCTGGTGCGCGGGGCGCCGCTGATCGGGTCCACGGCAGCCTATGGCATGGCGCTGGCCATGCGCACCGATGCCTCGGACAAGAACCTGGAAGCCGCCTCTGCCGCCCTGTTCAAGACCCGCCCGACGGCGGTCAACCTGCGCTGGGCCCTGGACGAGATGAAATCCCTGCTCGCCCCCCTGCCCGCCGCCGAGCGCGAGGAGGCCGCCTACATACGCGCCGCCGAAATCGCCGACGAGGATGTGGGCCTGTGCGAGGCCATGGGCGACAACGGCCTGACGATCATTCGCGAGATTTGGGAAAAGAAGGGCAAGCAGGGCGCCGTCAACGTGCTGACCCACTGCAATGCCGGTTGGCTGGCCACGGTCGACTGGGGCACCGCCACGGCGCCCATCTACAAGGCCCATAACGCTGGGATCCCGGTGCATGTGTGGGTGGACGAGACCCGGCCGCGCAATCAGGGCTTCAACCTCACGGCCTTCGAACTGGGCCAACACGGGGTGCCCCATACCTGCATCGTCGACAACGTGGGCGGTCACCTGATGCAGCATGGCGAGGTGGATCTGTGCATCGTCGGCACCGACCGCACCACCGCCTCGGGGGATGTATGCAACAAGATCGGCACCTATCTGAAAGCCCTGGCGGCCCATGACAACGGCGTGCCGTTCTATGTCTGCCTGCCCAGCCCGACCATCGACTGGCGGGTCCATGACGGGGTCAAGGAGATCCCCATCGAACAACGCGACGGCACCGAGGTCACCGAGATCTGGGGCCGCACCGAAAACGGCGGCACCGGCACAGTCACCGTCATCCCCGAGGGCAGCGAGGCCGCCAACTACGCCTTCGACGTCACCCCGGCCCGGCTGGTCACCGGCCTGATCACCGAAAGAGGCGTCGCTGAGGCCTCACGCCAGGCCCTGGCCGACATGTTCCCGGAAAAGGTGGACTCGTGAGGCGGCTGATCCTGTCCACGGCCCTTTTGAGTGCCCTCGCCAGCCCGGCCCAGGCGGAGAAGACCTCCAAGGAATGGCAGGCCCTTTGCCAGACCGATCCCCTGCCCTGCGTTGGCGTGATCGAAGGCTTTTTACAAGGCTTGGAAAAAGCCCTGCGACGCATGGACGGCTACAACCGCATGCTTCTCATGGAACATGACGAGGCGCTTCTGGCCACCTGGCCCAAGGGCGGCCGGGCTCAGGTCCGCCACCAACTGTTGTCCTGCCCGCCCGAAGGGATCACCGCCGAAGATCTGGTGCCGGTCTGGATGGCCTATCTCAAGCGCCGTGCGGAAGAGGCCGGAGACCCGGTAGGCAAGACCTTGCCGGCGGCCATACGGCACCGTTACATATGTGAGTGACCCCGTGCCGGAGCCGCCCTTCCCTGGTTTGCGCTCCGCGATCTCGAGGATCAGCCCGTATTACATTCTTTGCTGCAATAGAAGCACCCATTTGACTGCGGATAAGTCTTTTTCGCCTCCTTCACGGCATCCTGGCAGTTGTTGAAATCGCCAAGATACCGGCGGTTTTCGGCCGACGGTGGATGGGAGCAACCTTCTGTGTGCACTTCATGCTCTCCGGTTGGTTGCGGATTAGTATTCACATAATACCTAGCCATCTGAATATTCCTTTATGTTGTACATGGATTCGTTTGGCAATTATAGGTTATTACGATGAGGCACAAAAGAAAAACGCCGCATGGTGCCCATGCGGCGTCAGACTGCTGACAATGTGTTGTCCTACGGCCCGCCTCGCCCTTCGACAAGCTCAGGGTGAGGCTAACAAGTTGAAAGTTCAAAGGCCCTCATGCTGAGCTTGTCGAAGCATGTGTCGCCATACGCTCGAAATCAGACTTCTTCAGCAACCTGACGCCGCATGGTGCCCATGCGGCGTCAATCGTGTTCCTGAAAGGGATGTCGGCTTGCCTACAACCCATAAACCTTTGCCATCTCCGGGTCCTTGGCGGCCACCTGTTTGGCCAGATCGGCGATGACCTTGGCTTGTTTCCAGGTGGCGTCGTCCTGCATCTTACCGTCGATCATCACCGCGCCGGTGCCGTCGGGCATGGCGTCAAGGATCTTCAGGGCAAAGATGACTTCCTCCGGGTCGGGGCTGAAGACGTTCTTGGCGATGTCGATCTGTTTCGGGTGCAGACTCCAGGCACCGGCACAACCGAGCAGGAAGGCGTTGCGGAACTGGGCCTCGCAGGCCTCGTTGTCGGAGAAATCCCCGAACGGGCCATAGAACGCCTTGATGCCGTTGGCCTGACAGGCATCGACCATCTTGGCCACCGTGTAGTGCCACAGATCCTGCTGATAGAAGGCGCGCGGGGCGTCATCGTCGCGGGGATCTTCCATGACTCCATAGAACGGATGACCGCCGCCAACCCGGGTGGTCTTCATGCCCCGCGAGGCCGCCAGATCCGCCGGCCCCAGGCTCATACCATGCATGCGCGGGCTGGCGGCGGCGATGGCGCCGATGTTCTCCACGCCCAGGGCCGTCTCCAGGATGGCATGGATCATGATTGGCCTTTTCACGCTGTTCTTGGCTTCCAACTGGGCCAGAAGCTGATCCAGATAATGGATGTCCCAAGGCCCTTCGACCTTGGGCAGCATGACCACGTCCAGCTTGTCTCCGGCAGCATCCACCACCTGAATCACATCATCCAGGAACCAGGGGGAATTGAGGCAATTGACCCGGGTCCACAGGCCCGTATCACCCAGATCGGCATTCTTGGCCACCTCGATGAACCCGGCCCGCGCCGCTTCCTTGGCATCGGCGGGGATGGCATCTTCCAAATTGCCCAGCAACACGTCCACCTGCTTGGCCATGTCCGGCACCTTGGCGCGCATCTTTTCGATATGCGGCGGGAAGAAATGAATCATCCGTTCCAGCGCCACCGGCAGTTCGCGATAGGGCTCGGGCGCCCCAATGGCCAGGGGTTCGAGGAATTTGCGCGCGGGCTTGGACATGGGGAGCCTCCCTCCGTTTTTTTGAGATGTTGGATTTCCGGCCAGCCGGAAAGGTAGATTGTGCATCGCGATATTGCATTGCACAAGAAAGAAGTGACTCCTCTCTGGCAGGGTGAACTAACATTCCACATCAATAGATGTTACAATTTTCTCGCAGCCATATGACAAACATAGGATGCAAGCCCGCCAAGGGCTTCAGGCGAAGGGAGACGCCGACTTGTTCAGACGCACATTGTTACCGGTTATTTTCATCCTGTTGGGATGGGGGTTCTACGTCAGTCCGGATTTCAAGGAAATCGCCGCCGGGGTATCGATCTTTCTGTTCGGTATGTTGGCGTTGGAGGAAGGTTTCCGCGCTTTCACCGGCGGGCTGCTGGACAAGCTGCTCAAAATGGCCACGGACAAGCTTTGGAAGAGCATCGGCTTTGGCATTGTCGCCACCACCATCATGCAGTCCTCTTCACTAGTATCGGTGCTGACCATCTCTTTTCTCGGCGCCGGGTTGATCTGGCTGTCGTCGGGCATCGGCATCATCTTCGGCGCCAATATCGGCACCACGACCGGTGCCTGGTTGGTGGCCGGGTTGGGCTTGAAGGTCAAGATCTCGGCCTATGCCATGCCCATGCTGGTATTTGGCATCATCTTGATTTTTCAGAAATCCAAGGGGCTGAAAGGCGCGGGCTACATCCTCGCCGGATTGGGCTTCCTGTTCCTGGGCATCCACCATATGAAGGAAGGCTTCGAGGCCTTCAAATCGACCATTGATCTGGCCGCCTATGCCATGCCGGGGTTCCTGGGATTAATGGTGTTCTGCGCCATCGGCATATTTGCCACCGTGGTCATGCAGTCCAGCCACGCCACCCTGGTGCTGATCATCACCGCCCTGGCCGCCGGACAGATCACCTATGAAAATGCCCTGGCCTTGGCCATCGGCGCCAACATCGGCACGACCATTACCGCCATCCTCGGCGCCATGAGTTCGAACTATCAAGGTAAACGCCTGGCTGGGGCGCACCTGGTGTTCAACCTGGTTACCGGCCTGATTGCCATCGCTTTCATCAGCCCGCTGGTCTGGGCGGTGGATAGCATTTCCATGACCGTGGGAATCGCCGAAGACGACTATGCCCTGAAACTGGCGGTGTTCCATACGATCTTTAATCTGATCGGGGTGATTGTCATGACCCCATTGGTCGGGCCGCTGGTGAAGGGTCTGCGCCGGGTCATTCCGCGGCCGATGATCAAGACCGTGGAGCCCCGATATATCAACGATATTTCCATTCAGTTCCCGGAAACCCTCTTGGAATCCGTGCGTCGCGAGACTCTGCACCTGTATGACAACAGCTTTGGGATCATGGCTCGGGGATTGAATATCGAGCCCAAGGCCCTGTCCAGCGATGCGCCCCTGCAAGAGCTGCTCGACGGCCACCGTTCACCAATCGAATTCGATTTGGACGAAGTCTATACCAGTGACGTCAAGGCACTCTATGGCGCGATCCTGGATTTCATCAGCCGCGCCCAAACCGAACTGCCTCATGAGTATTCAACGCCGCTCTACGAATTGCGGGACGCCTGTCACGGCGTGGTGCAGAGCGTCAAGGACATCAAACATCTGCGGCCCAACATGGCCATTCATCTCACCTCTGAAAATCCGCATATGCAGGCCGAATATGACAAGATGCGGCTTATGGTGACCCAACTGATGCGGGATTTGCGGGACCTGCGCATCGATGAGGAAACGGACCACGATATTCTGGCCTTGGATCGCTACAAGGTGGCTGTTGAGGAAAAGAACATCCTCACCGACGGCACCCTGGATCGGATGATTCGAGAAGGACAGATCACGCCGTATATGGCAACATCCTTGATGAACGACCTGAGCTATACGCGGGATTTGATCTGGAATCTCGTTAAGATGGCCAAGGCCGTATTTGGCTCCAAGGAGCTTGAAGTGCGCGAGGCCGAAGAACTGGTTCGTTTGACCGAAGAGGATATTGAGGACATGTCGGACCCACAGGCAATCATTGAACAAGGTCAGGGAGAGCACCGATGAAAACCGCCAAACTGATTCATAGGCTGGGAAACATCCTCGACCTGGACGACACCCGTAAGAAAAAAGTGGCGTTGAAAAAGGTCCTCAAGAAGCTCAAGCACAAGGAAGTCACGCTTCAGGAAAAGCTGAGGCAAACCAAATCGGACAAGGATAGCGCGGACCTCAAGCGCCAAATCAAGGTCTCAAAGGCTCAGCGCAAGAAAGGCATCAAAACCCTGCGCAAGCTCAAGGGAAAAAGCTGATCCAAGGGCTCAGGCCATCAGTTTGGGCTTTCAGAGCCCCAGACGGAAAGACTGCGACCGAGAACACCTTCCAACTGTGCAACATCTTTCGCATAGTACTCAGTGAGACGATCCTTGCAGGATTGCGTAACATCGAACTTTCCATGTACGGCACGATCGACGGCTTGCCACATAGGGCCCAAAAACGGTGTGTAGTAGTTGGCGGTCAGCACGGCACGGGAATTCACGCCCTTGTTGGATGTCTTATTGTCCTTGCTGGGCCTCCAACGGGAATCAACACCAATGAACTCCATTGAGTCGCGCAAGATCCCTTCTGGATTGCGGATAATGTCTTCTTCAAAAATCCACACCCGGACTTTGTCTTGGCCAAAAAGCTCGATACACCGATTGATATGCCAAGCGTAGTGCCCATGGGCCAGCACATTCCAGTGCTCCGCTTTTTCCCGATACCGACCGAATAGGATCTCGCAAATATCCGCCCATGGAGGAAGGCGGCCGAACCACATATGATGGCGCATGGCGGAAAAGGCTCGCTCAACCGGATTACGCAAGACAATCAATATCTTGGCATCTGGGAGGTCGGTTTTTATACGCGATAGCGCAGGCATTTCCTCGCCGCCCAATGAGCGGCTCATAAGGTAGTTGGGAGTCTTTTCACCGATTTTTTGCCCCTGGCCCGCGTCCTTGAAGAACTCCGCATACCATTCGGGCCCTTTGTTATAATTCTCGTCGATATTGAAATAATGCAACTCCCGATCAGCAATATAGAGATCTAGATGTCCGGAAAGTTTTGAGGCGAGCCACGTAGATCCCGCTTTTTGGGCGCCTGCTATGAGAAAGTCAGGTCGATTCATTGTCTGCGTAGTCTCCAAAAATGCCCGAACACTCTGGGAGTGGGACATATTGCGGGCGCTGATTATGCAATTTCGCCCGAGGATCGCAAGAGCCATCGCTCCACCAATACAAAAATCCACTGGACGGTCGCTCTGCAGCCCGGAAAGAAGGGGTCCCGCCGGGAAAGGTCAGACCCTTGGAAACAAGAGGAGCCGGACGGAATCAATAGCCAGCAAAGAGCCCGCATTGCGATCAATAAGGTCAATGCTCTGCAGCCTGGACAATCTTTCTGTGATACCGATGTGAAAGGATTCGGAGTGCGGTGCCAACGGCGCGACAAGGTTTACATCATCAAGGCCAGGATCACCGGATAGCCGCGCTGGTTCACTATCGGTCCGCACGGGGTCCCCCTGGACGCCGGAGAAGGTGTCTGGACAAGGGATTGCTCGCCAAAGATTTCCAATGGCTGTTCGAGCGCCTAAAGCCTGTCGGGTCAGCTAAACAACCAAGGTTTGATGATGCGGGTCACCCTCGGCATAACGACATAAGTCATCAGCAGGACCTGAATGACAATGATGAGTGCGACCTTGATCCATAAGGGATAAGGAGACAGAACGGGGCCCAGGATGAGCTGCAGGGGATAGACCAAACAAAATACCACAATCATCAGGGTAATCGCCATCTTGTGCGGCGACGGTTTGGCGGCGGCTGGCACCTCGGGCAGGTCGAACCAGAATTCAAGCCCGGTGACCCGCTTGAACTCGGCCTCGCCTTCGACCAGTTCGTCCAGCTTCGCCGTCCAGTCGGCACGGGTCTCGGATTCTTCCCAGGCGTGGCAATGCTCCCAGGAATCGTAGCGATAGATCAGTACATAGCGCCCACCGGTTTTGTCCGAAGGCCTGAGGACATTGACGCCCTGATGACCGTGGAAATGCCGGGCCACTTCGACAACGCCGCTGATCCAGGCCTCGTAGTCCGCCTCCCGTCCCGGGCGCACGCGCCTTGAGACGCTGACCGTGACTGGTCCTTCTTCTCCCGGACGACTTTCGGCAATCTCTGTGGTCACCGCACCTGGCCGTAGGGCTTGCCGCCGATCCCCCAGTTGTCTGCCGGTACCTCGCGGATGCAGATCCGCACGGTCTCCTTAGGGGCGTCAAGGGCCTCGACAATGGCGTCGGTGACCTTTTCGATCAGGGCGGTCTTCTTCTCGACCGAACGGCCTTCAATGATGGTGATCTCGGCAAACGGCATGGCTATTCTCCTACCTTGAAGGCGACGGTGCCCAGAGTTTGGAACTCGGTCTTCACGCTGTCGCCAACAGCAAGAGCGTCGGCGATGGTCGCCCCCCCGGCCAGGACGATGTCGCCGGGATAGAGTTTTTCGCCGGCGGCGGCGACCATGCGCGCGGCGGCGACCAAGGAGCGGATCGGATTGCCGAGAATGGCGGCGGTGGAACCGATTTGAACCGGACGATCATTAATCGACATAATCAGGCCCAGGTTACGGATATCGGTATCCGGCGCCTGCCAGTCGCCGATCACGAAACCAGACGACGAGGAATTGTCAGCCAGCACGTCACCCAGGTCAAACTTGAAGTTGTCGTAGCGGGAATCGATGATTTCCATCGCCCCGGCAACCGCGTCGACGCAGGCCAAAGCCTCGAAGGGCGTTACGTCGCCGGCCAGGGTGTCGCCGATCAGAAAGGCCACTTCCGGCTCGACCCGCGGATGCACGTAGTCGGCCATGGAGATGATGCCGCCTTCCTCCTTGCGCATGGCATCGGTAAGGCGTCCCCAGATCATGTCGTGCAGGCCCATTTGCACCATCTTGGCGCGGCTGGTCATGCCCATCTTGATGCCGATACGTTTTTCGCCGCGGGCGTAGCGGCGCTGCATGGAAAGGGCCTGCACCGCATAGGCCTGATCGACACTCAACGGTTCGGTGTCGGAAAACTGCGCGATGGCCGTGGCCGTATGGGCGGCCCCGTCAACGATTTCGGCGATTTCAGCAAGGTCGGTCATGCCGCTTCTCCCTTGTTCTTCGATAGATCCAAAGCCACATCGACAATCATGTCCTCTTGGCCGCCGACCATGCGCCGCGCGCCCAGTTCCACTAGGATGTCGCGGGTGTCGATGCCATAGGTCTTCGAGGCGTTTTCCGCATGGCGCAGGAAGCTGGAATAGACCCCGGCATAGCCCAGCGAGAGGCTTTCCCGGTCCACCCGCACCGGACGGTCTTGCAATGGCCGCACCAGGTCATCGGCGGCGTCCATCAACTTGAACAGATCGCAACCGGTCTCTATGCCCATGCGATTGAGCACGGCGATCAGCACTTCCAGCGGCGCATTGCCCGCCCCTGCACCGTTTCCGGCCAGGGAGGCATCAACCCGCACGGCGCCGTGGCGCAGGGCCTCCACCGAATTGGCGACGCCGAGCGACAGGTTATGGTGTACATGCACGCCGACTTCCGTTTCCGGCTTCAGTTCGCCCCGGAAGACCTTGACCCGCTCGGCCACGCCGTCTTGAAGCAGATATCCAGCGCTGTCCACCACATAGACGCATTCGGCCCCGTAGCTTTCCATCAACTTGGCCTGTTCGACCAGCGCTTGCGGTTCGACCATATGCGACATCATCAAAAAGCCGATGGTGTCCATGCCCAAGTTCCGGGCCGCCTCGATATGCTGTTTCGAGATATCGGCCTCGGTGCAGTGGGTGGCGACGCGCACGCTGCGCGCTCCGGCCTCGTAGGCTTCCTTCAGATCATGGATCGTGCCGATGCCTGGCAGCAGCAGGATGGTGACCCGGGCGTGGTCCAGCACGTCGGCCACGGCGGCGATCCATTCGCTATCCGAATGCTTGCCGAAACCATAGTTGAACGAAGTGCCGGTCAGGCCGTCGCCGTGGGTGATCTCGATGGCGTCGATCCGGGCATCGTCCAGGGCCTTGGCAATTGTCCGTACGGTCTCAAGACCATATTGGTGCCGAACCGCATGCATGCCGTCGCGCAGGGTGACATCCTGGACATAGATTTTTTCGGGATTGGGATTGCTCATGATTAGGCCGCCTTCTCGGTCAGTTTTGTCGCCACCCACCGTTCCGCGGTCACTTTGGCGGCGGAGGTCATGATGTCGAGGTTGCCGGCATATGCGGGCAAGTAATGGGCCGCTCCTTCGACTTCCAGGAACACCGAGGTCTTCAGGCCGGTCATCGGCCCCATGCCGGGGATATTGACCGGCGCGTTGTCGCCGATATTCTCGAACTGCACTTCTTGCTTGAGGCGGTAGCCGGGGACATAGGACTGGACCATTTCCGCCACCTCGGCGACGGAATCGCGGATGGCTTCCTTGTCGGCGCCCTGAGACAGGGTGAACACGGTGTCGCGCATGATCAGCGGCGGCTCCGCCGGATTGAGGACGATGATCGCCTTGCCCACTTCCGCCCCACCGACAGCTTCGATGGCCTTTGATGTGGTCTCGGTGAATTCATCGATATTGGCCCGCGTTCCCGGTCCGGCGGATTTGGACGAGATCGAAGCGACGATTTCGCCGTAGACCAGCCGCTCGGCAACCCGCTTGACCGCCCAGACCATGGGGATCGTCGCCTGACCGCCGCAGGTCACCATGTTGACGTTCGGCGCGTCCAGGTTGTCATCCAAATTCACCACCGGAATGATGTACGGACCAATGGCCGCCGGGGTCAGATCGATCACCTTCTTGCCGTCGGCTTGCAGTACGTGATCGTGCAGATGATGCGCCTTGGCGGACGTGGCATCGAACACCACGCGGATATCCTTGTAGCAATCGAGTTTGGTCAACCCGTCGATGCCTTCGTGGGTGGTGGCGACGCCCATGCGCTGGGCGCGGGCCAGGCCGTCGGAACTCGGATCGATGCCGACCATGGCTGCCGCCTCCAGATTTTCGGAGGTGCGCATGATCTTGATCATTAAATCGGTGCCGATATTGCCGGAACCGATGATCGCGACTTTGGTTTTCATCTCTTTTACTCCTTGGCGAAACTGGCGCGAACCGAGCCGAGCCCCTCGATGCGGGCCTCGAACACGTCTCCGGGATTGGCGGCGACCATCGGCCCCAGCGCGCCGGACAGGACCACGTCCCCGGCAAGCAGCGGCCGCCCGGCCTTGGCCATCACCTTGGCCAGCCATAGGGTGGCGTTCAGCGGGCTACCCAGGCAGGCAGCGCCGGCGCCAACCGACATCGGTTCGCCGCCCTTGAACATCGCCATGCCACACAGGCGCGGATCGAAATCGCCCAATGCCACCGGCTGCTGCCCCAGGATATAGAGCCCAGACGAGGCATTATCGGCCACCGTATCGGCGATGCGGATGTTCCAATCGGCGACGCGGGACCCCACCACCTCGATAGCCGCCAGGGCGTAGTCGAGAGAGGATAGAATGTCGGCCATGGTCAACTGGTCGCTGTTCAGGTCGTCGCCAACGACGAAGGCCACTTCCGCCTCGACTTTCGGCTGGAAACAGCGGGCGAGCGGAATATCCTCGCCATCGGGAATGTCCATGTCGGCGAACAGCATGCCGTAATCCGGCTGATCGACACCAAGTTGGGTCTGAACCACTTTCGACGTCAGGCCAATCTTGCGGCCGACCAGACGGCGGCCCTGTGCCAACCATTTCCGCGTGTTGATTTCCTGCACCGCATAGGCGGCCTCCAGGTCGGTCTCGCCGATCAGATCACGCACCGGCTCGGTGGGCGTGCCGCTTTCCCAAGCCGACCAAAGGCGGTCCGCCGCTTGTTGAATTTGATTTTGTTCAGCCATGCTCGGATTTCCTTATAGCTTGACACAGACGTTGCGCAGTTCCGTATAGAATTCCAGGGAATGAACCCCGCCCTCGCGGCCGATCCCCGAATGCTTGGTGCCGCCGAAAGCGGTGCGCAGGTCGCGCAGGAACCAGGAATTCACCCAGGCGATCCCCACATCGATTTGCGCCGCCACCCGATGGGCGCGAGACAGGTCCTCGGTCCATATCGCGGTGGCGAGGCCATAGTCCGTGTGATTGGCCATCCGGATCGCCTCGTCCTCGCTATCAAAGGGCTGAACATGGCAACAAGGACCGAAGACTTCCTCCTTGATCACCCGGGCCGTTTCGGGGAGGCCGGTCCAGATGGTCGGCTCGACCCACCAGCCGGAGGCCAGGTTTCCGTCCATCTTCGGAACGCCGCCGCCGGTGACCACCGTGGCCCCTTCCTCGACAGCCAGCTTGTAGTAGGACAACACCTTCTCCCGGTGCTCCTCCGAGATCAGCGGCCCCATGCTGGTGTCGCCGTCTTCCGGCCGACCCAGGCGCAGGTTCTCCGCCGAGCTTTTCAGACGCTTGACGAACTCGTCGAAAATCGGCCGCTCCACATAAACTCGTTCGGTCCCCAGACAGACCTGACCGCAGTTGGCGAAGACCGAGCGCATGGTGCCCTCGATGGCCTTGTCGAGGTCACAATCGGCGAACACCACGCCGGCATTCTTGCCGCCGCATTCCATGGACACATGACGCAGGCCGACGGCGGCCGCCTTCATGATGGCCTCGCCGGTCCGGGTCTCGCCGGTAAAGGTAATGGCATCGACGCCCGGATGTTGGGTCAGATAGGCGCCCGCCGACTCCGGCCCGAACCCGTGCACGACGTTGAACACCCCGTCGGGCATGCCGACTTCCTTCATCACTTCGCCAAGTAGGGTCGTGGTCCTTGGGGTCTCTTCCGACGGTTTCACCACCACCGTGTTGCCGCAGGCCAGCGCCGGACCGACCTTCCAGGTCATCAACAGCAAGGGCAGGTTCCACGGACTGATCACCGCGACCACCCCCTTCGGCGTACGCAACCCATAGTTCAGGGCGCCGCGTCCATCCGGGGTGTCCAGTTGAAAGGTCTCGGCCGGCACATTCTTGACCACATCAGCAAAAACCTTGAAGTTGGCCGCACCGCGCGGGATATCAATGTGCGAGGCCAAACTCAGCGGCTTGCCGGTATCGAGGATCTCGGCATCGAGGAATTCATCGAAACGGGCGTTGATGCCATCGGCTACGCGATGCAGCAAAGCGGTGCGATCCGCCACGGACATCGTTCCCCAGGGACCGTCCAGGGCCCGGCGCGCGGCCTGGACCGCGGCATCCACTTCCGGTTCAAGGGCTTCGTGGACGACACCGAGCTTTTCCCCATTGATCGGGTTGATGTTGTCGAAGGTGCGCCCGCTGGTGCCCTTGGTGAATTCACCGTCGATAAAGTTGAGGATGTCCTTCATGGATTCTTACTCCTGATTGGATGGTAGACCGATGGCTGCCAGGCCCGCCTCGGCGCATTGTTCGTCTTGCTCGGCCGACGCTCCCGACACGCCGATGCCGCCAACGACCTGGCCCTCGACCCGCACCGGCAAGCCGCCGGGAAAGGAGGCCACGCGAGGCTGTTTTCCGATGCCGTCACGTACCCCCGGTTCGCCCGCGATGGCGTCATACAAGGTGCGGCTCGGCATGCCGAAACCGGCGGCCGTATAAGCCTTGTCCTGGGCGATGGCGATGGACGGCAGGAAGGCGCCGTCCGCTCGCAGGAAAGCCAGTAGATGCCCGCCCGCATCCACGGCTGCTGCGTTGACCCGCAACCCCATCTCCTGGCCGTGGCTCACCGCCGCCTGAACGGCGATGAGTGCGGCCTCGGAGGTGAGGCGATGGGTCGAAACAACGGCGGGCATCAAGTCACCACGGACAGGAAGGCATCATTGAGCTTGCGCTCGTAGTAAAAGATGCCCTTGCCCAATTGCTCCGGGTCCCAGTGGCGGGTGGGGTTGTCGGGGTAATAGGCGTAACCGCCGGCATAGACTTCATTGCGATTGCCCGACGGATCGAAGAAATAGATGGTCTGTCCGCGGGTGATGCCGTGGCGGGTCGGCCCGACATCGATGGAGATGTCGTAGCGGGTCATGATATCAGCGGCATGTCCGACATCGTTCCAGGTTTCGAGCAGGAAGGCCACATGGTGGAACTTGTTTTCCTCGGGATAGCGCACGAAGGCGATATCGTGGGCCTTGTTGGACACGGTCAGCCAGATGGCCAGCGGCCCGTCGCCGTCATCCACCCGTTCGGCGCAGGAGAAATCGAGAACTTCCTCGAAGAACTTCAGCACCTGATCGATATTGGGTCCATAGAGAAGGCCGTGATCGAAGCGGATGGCGCGCATGCCATGCGGCTCAACGTCCCACACATCGGGGTTGCGGATCACTGGATGCTTCTCGGCCATCTCGATCTGGGAATACAGCTCGATACGATGACCGGACGGAATGGTAAAGCCGATACGCGGCCCGACGCCGGGATGCTCACCTGCCGGCACATCATCGACGGCAAGGCCCCATGCTTCGATCCGCTTGCGGAATATGGCTAGGGAATCGTCGGTATCGACCTTGAAAGCGAAGAAGTCGAGCCCGGCGGTATCGGCCTCACGCAGGACAAAGCTGTGATGATCGAACTCATCCCAACCCTTGAGGAACACCCGTCCCTCATCGTCGCGCCCCACTTCATTGAGCCCGATGCGATCCACGTAGTGGGTCAGTGCCGCCTCCAAATCCATCACCCGAAGCTGGATCAGTCCGGGACGTAGTACACCTGTCATCGCCATGCGAAATTCCTCCTCTTTGCCTTGATTGGCTTGTTCAAGTTTCGCGGTCTCCGGAACCCGTCCGGATCCCCGCTGCCTCCAAATGAAGATTGCTTCTCGGGAACAGCCGACAACTCAGAGCGAAACCCTGACTTTCCTGCTCTTCCGAGACATGTGCCCGGCTCATCTTTCCGGTCTCGTATTCTCCGGAAACGACACGGACCCGACAGACGCCGCAGCCGCCTTCGCGGCAACCGACCCGAATGCCGATCTGACCGCATTCCTCCAGGGCGGCGATTACCTTCTGATCCGCCGCGCAGAAATAGGTCCGGGGATCCCCCTCGACCCGTATCGCGAACTTCCCTGAATGCCTTGAATGCGCCATGCCTGCTCGCCTCGCCTCCCGTCGTCTGTCGGTTGACCCAATCATGCCACACGAAAATCGTTCGTCAACAAAAATATCGATATTTAAGGTATTGTGCCGCTTAATATCGTTTTTTTTCTTTAAAATCGGTTGCCTGGTCAGGGGACTTGTCCCATAATCCTGCCACCCCTTATTACGCCGGACAAAATGATGAGTCTGACCCAGAAACCTCCCAAGAGCGTTGGAAAGCCAAGCGGCAAGACGATTATCGAGCAAGTCTACGCAACTTTGCGAACAGACATCTTGAACGGGCAGTTGACCCCGGGAAGCCGTCTACGGGTGGAGGAATTGCGTGCCCGATTCGGCGGCATCGGCGCCAGCACCGTGAGGGAGGCCTTATCCAGACTGCTCGTCGAAAATCTTGCAACGACGGAGGGCCAGCGCGGATTTCGGGTGGCGGAAGTGTCGCTTGCCGACTTTCAGGATATCGCCGCCATGCGCAAGCTGCTCGAAACCCAGGCCGTGCGGGAGTCCGTAATCAGGGGTGACGACGATTGGGAAGCCCGCGTGGTAACTGCCGCTCACCACCTCTCCAAGATCGAAACTTCCATGAAGGATCGGCAAGAGGTACCCATGGAGGATTGGGAAGCCCGCAACAGTGCTTTCCATGATGCGCTCGTCTCCGCCTGCACCAACAGGTGGCTGATCAATTTCCGCCGGGTGCTGTATCAACATTCCATCCGGTATCTTAGGATTTCATTGGTCGAAAGAACGATTCCGCGTGATGTGGGCGCGGAACACCGGGCCATCCTCGAAGCCGCCATGGACCGCAATGCCGACCTGACCTCCCAATTGACCAGCGAGCATATCGAACGGTCTGTGATGGTCCTCAAGGCAAAGGTTGCCGACGTGGTGGCCTAAAGTCTTTCGCGTTTAATATGACCCATTGTGACCGAATCATTTTGCCTCAGGGGCAGGAGCGGCCCGCAGGGTGGTCTCCGGTGGCCGCCCGCGGCGTCAAGCTCCCTCACCGATGCGCCGCATCGCTTTCGGGACCTTTCCTGGCGGTTCGATTCACCGGAGACCATCACAACGGGTCATATGAAACGCCAAAGGCTTTAGTCCCGTCATTTTTACGCCCCGAGTGGAACGACGAAGTGGCCCAGACCGCCGCACGGAGTTGTGCGACGGCTTTCCGCCGGACAGCGGGCGTTTTCATCTTCCAAGGACTTTAGCCGTTTGGCGTCCGATACCTCCAAGCCGCCGAACTTGGCCTTCCACTTGTAAAACGTTCCCTCGCTGATCCCGTGACGGCGGCATACATCCGCCGTCTTCTGATCCGCTTCTTGCTCTTTCAAGATCCCGATCACTTGCTCTTCGCTGAATCGGCTGCGCTTCATGGTCCGTCTCCTCTCAGATCACGGACTCTAACAAATTTTGGAGGAGATTTAGGGGCTCAGGTCAATTCCACCCCGGATGGTGCGTGCCCTGGGAAAGGTTGCGGTCTGGTCCCAATATCTTGTGGAAATAATCCGGCGATGAAGTCGGTATCTTAATTTAGGTCTGACTTCAGGCTTACCGGTTGCCAATGGGTGGCTAGAAAAAGAAAAACGCCCTAGCCGTTAATGGCTAAGGCGTTGATCTAACTGGTGGAGCCGGACGGAATCGAACCGACGACCTCTTGAATGCCATTCAAGCGCTCTCCCAACTGAGCTACGGCCCCATGGTGTTTTGTTGGCGGGGTTGGGCGCCGCCAAGGCCCGGGAACATAGGCGGCTTGCCCGGGCATGGCAAGAGAAAAAATGCCCCGCAAGCCACGCTGCTCAAAGGCCTAATCCTTCGCACCTCGATCCTCGTCCATATGCTCGATCACCTCGGCCATATCGCCGCTGTCATCTCCGAGATCCGAGGTATCCTCAATCATGTCATCCTCGGTATCCTCGACGGTCTCGATATCATCAATGCTCTCTTCTTCAAGAGGCTCCGCCACGACCACATCCTCGTCATCATCAAAGGATTTTACCTTCGGGTCCGGCTTGGGCGAGGCCTTGGGCGTTGGTGTGCGGCGCGGACGGGTCGCCCGCTCCAATTCGAATGTCGCGCCGCAAGACGGGCATACGATCGGATCCTTGCGCATGTCGTAGAACTTCATTCCACAACTCTGACAGGTCCGCTTAATTCCCCATTCGGGTTTGGCCACCTGATCCCTCCTCACCTTGGTCCAACTCGACGAGAACGGCCCATGTCACATTTATGGGCGGGCATGCCGTTTGCCATGATCCCCGGGCCGTGTCAAAAGCAAAATGACAGGCAATCGGGAGCGGGCTCACAAAGCATTTGCATTTCCCTTATGACCGACGCAGGCTCCCGCCGCAATGACGATCACCGCGATGAGGACAAGATGAGCCGCGTGACGCCACTTTTGGCCCGAAAGACCGCCTCTCTCTCCGGCACCATGACCGTGCCTGGCGACAAATCCATTTCCCATCGGGCGGTAATGATCGCCGGATTGGCGGTGGGCGAATCCCGCATCGAGGGATTGCTGGAGGGCGAGGATGTGCTCCGCACCGCAGAGGCTCTGCGGCAACTGGGCGCCACGGTCACGCGCCACGATGACGGCACCTGGACCGTTCAGGGGCGCGGGGTCGGCGGTCTGAGCGAACCTTCCGACGTCATCGACATGGGCAACGCCGGGACCGGCGTGCGATTGTTGATGGGCATCCTCGCCGCCCACGGCTTCACCACTCACCTGACCGGCGATGGCTCCCTGCGCCGCCGTCCCATGGAACGCATCATGGGGCCGCTACGGCCCATGGGGGCACAGTTCCTGGCTCGCGAAGGTGGGCTGCTGCCCATAGCCGTGACCGGATCAGAGACTCTTATTCCCGTCGAATACGCTCTGCCCATGGCCTCGGCGCAGGTCAAGTCGGCGGTCCTGTTGGCGGGTCTGCATACGGCGGGGGAGACCACGGTCATCGAGCCGGCGCCGACCCGCGATCATACGGAAATCATGCTCGGCTATTTCGGCGCCAAGCTGACCATTGAAGAACGCGAAGGTGGGGGCCGCGCGATCACCATCGAGGGCCAACCGGAACTGACCGGGCGCGCCTTGACGGTGCCGGGGGATCCGTCTTCGGCGGCCTTCCCGGCGGTGGCGGCGCTGATCACCCCGGGCTCGGAAATCCTGCTGCCCAATATCGGTCTTAACGAAACCCGCACCGGACTGTTCACCGTGCTCGACCGCATGGGGGCGCAAATCGAGATCCGCGACCGACGCACCCAGGCCGACGAGAGAGTCGGAGACTTGCAGGTGCGTGCCTCCGCCCTCAAGGGCGTCGACGTACCGCCGGAGATCGCGCCGTCCATGATCGACGAATACCCGATCTTGGCCATCGCCGCCGCCTTGGCCGAGGGCACCACCACCCTGCGCGGTCTGGCCGAACTGCGGGTCAAGGAAAGCGACCGCCTGAGCGCCATGGCCGTGGGCCTGGCCGCCTGTGGCGTCGAGGTGGAACAGGGCGAGGACTGGCTGACCATCCATGGCACCGGCACCCCGCCCCGGGGCGGCGCCACCATCGCCACGGATTTGGATCACCGCATCGCCATGTCGTTCCTGGTTCTCGGTGGTGTGACAGAGGAGCCGGTCTCTATCGACGACGGCAGCCCCATCGACACAAGCTTCCCCGGGTTCATGGAATTGATGAATGGCGCCGGGACCGCGATCAAGGAGACCGCATCATGATCATCGCCATCGACGGACCCGCCGCGGCGGGCAAAGGGACCCTGGCACGGCGCATGGCCGCTCATTTCGGCTATGCCTATCTGGATACCGGTCTGCTGTACCGGGCCACCGGCTGGAAAGTGCTGCAATCGGGTGGCGACCCGGAAGATGCCGAAGCCGCCACCGCCGCCGCCGAGGCCCTGACCCCGACCGAGTTGAACAACCCGGACCTGCGTCTGGATGAAGCGGCCCAGGCGGCCTCCAAGGTCTCCGCCGTGCCCGGGGTGCGGGCTGCCTTGTTACAGTTCCAAAGGGACTTCGCCCACAAGCCACCGGAAGGCAAGCCGGGGGCGGTGCTTGATGGTCGCGACATCGGTACGGTGGTCTGCCCGGACGCCCCGGCCAAGCTGTTCGTCACCGCGAGCGTGGAAATCCGCGCCGAACGGCGTCTAAAGGAGTTGCTTGAGAAGGGGATCGAGGCTATACCTGCGCGCGTTCTGCAGGACATGAAAGAACGTGACGAGCGGGATAGCTCCCGGGCCAGCGCGCCCCTTAAGCCCGCCGAAGACGCATTCCTGCTGGATACCTCCACTATGGACGCGGAGGCGGCCTTTGCCGCGGCGCTGTCTTTCGTGGATGGGAAGACCAAGACGATTTAACCGGCCCGTCTCCCGGAAACGCGCGAGCGAAACCGGGACCGGGTCATCCCTGTTGGCCAAAGACCGCCGGACACAACCGGCCGGCCCGTATAAACGACGTAAAGGATACACCTAGGTATGAACGAAGCTGTAGTGACTGACGATTTTGGCGGCGAAGACTTTGCCGCCCTGCTGGAAGAAAGCCTGGGCGCCGAGCAGCGCCTGGATGGCCGCGTGGTCACCGCCACCGTTGTCGCCGTGGACAATGAAGCCGTGACTTTGGACGTGGGCCTCAAGTCCGAGGGCCGTGTTGCCCTCCGAGAATTCAAGGCGCCGGGCCAGGAACTGGAAATGGCCCCTGGCGACACCGTCGACGTCTTCGTCGAGCGTTATGAGGATCGCAACGGTCAGGTGGTTCTGAGCCGTGAGCGGGCCCGCCGCGAAGAAGCCTGGACCCAGCTCGAAAAGGCTTTCGAGGCCACCGAGCGCGTCAATGGCGTTATCTTCGGTCGCGTCAAGGGCGGCTTTACCGTCGATCTGAATGGCGCCGTGGCCTTCCTGCCGGGCAGCCAGGTGGACATCCGTCCGGTACGCGACATCGCCCCGCTGATGGGCAACCCGCAGCCGTTCCAGATCCTGAAAATGGATCGGGCCCGTGGCAATATCGTCGTGTCCCGCCGTGCGGTGCTCGAAGAGACCCGCGCCGAGGCTCGTTCGGAGCTGGTCGCCAACCTGCAAGAGGGTCAGGTTCTCGAGGGCATGGTCAAGAACATCACCGACTATGGTGCGTTCGTGGACCTGGGCGGCGTCGACGGCCTGTTGCACGTCACCGACATTGCCTGGAAGCGGATCAACCATCCGTCCGAAGCCTTGCAGATCGGCCAGACCGTCAATGTTCAGGTCATCCGCTTCAATCCGGACAACCAGCGCATCAGCCTGGGCATGAAGCAGCTGGAAGCCGATCCCTGGGATGGTGTTGACGCCAAATTCCCGGTGGATGCCCGCTTCAACGGCCGGGTCACCAACATCACCGATTACGGCGCCTTCGTGGAGCTGGAGCCCGGTGTCGAGGGCCTGGTGCACGTTTCCGAGATGTCCTGGACCAAGAAAAACATCCATCCGGGCAAGATCGTTTCCACCTCGCAGGAAGTGGAAGTGATGATTCTCGACGTGGATCCGCAGAAGCGGCGTATCAGCCTTGGTCTCAAGCAGTGCATGGACAATCCTTGGACGGCCTTCCTGGATTCCCATCCGGTCGGCGCCACCGTCGAAGGCGAGGTCAAGAACATCACCGAGTTCGGTCTGTTCGTCGGCCTGCCTGGCGAGATCGACGGCATGGTCCACATGTCCGACATCTCTTGGGAAGTCTCCGGCGAGCGCGCCATGGAGGACTTCAATCGCGGCGACATGGTCACCGCCAAGGTCCTCGACGTGGACGTGGACAAAGAGCGCATCAGCCTGGGCATCAAGCAGCTCGGCGATGATCCCTTTGCCGCCGGTATCAGCGGCCTGAAGAAGGGCGAAGTGACGACCTGCACCGTGACCCAGCTCACCGACGGCGGCATCGAAGTGGCCGTGGCCGAGGGCATGACCGGCTTTATCCGCAAGTCGGACCTGAGCCGGGATCGTTCCGAGCAGCGCCCCGAGCGTTTCGCGGTCGGCGAAAAGGTTGATGCCAAGATCACCAACATCGATGCCAAGAGCCGCAAGATCAGCCTGTCCATCAAGGCCCGCGAGATCCAGGAAGAAAAGGAAGCCGTGGAACAGTTCGGTTCCACCGACTCCGGCGCTTCCCTGGGCGATATCCTCGGCGCCGCCTTGAAGGAAAAGCAGTCCCAGGACGACTGATCTTTCCCTCTTCGCTGAAATCAGGCTAAATAACGACCGGCCGTCCCATGGGGCGGCCGGTTTGCCATTGGAGACCCCTGTTGATGAATTTGGATTCGGACGCCCTATTGCTGATCCGCCGATTGAAACGCCAGTTGACCGTTTGGCGCCTAGGGGGCGTGGCCCTGTTGGCCCTGTTGCTGATTGTGTTGCTGGCCGACGGGATCGAAGACGTGGGCGACGAAGAGGACACGGTGGCGCGGTTAACCATCACCGGCGTGATTCTCGATGACCCCTGGCGCAGCCGCACCTTGCGCAAGGTCATGGAAAAGGAGCACATCAAGGCGCTGCTGGTCCATATCGATAGCCCCGGCGGCACCGTGGTCGGTAGCGAATCCCTTTACCGGGTGCTGATGGACGTTGCCGAGGAAAAGCCGGTCGTGGCCATCATGGGACAGGTGGCGGCCTCGGGCGGCTACATGACGGCTTTGGGGACGGATCGAATCTATGCCCAGGCGGGAACCATTACCGGATCCATCGGGGTGATTCTCCAAACCACCGACATGACCGGCTTGATGGATATGATCGGACTGAAACCCGAATCCATCAAAAGCAGCCCTTTGAAGGCCCAGCCCAATCCGTTGGAACCCCTGACACCGGAAGCCCGCGCTGCCACCAAAGCGGTGGTTTTGGATATGTACGACATGTTCGTGGATATGGTGGCTGACCGGCGCAAGCTGGAAGACGACAAGGCCCGGACCTTGGCCGACGGACGGATCTATACCGGGCGGCAGGCCTTGGAAAACGGGCTGATTGACGCCCTTGGCGACGAGACCGATGCCCGGGATTGGCTGGCCGAGGAGCACGAAATTGATCTGGATTGGCCAGTGGCTGAGATCAAGATTGACCGCCCGAAAACCCGTTGGCAGAGGCTGATCGGAGAGACCATGGGAAAAGTCCTGTTTTCAGAGGAACTTACCCGTCGACTGTCACTTGACGGACTGCTCGCCCTCTGGCACCCTAGCCTTTAGCTCAGAAGGCTGCGGGAAGGACGGAGCATGACTAAATCCGAATTGATTGCACGGTTGGCGGAAGCCAATCCTCATCTTTTCCAGCGGGATGTGGAAAGGATTGTCACCACCATTTTCGATGAAATCGCGGCGGCTCTGGCCCGCGGGGACAGAGTGGAACTGCGTGGATTCGGCGCGTTTTCGGTCAAACGGCGGGATTCCCGGTTGGGACGCAATCCGCGTACCGGAGAATCCGTCGAGGTTCCGGCCAAATACATTCCGTTCTTCAAGACCGGCAAGCAGCTACGCGAAAAACTGAACACCCAATAGGCGCGGTCCGTTGAAGTACATCACCTGGCTCCTCACTCTCGCGGTCACCGCATTGGCCGTTGCCTTTGTTGCCTCCAATCCGGGCGATATCGCCATAGACCTATGGCCGTTGCCGTTCATGGGCGACGTCCCCCTGTATTATCTTCCCATGGGCGGATTGGTGCTGGGGTTTGTGGTCGGTACCTTCGTCGCCTGGTCTTCGGCTGGTACGACCCGCGCCAAGGCGCGGCATCGAGCCTGGCAGTTGGAAGACGCCAGCCGTCAGATGGCCATCGCCCGCAATAAGATCGCCAGCCTCGAAGGGGATCTGCGCAACAAGGAAGAGGAACTTTCCGACCTGCGCCGTGAGCAAAACCCCCATAATCATCTGGCCCTGGAGGGCCCCTCCTCCGATGCCGCGTGAGGCAGAGGTGACCCTTCCCCATCAACGCATTTTCGTTGCCATCGACACCACCGATCTGGACCGGGCGGCAGCCTTGGCGGAATCCCTGGTGGGATTGGTGGGCGGAGTCAAGCTGGGCAAGGAATTCCTCACCGCTCATGGGCCCCAGGGCGCCCGCCGGGTGGCCCAATGCGGCATGCCTTTGTTTCTGGATACCAAGTTCCACGACATTCCCAACACCGTTGCTGGTGCCCTGCGTGCCGCCTTGCCCCTGAAACCCCGGCTGATCAATGTTCATGCGGCGGGAGGCGCGGCGATGATGCGGGCCGCCGCCGATGCCGCCGCGGAAGCCGGAGACGACCGCCCACTGGTGCTGGCGGTGACCGTGCTCACATCGCTCGACGACGACGACCTGAAGGCTATTGGTGTCACAGGCGAAGTGGAATCTCAGGTGGTGCGCCTGGCCCGTCTGGCTCAGGATAACGGAATCGACGGTGTGGTCTGCTCGGCCAAGGAAGTGACCGCCCTGCGCGATGCCTGTGGCCCGAACTTCAAGCTGCTGACCCCCGGCATCCGGCCAGCCTGGTCCGCCACGGGCGACCAAAAGCGTATCGTCACCCCTGCCGAAGCGGTGCGACTGGGCTCGGACTATCTGGTCATAGGACGGCCCATCACCGGCGCCGACGATCCGGCGGATGCCGCTCGACGCATCGGCGAAGAACTGGCCGGGAACGCATAGGATCACCATCATGGGCGAGGCGGATTCTCCCGAAGACCCCATTGCGGCGCCGTCCCTTTCGACTCTCCTATCGTCCACAGCCACCCTGTTGGGCCACCACCGGCAGATGGTGAAGGCACTGATGGTCTTTGCCATCGTGGCCGGTCTGGCGCTGACCTGGCTGCTGCCCTTGTTGTTTTCCGGTGGCCTATTGATCCCGGCGGCCGGAGACATGCTCTACGGGTTGGGATTGATGCTGTTCTTCCATTTCAGCCTGCAAGCTTTCTCGGGCAAGAACATGCCAAGCGAGTGGGGCCTTGGCCGCTTTCTGGAGTTCCTGTTGGTGACCCTTGGCGTCGGCGTGATCGCCGCCTTTCCGCTTCAGGTGGTGCTGGTGATTCTGCAAACGGCGCCCTTTGGCGTTTCCCCGGTGAGCCATTGGGTTGCGGTGCCCGTCGCCGGCGCCATGGGGCTGCTGCTGTTGGCACGGCTTTGTCTGGCCCCGGTGCTGATCGCACGCGACGAACCGCCAGGGGCCCTTGACGCCTTGTACCTATCCTGGGAGAGGACCCGCCAGAGAGGATGGCTGCTTTCGGGTTGCCTCGCCTTGGCCTTGGGGGGCCCAGCCCTGTTGTTCGCGCTGCCCCATTGGCTGTGGTTGCGCCCGAACGGATTGCAACAACCGGAATTCCTGGCCGCCTTGCTTCCCACCCTGTGGCATGTCTCCAGCTTGATTTTACTGGCGGCGATCCTGACCGTGGCACGCCATGGCAAGACTTGACAGATCCCGCCGCGAGGCATGCACTGGAGGCTGGAAGGTCGACTCGAAAGATAGGAGTCCTCGTGCCCGTTGACGTCAAAATCTGTGGCTTGACCACGCCGGAAACGGTGACCTGCGCCGTCGAAGGCGGGGCGGCTCTGTGCGGGTTCGTGTTCTTTCCGCCCTCGCCGCGCAATTTGGAACCCGTGGCCGCCAAGCCATTGGTGAATCTGGTGCCCGACGGAATCACCCGGGTGGGCCTGCTGGTGGATGCCGATGATGCCTTCATCGACACCTTGCTCTCCCATGTGCGTTTGGACGTGTTGCAGCTTCACGGCAAGGAGACCGCCTATCGCGTCAAGGAAATCCGCGAGCGCTTCCGCCTACCGGTGATGAAGGCGGTTCCGGTTTCCAGAATCGAAGACCTGGCCATTGGCCGCATGTACGAGGGCTTCGTCGATCATCTGCTGTTCGACGCCCGCCCACCCCGTGGCGCCACCCGCCCCGGCGGCAACGCCCTGGCCTTCGACTGGAGCCTGCTGGCCAATAGCGATTGGAAGGTCCCCTGGCTGCTGGCCGGAGGCCTGAACGCCGACAATCTCGCCGAGGCGGTGCGTATCAGCGGCGCCACCACCCTCGACGTGTCCTCGGGCGTCGAGGACGCCCCGGGGGTCAAGAGCCCGCAGAAGATCCGCCAGTTTTTGGAATTGGCGCAAGAGGTGTGAGATTCGGGTCTGGCTGCGCGCACCCACCTACGCTATAACTCGCTGCTTCGAATGACGAGATGCGGACCCATGACCAAGCTTAATAGTTTTCGCACCGGCCCCGATGACGGCGGGCATTTCGGCATCCACGGCGGCCAGTTCGTCGCCGAGACCCTGATGCCGTTGATCAAGGAACTGGAACAGGCCTTCGAGGACTCCAAAACCGACGACGCCTTCAAGGCCGAACTGGGGGGCTATCTGAAGCATTACGTGGGGCGGCCGAGCCCGCTCTATTTCGCCAAGCGGATGAGCGAGCATCTGGGCGGCGCCAGGATCTATTTCAAGCGCGAGGACCTGAACCACACCGGCGCGCACAAGGTCAACAACTGCATGGGCCAGATTCTACTGGCCCGGCGCATGGGCAAGGGCCGCATCATCGCCGAAACCGGCGCCGGCATGCATGGGGTGGCCACGGCCACCGTCTGCGCCCTGTTCGATCTACCCTGCACCATCTACATGGGTTGCAAGGATATTGAACGCCAAGCCCCCAACGTCTATCGCATGAAGATGCTCGGCGCCACGGTGATCCCGGTGACCGCCGGGGCAGGCACCTTGAAAGACGCCATGAACGAGGCCATGCGCGACTGGGTAGCTAACGTGGAAAGCACCTACTACCTGATCGGCACGGTGGCGGGCATGCACCCTTTCCCCGAGATGGTACGCGACTTCCAATGCATCATTGGTGACGAGACCCGCGACCAGATCATGGAACTGGAAGGACGGCTGCCCGACAGCCTGGTTGCCTGTATCGGCGGCGGCTCCAACGCCATGGGCCTGTTCCATCCGTTCTTGGATGATGGTGACGTGCGCATTGTCGGCGTGGAAGCGGCCGGACATGGAATTGATACCGGCGAGCACGCGGCCAGCCTCAACGCGGGCAAGCCCGGGGTGCTGCATGGCAATCGCACTTATCTGTTGATGGACGACGATGGCCAGATCACCGAAGCCCATTCCATTTCCGCCGGGCTCGACTATCCGGGTATCGGTCCGGAACATGCCTGGTTACACGACATCGGGCGCGCCGAGTATGTGGCCATCACCGATGACGAGGCCCTGGAAGCTTTCCGCCTCTGCTCGCGCATGGAAGGCATCATTCCGGCATTGGAAAGCTCTCATGCCGTGGCCCAGGCGATGAAAATGGCCCCGGACCTGCCCGGCGACCATATCATGGTGATCAACATGAGCGGGCGCGGCGATAAGGATCTCAACACGGTCGCCGCCATCGATGGGGTGACCCTATGAGCATGAATCGTCCTGAAACCCGCCTAGCCCGTCGCTTTGCCGCCCTCAAACAGGAGAATCGCGCCGGACTGGTGGCCTTTGTCACCGCCGGAGACCCGGACCGGGAACGCTCCCAGGCCATCCTTGACGGTCTGCCGAAGGCCGGCGCCGATATCATCGAACTGGGCATGCCGTTTTCCGACCCCATGGCCGATGGTCCCGCCATCCAGGCCTCGTCGCAAAGGGCCTTGGCCTCGGGAATGACCCTGCGCGGCACCATCGATATGGTCCGATCGTTCAGGAATACCGACTCGGACACACCCATTGTGCTTATGGGCTACTTCAATCCCATTTATGTTTATGGCGTCGAGACCTTTTTGAAGGACGCCCGCGAGGCGGGGGTGGATGGCTTCATCGTCGTTGACCTGCCGCCCGAAGAAGAAAGGGAGTTCTGCGTCCCCTGTCTGGAGGCCGGTCTCAACTTCATTTACCTGACCACCCCGACCACCGATGACAAGCGCCTGCCGGCGGTGGTGGAGAAGGCTTCCGGCTTCGTCTATTATGTTTCCATCACCGGCATCACCGGCACCGCCTCGGCGGCGGCGTCGGACGTGGCGGCGGCGGTGGATCGTATCCGCGGTCATACGGATTTGCCGGTGGCCGTGGGTTTCGGCGTCAAGACCCCGCAGCAAGCCGCCGAGATCGCCCGTGTCGCCGATGCGGCGGTCGTGGGCTCGGCCTTGGTCGGTCGGGTGGTGGAGAACCTTGAAAGCGGCGACCCGGTGGCCGCTGTACTAGACCTGACGCGGGACTTGGCCAATGGCGTCCGGAACGCGAGGAACTGATCGATGAACTGGTTGACCAACTTTGTCCGACCGAAACTGCGCGAACTGGTTGGGCGCAAGGATATCCCGGAAAACCTGTGGCAGAGCTGCCCGTCCTGCGGACAGATGATCTTCCATCGGGATCTGGAGGCGAACCTGCGGGTCTGCCAGCATTGTGGCCATCACATGCGCATCGGCGTGCGCCAGCGGCTGGAAATTCTGTTCGACGGCGGCGAATACCAGGAAATCGAGGTTCCAGATACCCTGTCCGATCCCCTGAAGTTCAAGGACCTGAAGCGCTATTCCGACCGTTTGAAGGAGTATCAGGCCCGCACCGGCAGCCAGGACGCTCTGGTGGTCGCCCACGGCAAGATGGGCGGCATGAACGTGGTCATCGCTGCGTTCAATTTCGAATTCATGGGCGGCTCCATGGGTATCGGTGTGGGTGAAGCCCTGATCGCGGCCGGACGGTTGGCGGTGGTCCAGGACGCGGCCTTGATCGTGGTGCCCGCCTCGGGTGGCGCGCGCATGCAGGAAGGAATCCTGTCGCTGATGCAAATGGCCCGTACCACCCTGGCCGTCGACGAGGTCAAGGATGCCGGACTGCCCTATATCGTCCTGTTGACCGATCCGACCACCGGTGGGGTCTCCGCTTCCTTTGCCATGCTGGGCGACATCGCCGTTGCCGAGCCGGGCGCGGTGATCGGTTTTGCCGGTCGGCGGGTGATCGAGGAAACCATTCGCGAGCAACTGCCCGACGAGTTCCAGACCGCCGAGTACCTGATGGAACATGGCATGGTCGATATGGTGGTACGCCGCCATGATCTGCGCGAAACCCTGGTCCGGATCATTGGTCTGCTGCGTCATCCGGGGCCGTCGGCCACGGTTGTGCCGCTGATGATGGACGGCGAGGAAGGCGAGCCGGTGGTTGCCGATACGGATAATCCACCGACATCCAAAACGCCCCTGTTCGTCACCGATGCCGAATATACGGATCTGACTCCCGAGAGCGGTCCCGAGCATGACAAGTGACGCCGTCCTCGAGCGCCTGAACCACCTGCATCCGAAACTGATCGACCTCTCCCTGGACCGCGTTGTGGCCCTGTTGGAGCGCCTGGGCAACCCGCACCATGATTTGCCACCGGTGGTCCATGTGGCCGGGACCAACGGCAAGGGCTCTGTGATCGCCTTCATGCGGGCCATTTTGGAAGCAGCAGGCCTGCGGGTGCATGTTTATACTTCGCCCCACCTGATACGCTTTCATGAGCGGATCCGGGTTGCCGGGCAATTGATTGCGGAAGAAGAACTAAGGGCCTTGTTGGAAGAATGCGAGGCGGCCAACGGCGACAACCAAGTGACCTTCTTCGAGATCACCACCGCTGCGGCCTTTTTGGCCTTTTCGCGCACCCCCGCCGATGTGGTGTTGTTGGAGACCGGCCTGGGTGGACGGCTGGATGCCACCAACGTCATCAATGAGCCCGCGCTGACCGTGCTCACGCCCATTTCCATGGACCATGAATCGTTTCTCGGCCACACCATCGGCGAGATCGTCGAAGAGAAAATGGGCATTCTCAAGCCCGGTGTGCCTTGTGTTTGCGCCAAGCTGCCGAGGGGATTGAGGGGGGCCGCCGGGTCGCTCGGTATCAGCAAGGGCATGCAGGAGCAATGCCGGGAGATGGGCATTTCCTTGATCATGGAAGGCGAGCAATGGGGCTGCCATACCGTCGGCGAGGAGATGATCTATAAGGTCGACACCTTCCAGATGCGCCTGCCCCAACCGGGATTGGCTGGGGCCCACCAGGTGCGCAACGCGGCCCAGGCCGTGGCGGCGGTGGAAGTCCTGCAACGACGGCTAAACCTGACCATTCCCGAAGGAGCCTTTGGCCTGGGCATGAAAACCGTGGACTGGCCGGGACGGCTGGAGCGCCTGAAGCCCGGCGCGCTTTCCCGTATACTGCCCGATGAATGGGAGCTCTGGGTCGATGGTGGCCATAACCCATCGGCAGCCAAGGCCCTGGCCGGACAGATCCGGCATTGGCGGGACAAACCCCTCTACTTGGTGCTGGGTATGATGGCTGGCAAAGATACGGACGGTTTTTTGAAGAATCTCAAAGGACGCTCGCGGGTCTTGCGTTGTGTGACTATTCCCGGCGAGGACCATGCCTTACCCGCCGAGACCCTGGCCGAGTTGGCCAACGCTCAACTTCTGGAGGCCGAGACCGCCTCATCGGTCGCCGAAGCCTTGACCAGCTTGACCGCGTCCCAGCCCGGCCCGGCCCGGATATTGATATGCGGCTCGTTATACTTGGCCGGACAGGTGTTGGCCGCCAACGGGTAGGGCCTATTCCGCGGCGGCACTCATTGGCTGATGGGGCTCGCTGGTCTCAATATTGAAGGCCACGGCCAACTTCCGCGCGGCCTCGTCCAGCTTTTTCATATCTTCTGGATCCCGCTTTTCGCTGCCAAGGCGTTTGACCAGGCCGTGCAGGGTGGCGCAAAGCCCATTGACCTCTTCATAGGGCGTGTTGCTCAGATGACGCCCCATTTCGAGGATGATCAGCCCCATTTGCCGCAGGCGGTTGACCAGCAGGTCATGGGCCTCGGGCTGTTGGAACATGGGCCGCAGGATCTTGATCATCTGCAAGATGCGCGCGGCCTGACATTCCACACGTCTGGTACGAAGGTGGCTCACCATGTCAGAGATCTGTTCGTCGATGGATTCCCCGTCATAGGTCCCGCGCACCTTTTCGCCAAAGGTGTTGGGTACGGCAATCTGTTCAATACTCACGCCCGGGCGCTGCCGATTGCGCCGTTCGGGCCCGAGATATTCGCTGGTGACGACGAAAGGTCGCCGCGCCTCCACCTGAATGGACAGGCGATCAAGCAGCACCTTGGGGGACACGGGGTGTGCGACCAGATCATCAACCCCTGCATTGACCCAGGCCATGACCTCTTCGGAGGACGGGTTGGCCATCAAAGCCAGAACCACCGCATAGGGATTGGAGGACAACGCCGCCAGACGCAATTTTTTGACCATATGAGTTGCTTCACTCATGGATTCGGCGATCCCGGCGTCCACGATGATCAGGTCTGGAGACATTGTTTTCAGTTGGGTTTCGGTGGTTTCCACATCCCAGGATTCCTGGATGGCTCCCATTCCTTCACGGCTCAGGACCGCATGTACCATGCGCCGCATCTCGGCATTGCCCATGGCCAGCAGGCAGCAGACCTTTTCCATATCAATGCCTTGCCCTTGCTGAATTCCCATCCAGGAGATCCCCTCGCCGCCAGCGACGGTGATCCGGGTGCCGAGTTCGTTGTTCGGTCGTTTCTGGATCATTGGGGGCCCCCTTTCAGGCTTACCGTTTCGATATCAAAATGATATCACATGGCTGGAAGGAGACAGTGATAGGGATCACAGAGGCGGCGAAAATCGTTACATAGCCAAGAAAAAACCCCGCCGAAGGGGCGGGGTTTTTTCTTGGGATAAAATGGGGGTCAAAGGTTGGATTCGACCCATTCGAAAAGCTTGCCCTTGGGCAGGGCACCGATCTTTGTGGCCGCCACCTCGCCGCCCTTGAAAAGCATCAAGGTGGGAATACCACGCACACCGTACTTGGCTGGGACCGAGGGGTTTTCATCAATATTCAGCTTGGCAACGATGACTTTCTCGCCCAATTCGGTGTCCAGTTCCTCGAGCGCCGGGGCGATCTGCTTACAGGGACCGCACCACTCAGCCCAGAAATCCACCAGAACGGGGGTACCGGATTTCAACACATCGGCATCGAACGAGGTATCGGTGACTTGTTTGGTCATGCGTTTCTTCCATCCATCGACAAGAGGTCCGGTGCGGCCCGGAGAGTCGCACAAAAGAATCTGGTGCGAATCTAGGCAGCCGGACCCTCCCCGTCAAGGTGCGTAACGGCATATCAGGTCTTCGGGCAATGCCATCATGGTTGGCCCGTCGGTCCACAGCAGGATGGCATGGACCGGACGATCGCCATAGATCTCGCGCAACAACGCGCGGTAGGCCGCCATTTGCCGCAGATAGAGAGGGGCCACATCCTCCGCGCGGGTCGGCGGAGGGCGATTGGATTTGAAATCCACCAGCCATACGGCCTCCTCGGTGACCAGCAACCGGTCCACCTGGGCGGAGATCGCCCGCCCGCCTATCAGTCCGGCCAAGGGCACCTCGGCCCGACTTCCCGGCCCAAAAAGGGCGGCATGATCCGGATGGTCCAGAACCGATAGGGTTTCATCAATAATCTCGCGGCATTCTTCCTCGCTCAGGTGTCGCGCCGCGCCGGAGAGAAACCGCCGGGCCGCCGCGTCGCGCGCCTGCGGATCCAGATCCGGGAGCGCCTGCAACAGCCGGTGGATCAGACGCCCGCGCCGGAAACGGATGCCACCGTCGCGGCCCAGGGGGGCGCGCACCGGCGGTTCTTCGTCATCGGGACGCGATGGGATCAACGGACGCGGTGGGTCTGGTTCATCAGGCGGCGGTGCTTCCGCCCAGTCGGGCAGGGGCAGAGGCGGCAAAACGGCGGATCCGGTTTCCCTGGCATCAACGATGGCGGTCTGTGGCGAACTCAAGCGCAAGACTTCCGCCGATTCGGTTTCCGGCGCCTGGGCCAGGAAGCGGTCTTCAAGCGCCGTGGCGACACCGTCCAAACCGTCGCGGACCAGATTGTACCAACAGGTTTCCGGCGCCCGATTCTTGGTTTCCCAGCCGCAGACATAGAGCCGATCTTCGGCCCGAGTCAGGGCCACATAGAGCAATCGCCGATACTCGGCATCACGGGCCGCGGCCACCCGATCGCGTTCTCGATCACAGACCGCATCGCTAGAGGCCTTGGACGGGGCCCACAACAGCAGTTGCGACTCCCCTTCGCCCGGCCAGAGCAGGGCCGGTGTCTTGGCGGGCACCTGCAAGGTATCGGGCAGGAACACGATGGGGGCCTGCAAACCCTTGGCGCCATGAACGGTCATCACCCGGACCGACTGGCCATCGCCATTTTCCAGATCGCGCTTGATCTCCGTGTCCCCGGCCCGCAGCCAAGCCAGAAATCCTTGTAGCGACGCCACATGATCCCGCTCGAACGATGCGGCTTGGGACAGAAACTCGTTGATCGGGTCGTCGGCTTCCCTGCCCAGTCGTGCCAGCAGCTTCTTGCGCCCCCCCAACGGGCCGAGCACATGGGCAAACAGTTCAAAGGGCGGCGTAAAATCGGCTCTGGCCAACAGGCCGGTCAAAAGCTCGTGCGCAACGCTGAAGCTGGGGCGTTCCGTCGCCCGTCGGCGCAGTTCCGCCCACAGGCTGCCGGGGCGATCATGGGCCAGGTCGAACAGGTCTTCCTCGCTCAGGCCACCCAGCGGGCCTTTGAGCACCGTCGCCAATGTCAGGTCATCATCGGGCAGCAGCAGGAAATCGCCCAGGGCGGTCAGGTCCATCACCGCCATTTGATCGGTCAGCACCATGCGGTCCACACCGGCCACCGGCACGTCGAGGCGCTTTAACTCGCGCACCAGATCTTCCACGAAGGCCCCGCGTCGCCGGACCAGCACCAGAATATCTCCGGCATGAATAGGGCGTGCCTGGGATTCCAGAACCTCACCATGGATCATTGTATCGATACGCCGGGCCACCAGCCGGGCCAGACGGGAACGCGGCGTCCCACCGGTGGTGCGTTCCAATGGCGGTTTCCAGGCGGTGGGCGGATCTTCCTCCCGCGGGGTCACCGGTGGCCAAAGCTCCACCAGTCCACCCGCGTCTTCACGGAAAGCTTCGTGATGCACGGCGATGTCTTCGGGCGCGACCCCGGCCCGCGCCGTCGGGCGGGAAAAGATGGCATCCACCGCTGCCAGCACCGCCCGGGTGGAGCGAAACGATACGGTCAGGTCCACCTCCCGCCATTCCTGTCCGGCATCGGGAACGGTGCGGCGGAACAACGCCCGCATGCGTTCAAAGCCTTTCGGGTCGGCCCGTTGGAAGCTGTAGATGGATTGCTTGGCATCACCGACGGCAAATACCGTGCGCCGACCATCCCGGCCGCCGTCTCCGGCAAAAAACTCATCGGTTAATGCCTCAACCACCTGCCATTGCTCCGGGTTGGTGTCCTGCGCCTCGTCGATGAGCATATGGTCCAGGCCACCGTCCAGCTTGAACAATACCCAGGGCGCCACACCGGGCCGACGCAATAGGTCGCGGGTCATCAGAATCAGGTCGTCATAATCCAGCAACGCCCGGCGTTCTTTCAGCCTGCCGTAGAAATCGAGCAAGGCCGATCCAATGCGCAGCAAAGCAGCGGTGGCTTGCGCCACCCCGGCAGCCTTCATGCGACCATCCAGTTGGAAAATCCGCTCGGCCTCGGTCATCAAGATCATGTCGATGCCGGGGGCGGCCTTGATGGCCGACTGGGTGACGATGCTCTTTTGAGCCTTCAGTTGATCTTTCTGAGTCAGGAACAGGCCACGATAGGCCGAAAAAGCCCGTACCCGATCATCGTGTCTCCGGGCCAGCCAATCGCCCAGGGTGCGCGCCCGATCCGCATCGGTTTTTGACCCTTTGGTCAATCCTTCCACGGCAAGCCGCAATCCTAGCAGATCCAAGGCCTCATCCTGGCAGGCATCGGCAATCAGAGACTCGGGGGTTTCGCCTTCCCTTAGGTCGAGCGCGGCGCGAAGGGCCCCATTGACCTGTTCCAGGTCATTGCCGTGGCGGTCCAGCAACTGGCGCAAGCGGCCCCGCTCCGAGGCCAGGGCCCCCATCAACTCGGGGAACAAGGTTTCATGCACCCGCGCGGTGATGAGCGAAAGGGCCTCGCTCAAGGTTTCGTCCCCTCCGGCTCGGGCTCGGGCCAGCACGGCCTCGCGGGCGGCCAGCAGCAGTTCCGCCGCCGTGCGGTCGTCCATGACGGTAAAATGGGGCGCCAGTCCGGCCTCGATGGGAAATCGGCGCAACACGGATTGGCAGAAGGCATGCAGGGTCTCGATGCGCATACCGCCGGGCACGTCGAGCACCAGAGCGAACAACCGCCGGGCCCGGACGCGTTCCCCCATTGATGGCGCGCGACCCAGCAGCTTGGCCAAATCTTTCTCCAGGCTTTCCTCGTCGGCGCGGGTCCAAAGGCCCAGTTTCTCCGCTACTCGGGTGGCCATCTCGGCGGCGGCGGCCTTGGTGAAGGTCAGGCAGAGGATCTTGTGGGGCGCCGTGCCGGTCAGCAGCAGGTTGAGCACCCGATCAGTGAGCACCTTGGTTTTGCCGGTGCCCGCCGAGGCGGCGACCCAGACAGACGCGCCAGGATCGGCGGCTTGTCCCTGGGCGATATTGGGGTCGGCGACGCTCATTCCCCATCCCCTACGTCGCTGGTGGCCCATTCCCGACGGCGGGCCAGATGTTCATAGTCGCTATAACGCGGTGCCACGTCGGGCCGGGGAATGGACGGATAGGCCGCCTCGGGGAACTGATAAGTGCCCACCAGCTTGTGTAGACCTTCGAGAGCCTCTTGGATGAGTCCAGCGGGCTCCTTGCCCGCGGCCTGGGTTTTGCCGCCTTCCTTTGCCGAGCCGCGCAGGGCCCAGTATTCCAGCGCCGACACCGTTCCCTTGCCGGGAAAGCCGCCCGCCTGAGCGATGGCGCCTTCGAGGGGCAGTTGCGGGGCGAATCCGGCGGCCACTTCCTTTTGACTGGGCACGGTGCCGGTCTTGTAGTCGATCAAGGCAAGGCTCCCGTCGGCCAATTGATCCAAACGGTCGGCGGTGGCGGTCAGGGTGAAGGGGTATACCGGGCCGTTTACCACCAAGGTTCCTTTGATTTCCGTATGGGAAACCTGCAACCCGGCATCCCGGCGGGCCTGTTCGGCTGTGACGAACCAGGCGGCGATGCGCTGAAACCGAGGCCACCAGAAGGCCCAGACGCCGGGCCGGTTCATGTGACTGCCGAAAGCCTCCCGGCCCAGGTCCAACAGATGTGCCTCGGCCTCCTCGGGCAGCGATCCAGGCGGAGGGAATCGACGGATAAAGGCATCCAGGGCCCCATGGATGAAGGTGCCGTAGTCGGCCATGCCCGGATCGGCGTCGAGCGGGTCCAGGGCGCGCAGCTTGAGAATATGGCGGGCGTAAACCGCATAGGGGTCGCGCATCCAGGTTTCCACCTGGGTCACCGACAATTGACGCGGTCTCGCCGAGACCGGCGGCTTGGGCGCCGGAGGTTCGCCGGGGCTGAAGGCGGCGGGCTCATCCAGTTTGGCCTGCCAGTGCAGCCAGTCCAACCCGCCATGCAGCACCGATTCGCCTTCGCCGCCGCCGAGCAGGGTTTCCAGACGCAGCAGCCAGCGCGAAGGTACCGTTGGGGTGCCGTCCACCCGCTGGCTGCGGGTGAGCACCACCCGGGCGGCGCAAAAGCATTGCACGAAATCGTGGGCCGACAGGCCAATGCGCCGCTCCGGCAGGGGCAGTCCGAATCGTTCCATCATAGGACGGCTCATCCAGGGGTTGGCCTGGGTCTCGGGGGGCCAGTCCCCCTCGTTCAGTCCCCCGACGATCAGCAGGTCGGCCCGTTGCAGCCGGGCTTCCAACGGACCGAGAATGGCCAGTCTCGGATGCTGCCCCCGTTGCGGGCGCACCACCCGTCCAGCCATCAGCACATCCAACAGCGCCGGATAGCGGTTGGCGGCCAAGGGTTCAAGCACATCCGCCGCCTGATCCAGATCGGCGACAAAATCTGCCAGGGCGGCACCCGCTTCTCCCGCCCATAGACGGTCGGCACCGGGTTGTTCGTCGGTCGCGGCCAGGGCCTCGGCCAGGGCCACATGGGCGCGCAATAAATTGGACAGGGAATGAGCACCGCCATCAAACAGGCTACTGAAGGAATGCCCGTTTTTTTCCATATGGTCAATAACGAGAGCCGACTCGGGGCAGGCCGCGCGCAGCCCCGCCAACCCGCCTTCGGGTCGGGGGCCCCGCAGGCCCTCGCGCTCCATGCGTCGCACCGATTGGCGGAACGCTCCGACTGACTGATTTCCAGCGGCCAGCGGGTGCTTGAGTGCCGCCAACAAGGCCACCGGCGCAAAGTCCTCGGCCACCATTCGGGCGGTGAGGCGCAGAAAACCGCCGGGCGCCGTCTGATCCAGCGGCAACCCCGCCGAATCGTCGATCTCCACCCCCCAGCGCCGCAGTTCGGCGGCCACCCGCCGGGCCAAGGCACGGTCGGGGGTGACCAGGGCGGCGGTCTGCCCCGTTTCCACGGCCTCCAGACTTTCACGCAGATGCAAGGCGATGATCGCGGCTTCTTCCTTGGGTGTTGGGCAGTCGATGCGCCGAACACCGTCCAGAAGCCTGGAATCCGGCGGTGTCACGTCGCGCCAGGCCTCGGTGGTGGTCGCGGGACGCAGGGCCTCATGGATCAATCCCTGGCGATCGGGAGTGGCATGCTGGGGTGTGGCTTCGTGTTGTGGCCAGTCGGCCACCGCTGCCCGCTCCAGGCCCAATCGGTCCAGAAGCTTCTTCAGCCCATACTGGGGATGGGGGGGATCAAGGGCGGCCCAGGTCGGCTCATCCAGTGTGCGATCCAAACCCGGCAGAACCACCAACCCCTTGTCCATGGCGGCCACATGGGCCAGCAGGTCCGCCGTGGCCGGGACGGACCCGGTGGTGCCGGCGGCGATCACCGGTCCAGCCGGAGGGTGGTCAGTCCAGGTTGTCAATTGCGCCGCCATCAAGCGATTGCGACGGTCGGCGGGGTCCAATGTTCCCTCGGCCTCCAGCACCGAAGGCCATGTTTTGGTCAGTATGGATAAAAACGTGAGAGTCTGTTGCCAATGGACGGCGAACTCGTCGGGCACCAGAGACTCCAATCGAGCGAAATCCAACCGTTCGGTCTGTACCTGATCGAGCAACCGCGCCAGTTCGGCGGCCAACCGTGCCGACCGGTCCGGCGCTGCCTCCGGCCCTTCAAGTCCCTGAACGAGGCGCGTCAACAACAGCAGTCGTCGCAACGGATCAATGGCGGGTGGCAGATCGGCCATGGCGGGGCCCAAGGACTCGCCATCGTCTCCCAGGGCCAACTCATCGGCATCCACATCCCCCAAGGGGCGCAGCCGGGGCAATAGCAACGGACGTCCTCCGGCCTGACGCAGGAAGGCATCGCGCAGGGCACGGCAGGCGCGGCGCGTGGGGAGCAGAACCAGACTGTCGGCGAGGATAGCCGGGTCGCCATCGGTTTGATGCAACAATCCAGCGGCCAGGGCATCGACGAACGGGCGCCCGGCGCCGATGGTCAGGACGCGGGAGGGCGCCTCGCTCACCGGCGGCGGCTTTCAGGGAAGCGCTGCCCCATGAAGACTTCCACTTCGTTCAGGGCATCGGGAGTGCCCACATGGAACCATTCTCCGTCATGAACGATCCCGAAGGCCCGCCCGGATTCGATGGCCCGGTCATATAGCAGGTTGAGGGAAAAAGGCCCCTCGGGAACATTGCTGAACAGACGCGGGTGGAGGATTTGCACCCCGGTGAACAGGAAAGGCGCCACTTCACCTTCCGGGCGCCTCTCCAACCGACCCACGGGATCGACCAGAAAATCGCCGACTCCGTCATAGCCGAAGGCATGGGCCGACAGATGCACCAGCAGCAAGGCATCCATGTTGTCGGGGTCCCAGACTTCGCCCATGCGGGCCAAGGCCGGTATGGGTCCATTGAGCAGCAAGGTATCGGAATTGGCGACGAAAAAGCCGCTCCCCGATCCGTCATCCAGATAAGGCAGGGCCTTGGCCACGCCACCGCCGGTCTCCAGCAATTGGCCGCGCTCGTCGGACAGAGTGACAGCCAGGTCATCGCGGCCGGCCATATGCGATTCCACCTGTTCCGGCAGATAATGCATATTCACCACAACGTTGCCGACCCCGCCTTCGATCATCCGGTCAATGGCGTGATCGAGCATGGTCCGCCCGGCGACCCGCACCAAAGGCTTCGGAAGAGTCTCGGTGATTGGTCGCATGCGCAGGCCCAATCCGGCGGCCAGAACCATGCCGTGGGATAGGGGTTTCATGGTGTCGCGTGCGGACATGGGGGAATCCCTCTTTGGCTCGGCGGAATATGAGTATCCACCCATTGGGCGACCGGGGCCAGAGCCGGATGCTCCAGCGCCGCTTCCAATAGCCGCCAGACCCTTGGAATATGGGATAGATAGACCGGCTTGCCGTCGCGCACACAGAGTCGGGTGAAGATACCGATAACCTTGGCATGGCGCTGGGCGGCGAGAATGGTGAAGGCGGTCTCGAAGGCCGCCCGGTCAAGCGCCGGGAAGGCGGCTCCATAGCGATTCAGCATGCGTTGTTTAAGGTCGGGGGCGATGTCCCGCCGGGCGTCCTCCAACAAGGACATCACGTCATACGCCGGGGGGCCGGCCAGGGCATCTTGAAAATCCAACAGGCCACAGGCGGCCACCCCGTCGCGATCCGGCAATTGCAGCAGGTTATCCACATGATAGTCGCGCAGCACCAATGTGTCGGGCTGTAGGCGGACCCGGGGCAGGACTTTCATCCAAGCTTTTCGGTAGGAGTCCCGAAGGCTGTCCGATGGTGCCGTGCCCTGTTGTGCGGCACTGTACCAGTCGGGCAACAACAACGCCTCGGTCATCAACGTCTCGTCGTCATAAGGCGGCAGGCCGTCAAACAGGCTCTCGGTGGGCGCATGGCGGTGCAGGGCAATGAGCAGGTCCACCGCCAGGGCATAGAGTGCTTCCTCGTCGCCCCCCCTGGCCAGTAGCCGGGTATAGGTATCATCGCCCAGATCTTCGAGCAGCAGCAGGCCGTGATCCGCCTCTTCGGCGAAGATTTCCGGGGCCGAGAGTCCCAGGCCGGTCAGATGCCTTGCCACCCGTAGAAACGGCCGCACATCCTCCTTGTCCGGAGGCGCATCCATGAGCACCGCGCGGCGCTCGCCCAGGGTCACACGATCATAGCGGCGGAACGAGGCGTCATCGGCCAGCGGGCGCCGATCGGCATCGTGCCAACCGGCACGGTCGAGGAACTGCGTAATGGTCTGATCTCTGGTCACCGGCTCCCCGCTCTTGTACCGCCTTCGTGAACCGTTTGTACCCAGCCCAAGCCCAGGGGGCAACGCCGGAGAACGGGTACACTATAACAAATTGTTGGCGGACTACTTGTTTGTTGATATGCTGGGGCTATCCGCAATGGCAGACATTCGAAAGGAGAGGGTATCATGCAGGAAGTCGTCAGCTTTAACGAAGCGCTATTTTTCGGATTGGGGACCGTGGCCACTACCGTGGTCATCGTCATTGGATTCGTCTATTTCCTGATGAGCCGCGCGGCTAAAAAGTAACGATTCCCGTTACAGCCCTTCTAGCCGATCCCGCCAGTCCCCATGACCGGCGAGGATGGCTTTTCGTGCGCTCTCGGCCTCACCCATTTCCAGCCGCAGAGCCAGATGCGCCGGGGGCAGCAGGCTGCCCAGATTCTCCGGCCATTCGATCAGGCTGATTCCCTCGGCAAAGGCATCCTCGATGTCCAGCTCCCAGGCCTCATCCGGGGCCGCCAGACGATAGAGGTCGAAATGATGGATGGCGCCGTCGGGCAGGTCATAAATTTGGACCAGGGTAAAGGTCGGGCTGGGAACTTCCTCGCGGCAGCCCCGCGCATGAATGAACGCTCGGGCAAAAACGCTTTTTCCAGTGCCTAGGGTCCCCGATAAGGCGATGACGTCGCCCGGCTTGGCCCGCTCCGCCAAGGTCGATGCCAGGGCTCGCGTGGCGGCCTCGTCGGCCAAATGGATGGTGCGCGACATCCCGGTCATGTTTTTGCTTGTCCTCTCTTGATC